>JAFXIL010000193.1 GCA_017563185.1 Kiritimatiellia bacterium | reverse complement strand
GCGGCGAAGGCGGTGTAGTACGGGAGGCGCGTGTTCTGCCACCAGTAGCCGCTGCCCCAGTTGCGGTAGTCCCAGTCGCCATTGCGCTTGAGCGTGAGAAGCGAGCCGTTGAAGCGCACAGGAAGGCGTCCGCGCCCAGTGCAGAGGTTGACGTAGCGCTGCGCGGCGTAGGCGGCGGTGATGGCTCGGCACTCGTCGGCGACGTTGGCGCCGCCAAGCGACGCCCTGTGAACTTTTCCGTCGAGGACGATCTCCACATCGCCAAACGGCGAGACGGCGACGGAAAGCGACACCGCGCGGCCCGATGGCACTTTATCCGGATGCAGCGCGCTCTTCGCCCCCACGAGCACGCGCAGTCGCTCGCCCACTATGTCCACGAGCGATCCGTCCGCCCGTCCGGGCGTTACGTTGTCGTACAGCCGGTGCGCGCCCTTCACGTTCCTCGCGTTGAACTTGCACGAGAAGCGCATCCCGTTCTTCGCGTCCTCCTTCCTGGGCGGCGCGATGCGATCGCCGGGCTTGGGCGTTCCCGAATACGCCTTCCTTTTGCCGAACGACAGCTCCACCGCGCCGAACGTGCCGTCGAAGCGGTCGCCGCCCTGCGAATTGACGCCGAATCCGATGGGCAGCCCTTCGTTCACCACGAAGTCCATGCGGGGACGGCCTGCCGCGCCGGAGGCCGGCGCGAGCTCCACGTGGCTGCGGCGCCAGAACGCACGCCATGCGGCGACGTGCTCGGCGCGCTTCGCCTCCTCGCCGTCCACCGTCCAGCCCTCGCGGTCGAGCGTTTCGTTCGTGCGGCGGAGCCATTCAGCCTCGTCCCTGCACGGATGCAGGCAGGTGACGGCGGAGAGGAAGAGCGTCCTGCCGCCTTCGCGGAGTTCGCGCGTGAGACCGCCGAAGACGCGGTTGGAGAGCAGGTCCGGCTTGCCGAGGTCGGCGGTCGCCTGATAGTAGTCGTAGAGCTTCATCATCTTCGCCACGGTGTCGTTGCGGTTCACGTGGCACCAGCCGCCCGGCACGAGGCGGTCTGCGCTCACTGCGAACTCCACGCGTTTGCCGTCTGGCCCTACGAGGTCCACTAGGCTGCCATTCTTGATGCCGACGATCTGGTTGCCCAGCTGGTCCCATCCGCCCGTGAACGATTTCTCTCCGCCGGGGTAGAGCCGCCAGTTGAACACTTTGGCCTCGGCCGCTGGCGCGCCGCGCACGTCGTACACGGCGATCGAGTCGGTGCCGTGCTGCACGCGGTAGCGCAGGGAGACGGGCGCGCCGCCGCTCTTCCAAGACGCCTCGAATTCGCCGCGCGCGAGGGAAAGCTCCTGGCGGAACGTACCGGCGTCCACGGGCTTTCCTGTCGCGTAGTCGATGGCGCCGGTCTTCACGTGGCGGCCGCCCTCGTTCCAGCTGTCGGAGTGCTGCAGCACCGTGTGGAGCGCGCCGTCAACCGTGATCCACGCGAGCGCGCACAGCTCGCCGTTGCCCAGCACCATCGCGCCAAGCTCGTCGCGCGCAGGCGTGTCGAACGCTACCGGAGCTGGCTCCCATGCGAACAGATGCGCCACACATCCCGCAAACGCGCCTGCGAGAACCGCAAAGGCGTGAAATGATGATTTCTTCTTCATGATGGAATTGTACCATATCCGCCCCGCGATTTCAAGGAGCGGACGATTCACATAATCGACCCGTTTCTTTTCATGAGCATCTCCCTCATTGCGCCTTTACCGGAATGGGCATCTTGCGTGGACAGCTATCGCACGATAAGCGTGAAGCCGTGGGAAAGGCCCATGTAGATGGTGCTTGTGCCGTCTTCCGTGACCATGCGGAACGTGCGGTTGCTTGCGCCGGCCGCGGAAAACCGCTGTTTGACGCCCGCCGGAATAGATGGCGCGGAGATGACGGGAATCCATCCGACAGCCTTCAGGTCTTCGTCCGAAATCACCGAGCCATCCACTTTCACCTTACCCGTCGCCGCGAACGTTCCCGTCACGGTCTGCACGTTGTCCATCCCGGTCATCTTGATCGTCGAACCGCCCGCGAGCGTCAGATTGGGGATCGCCGCGCCGGACGTGAGCGTGCCCGTCACCGTGAGCGCGCCGGAGCCTTCGACCGTGCCCTTGTTCTCGAAGTCCGCCACGGAGAGACCGGAGCCGACGTTGAGCCTGCCGCCGGAGAGCACCTCCACCTTGCCACTTCCCGAATACGCTCCGGTCAGCGTCGCGCCGCTGTAGTTATGGCCGTAATACCACGGCACGATCTGGATGAGACCGTCGTTCGCGATGGAGACGACCGCCATCTGCGAGCCGAGGCGCAACGTGCCGTCCGTACCAATCGCAACTGCGCTCGACGCGCCGACGTACCTGCCCTTGCGGATATCGACCGTGCCCTGCTGAATGGAGAGCGTGCCGTAGCCCGTCGCGGAAAGCTTGTTTGCCCAGAGCCAGAGCGTGCCGGTTCCGGTCTTGGTGAGCGTGTAGCCGGTCTCGTTCCCGAGGTCGCCGAGATCGAGCCAGCATTCGTCTTGCGCGGTCTCCCAGGTGCTCTTGGAGACGATGCCAAAGTCGTTGCCGACTGCGCCAAGCGTCACGTCCGAGGCGAGCGTGAACTTGCGCGCATGGCCCGTCGTCCACTCGTGGGCCCAGTCCGTGCTGCCGATGGCGAGCGCACCGCCCTGGTTGACGATCGGCCCCTTGTCGTCAACGCCGTTCCCGGCGAGCGTGTAGCGGTACGAGAGGCCGTTCTTGCCGTTGATGTCGACCATGCCGCCCGCCTCGACCGTCACCGCGCCGTCGATGGCGCCAAACGGGCCGTCCGTCGATCCCTGCCCGGGGGCAAATCCGGCCACCGCCGTCGCGCCGCTTTTTACCACGAGGCCGCCCATGAACGAGTTCGCTCCCGCGAACGTCACGTTGCCGGACGCCACTTCCACGCTGCCGGCGCCTGAGACGACCTGCGACACCGTCGCCGGGCCGATGTACGTCAGCTTCGAACCGTTGCCGAGCGTCGCAGCGGCGGACGCGAGCGCAGGGGGAAGCGAAACACTTGCGCCCTCGCCTAGCTTGATGGCGCCGATCGACGCAACTGCGCCGCTCCCGATGACGACGGCGTTCGTCGAAGCCGCGTCTCCCGTTTCGTTCACGAACACGATCTGCCCGATTGTGACGTTCTCGTCAATGGTAAGCGTTGGATTGTCGCCTATCACCTTGATGCGAATCGTCGCCGCCGCGTCGTCGATCGGCTCGCCGCCGGTGAACTCGCTCCAGCTGCGGTCCTGGTCGAGCGTCCACTCAGTGGGAATATCAACCTCGGCCTGCACATCGTACACTCCGTAACGCCCAGACAGAGCGTTCACGGCCACAGCGTCGTCGTTGTCGCCGTTGTAGCCCGCTATCTCGTCACCGTCGTAATTGACGATCTGGGAGCCAAGCGACGTCTGCTGCCAGCAGGCCCGGAGAGCGCGGCCGTAAACGCCACCTTCGCCGTTTGTCAATTCCACCACAACACCCTTGCGCCAGCTGCCGTCCATGCACTGGAACTCGACGATCATGCGCGTCACGTCATCGCCGCTCTTGACAACATGGACGTTATAGCCCTCGAACCTCGCCGTGGAGGCGCCGATCATGGGACCGCCCATGCGCGCGGTGAACGCCGCGCCTTCGATGTCGTTGAGTGTTATGCCGTTGAAGAGCCTGGTCGCCGTCTTCTGCACGAATCCAGGGAGCACCTGAAGCCCCCAGAGGTGGTACTGGCTATTGTTTTGGTTGCCGCAATCGTATGAAGAGCTGTCCGTCGGCCCGACCGTGAAAAAGTTGTCGTTGAAATACTTTGTGGCCGCGTTGCCGGACTTCGTCCAGGTATTCCTGACCTTCTGAATCGTGACCGCGGCGTTGGCGTTGTACGCGAACTGGACGAATGCCGATTTCTTCCAACCACCATCGTCGGCGGTGAACTGCACAGCGAGCTTTTCCGCCGCGCCCGACGAAGGATAGAGCGTCATGTGCGTTCCAAGAAGATACCGTCCGGAGATCGAGCCGCTCTGCATATAGGACAGGAATGTGCATCCTGCGAGATCTTCAAGGGCGACGCCGGAGAATCCGACGGTCTCGGACGTCGGGAACTGCGTGTTGCTTGCAGGAGACGCATCGTCCACCACGGCGAACGTGCGCGTCGTGCCCTGGCGGTAGAGCTTCGCTGCGTTCGCCGTGGCCGTCAGCCCGCACACGCCGTAGCCGAACGCCGTGTTGGAGCTCGAGACGGGCACATATGCCGAACCATAGAGGTTGCCGTTGGCGTCGGAGGCGACATAGCCGAACGTCGCCACGTCAACAGCGCCGATCGCCTGCGCGTAAACGCCGTCCTCGCCGTTCGTGAACTTCACGACCACGGTCTTGCGGCTGGAGTTTTGGAACTCGGTGGTGATGGACGTGATGTCGCCGTTCGCGTCGATCGCCTCGCGGGTGTTGAGTCCATCGACCGCGCCGGAGTCGCCTGTGAGCAGGGCCGTGGACTACGCGCCGGCGAGGTCGTTGAGCGTCAGTACGCCGTGCTTCTTCGTCCAGACGAGAATGGGCGTGGCGTTCATCGCCGCCTTATTCGCCACGGCGACGAGACCGCGCACGTTGTAGAGATTGCCGGTGCTGTGTCCGCCGCCGTTGTCGATGTATTGCACCGTTCCGTCCGCCGCGACCGAAAACGCGGGGAGGTCGGGGCTGGAGGCATTCCACAGCCTCTGGATCTGGCGCACAAGAATGTTGCCGTTGCCGTCGCCCGTCAGTTCAAGCACCGCCGTCCTGACGCCGTTCTTGTCTTTGTCGGAGAACTGGAACACGATCTTGTCGTAGTGTCCGTCGTTGTCAATATCGACCGGCGTGACGAACTTGGACGTGGTGTAGTGCTCGTTGTCGTAGGCGTATTCGCCGCCTTTGCGGTAGGCGACGAACGTGTAGTCCGCGAGGTCGTCGAGCGTCGCGTTGTTGAATGCGACCTGCGAAGTCTCCGTCACGAGCGTCGCCGAGCCGGGATTGGCGTCGTCGATGGGCAGGGCCGTCTCGACCGACGACGAGCCGCCGGGCAGGAACGCATACTTCGGCAGCATCTGCACCGCCCATGCGCAGTAGCTGCTCCAGTCGCCAGACGAGGAGTTATAGCCTTCGACGTTGCCGCTTGAGTCGAGCGTGAACGTGTCGGTTGCGCCGTTCTTGGACCACTTTTGACGCAGATACACGCCGTCCGCGCCCTGGGTAAGCTCCAGCACCGCCGCCCGGTTGTAGAACAAAGTGTTCCTAAACTGCAACACGATCTTCTGGACATCGTCGCGGGACGGCCACGGCGTGACGCATTCAGCCGTGCCGTCGTACCTTGGCGTATCGTTGCCGCCGCCGACCTGGATGCCCGCCACGAACTTGCAGTTCACAAGGTCGGCGAGCATCACGCCCGGAAAGGCAAGGCGAGACTCGTTCGCGGACGGCATCGCGCCCTGTACGCGGATGCCCCACGCCTGGTAACCGCCAGTTGTGTCTTTGCCGTCCGGCTTGTCGCCGTCGGTGCGGAAATAAGGGTTCCCGCTGCCGTCCATGAGGAGGAACTCGTAGCGCAGGCACATGCCGCTCTTGTAGCACCAGCCGTACTTCTGCACATACACGCCGCCGTCGCCGTTCGTTAGGACGAGAGCCACGTCCTTTGTGATGTTCCCGTCCTTCACGCCGAACAGCAGGGCAATCTTGTCGATGCTGCCGTTCGTCCTGTGGTAGCGCGGGAAGAGGCCATACGCAGTCGCGCGCGCATCGACGCCGCCTCCGTACAGTTCCGTGATGAACTGGCAGCCGCGCATTTCGTCGAGCGTCTTGCCGGGGAACGCGAGCTGCGGCGTGTAGCCGATCTCGGTGCTGGACGGAATGCCGTCAAACTCGAGGTTCGAGGCCGGCATCTCGCCGACCTGCGTGTACATCACCGTCGCGGCGCTTGCCGCGAGCGTCGCGGCGCACGCAAGCGCGGCAACCGCCTTCATCATCGTCGATGCTTTCATCGGCATGTCTCCTTCTGTGTATGAGTTTAAAATCTGTGTATGAGTTTAAAATACGCCTAGCCTAGTCGTTGCCGGCGGCGCCGGCGCGCGCGGCCTCGTATATCTCCGCATGGACCGAGCGCAGGAAGTCGAAGTCGAACTTCACCACCGGGGAATGTGCGCGGAGCGTCCGCCGTCACCGACGTCACGGCAAACTCCCATTCGCCGTTCAGGCACTGCCAGTTGTCGCGCACCATCTGCGGGCGCGGGTATTCGCGCCACGCGTTCTCCGGCGTGACCTTGAGTCCCCACGCCGTCGTGAGCGTGTTCGTGATCGTATCGGCCATGGGAATCGGCGCGTTCGCCGCCGCGGCGCATGCGACGAACGCCACAAGCGCGAATGTCGCCAAGCACACGAAGATGGAATCGGTTTTGCATTCCATTTTCTTCATTTCGCTGTTCCCTTTTCGTTTAGGCTCTTGCGCGGGCAAACACGTCCCTACTTTATTGCCACATTGATATTATAATTATGCCAAATCCGCGCTTTATGCGCAAGGAGGAAATGCGACTGGTAAAACCGTGCATGTGCGACGCGCGGGGGCACATGCGTTAGCGGATGATGACGATAAAGCCATGAACGGAAGAACCTTGAAGGCTCGCGGTTGTCGAGATCACCCATCCCTGCCGCTCGAAAGCTTCGCCCTGGGTGAAGTCAGTATCCGTCGCATTCTCGAACACACGGCCGTTCGCGCGATCGAAGAGCGCGCCTTTTCCTTCTTTAGTCTGCACGGGCACAAGGTCGCGCACGACTACGGCACCTTCCTTCACAATCATCGAATCGAAGCGGTACTTCGCGGCGTTACTTCCGCCATACGTGGCGAATACGCAGAGTTCGCTGTATGGATACGCCGTGCGGGTTTCCGTTATTTGAGAGGTGTTTTCGTCAGTATCGAGAATGACGCTATTGTCGCCCATGACGCGGCAGCGGTAGTCCGTGCCGGCAGTGGGCGCGACATCTGGAAATTGCGTGCCTTTGCCATGGAACTCGAATTTGTTGGACTGCATGCCGAAGGTGTAGCAGTAATAATCCCAGGACGTCCCGAATAACACCTTCGAGTTCTCGTACTGCACGTCGCCGAAGCGGAGGTCTGTCGTCGTATCGGTGCCGGGAATGTAGTCGAGGCGCACGGTCTGCGCACCCGTCGAGGTGATTGACGCGAGTTCCGATGCATAGGGGAGGTCGTCCGTCTTCACGAGGAAGAAGCGGTAAAAAACGCCGTCCGCCTTGAGCGCGGCTGGGAGCGTGTAGGTGTATGACGTCTCGTCGGCGGCGATCGTCCTGACTTCCATCCACGACGCCCAGGCGTTCTTGTCGCTCTCGCAATCCGCCTGGCCGTAGGCTACGTAGAGCTTGTACGCCGCGCCGTCGGGATTCGCAAAGGCGAGCGTGGCGGCACGAGCGGTCGCGGAGGAGACGGAGACCGTGCGGTGGAAACGGAACGTGGGCGTTTCGTCCTTAACGCGACCGAAGCGCTCCTGCGGCAGTTCGTCGCCCGGCACGAAAGGCGTTGCCGTCTGGTTCTTGTAGAACGCATTGTTCACCTGGTCGTATAGGCCGATGTCGCCATTGGCGTTGACGGCGGGGATGAAGTCGCGCACCTTAACGGTGTTAGCGTTGTTCGCGTTGCGCGTCCCGATCTTCATACGGTAGAACGTGAAGGTGGCCAACTTCGCGTTATCGATGCCAAAGATGGCAAAATTGCCGGAGCCTGCCACACTGCGTCTGATTGACGAGCGGCTTTCCGTCCCGTCGTCGCCCGTGAGCGTAAGCACGCTGGAGACATTACTGAATTCGGTGTAGGAAGGATCAATCACGCAGCGATAGTTTACGCCGAACTTGGGCATTGCACCCACATCCAAGGTGCCATTTTCTCCATAAAACCTGAACTTGCTAGACTGTTGGCAGAAAAGATACCGTTTAAAATCCCAGCCCCGGCCGAAGAACGCCGTGCCTTCCACATATACCGGATCTCCAAACCGAAAATCAATGGTCCAACCTGCGGCGGGCGCGACACCTGCGTTGATCCACTGTGCGCCAGTCGAGCGGATGGAGACGAGTTCCTTCGCCATATTGACGTCGAGGGCCTGCATGAGGAAGAAGCGCATCGGCCTTCCGTCGCGCAGCCGTTCGGGCACCGCGTATTCAAGGGTGGCCTGATCGCTCGCGATGTCGGCGACCTTCTCGAACGAGGTCCATGCGTACTTGTCCTCGCCGCCGTCCGTCGCGCCATGGGCGACGAAGAGCTCGTGGGCGAGGCCGTCCTGGTCTCCGAATGCAAATGTAACCGAAGAGTCCGTCTGCGATGTGACGTTGACGGTGCGCGCATACACCCCAAACACCATTCCCGCAGCAACAACAAACGCTGCGGACGACAATCTATGACTGCTCATTTACACAACTCCTCTTTGATTTTGCAAAAAGTATATCACCCCCCCCCCTATTAGTCAAGGCTAATATTCTGATTTTATATTTTGCGGGGCGCTTCCGTTATTCACACACGGATCTTGATGTTTAGAAACAACTAGAATAACTTCATTTCGCCATTTCCTGTTCCGTCGGGCAGCACGGCGATTTCCTCTTACGCGATGACGATCTCGACCGGCCCGGGCGCGGCGTTGCCCACGGCGAACTGCCGCTTGACCGTGCGCCCGTTCGACGTCGCCTCCACCTCATACGTGCCGCGGAAGCCGCGGAACGCCAGCCGCCCGCCCGCCGCGTCGCGCTCGAAGTTGGTGCGCCACTCGCGCCCGAAGAGTTCGCGGACGACGTTGTAGGCCGGCTTGGGACTCATGTCGCGGCGGCAGAGCGAGCCGACGTGCTCGGCCGTCCACGAATAGGCATCGGAAAGGTCCCAGTAGATTATCGCCTCCATCGCCTTGTGCGAGAACCAGATGCTGTAGAGGTTGCGCACGATCTCGGCCTGCACGGCCTCGTCTCCGGGATCTTCCGAATATGCGGGGATGGTGAGCTCGGTGATCTGCAGCGGCCTTCCGAGCTGCGCATACGTGTCCATGATGCGGAACATGTGCTCGGGGTTGTACTCGAAGCGCGCCTGGGACGCAACGGTCTTCATGTTCGTGCCCCACACCGCGTGTGCCTGGATGCCGATTCCGTCGATTCGGCATCCCTTCATGAGCGCGTTCTCTATCTGCATGTAGTAGGCGCTGCGCGTGGCCCTGTAGCAGTCGATCACGTTGGGCGCCGCCTCGTTTATCACGAGCTTGTTGGAGGGGAAGTACTTCGCGGCCGTCTTGAAGCTCCACTCCACGAAGTCACGCTTGCCGAAGAACACGCTGTTGCGGTGCTGGGCCGGCCCCCAGAAGAGCGTCTCGTTCGTGACCTCCCACATCGGAATGCGCTTCGCGTAGCGGGCGGCAAGCTCGGCGAAGCGCTTTTCAAGCAGCGCCTTCTCGCGCTCCACCGGGCCCCTCGCCCACGCCGGCTGCCAGTCGGCGTAGTTCAGGCAGTGGGCCTTGGGTTCGATGCCGTTCGCCTCGCACCATTCCAGGCACATGTCGATCGGTGGGCGGCGGTAGATGTAGGGTGAGTCTTTCGCGTAGCGAGTCTTGCCGCGTTCGGGCTCGACGGACTTCCAGTAGAACGGCAAAGTCGCGAGGTTGAACGCCGCCGCGAAGCGCTCACGATACGCGGCGGCCATCTCCGCGCCGTTCTTCGTCTCGGCAAGGCCGAAGAGGTTTGCGCCGTACTTGAATTCGTGGCGCGTCTGGCGCACCTTCACGTGGACATTCTCGCACGGGCGTCCCTGCGCGTCCCGGAACACAAGCGTGGCGTCGCCCTTGCGGTTCGCCTCGATGCCGGCCTTCACACGCGCGTCAGTCTCCTTCGCGCGAGCGCGGAAGTACCGCAGCACGGCATCCCTGTCGTACTTCATCGCCGCCCACAACGGCGTTGTGACGCCGGCTCCAGCCAGCATCGCCGCGTTGCGCAGGAAGTCCCTGCGCGGCAGTATGTTCTTTCCAATCATGATCTCCTCCGTTACATAGACCAGCAGGGGCAGCCCCCCCGCGAACTTATTTTGAGAGACTGCGCAGAAGGTCGCGGCGCACCTCGCGGTAGATTCTGCACGACGGGGTGTAGTCGCCGTAGCTGCGGGCGATGCGGCGCACGAGCGCGTCGGCGGCGGCCTTGTCGCGGCGGCCCAGCACCCGAAGGAGGTCGGCGTCCTCCATGCCAGCGCGCGTGGCCTCGAACCGCGCGCTCGACCAGGGGCCGTCCTTTCCGGGATAGACGATGTGCGTGTCGCCGGGCGGCAGGGAGTGCCCATTGTTGGAACCGCCCCAGCTTTTCGGATAGGGCTCCTTGAACGGATCCCGCTTCTGGTTCAGCTGCCAGCGGTTGTAGCCCCAGTGGAGGAAGCCGCTGACGCCGCACATCGTCGACACCCAGGG
>JAFXIL010000192.1 GCA_017563185.1 Kiritimatiellia bacterium | reverse complement strand
TGTTAAAAGATTGTTAAAAGTGCAGAACAGTCTAGACGCATGGAAAAATTCTCGTGCCCGTTGGGGACTGTCCCCAGTTGTTTGTCATAACCTGTCCCCAGTTGTTCGGTAGTTGTTCGTTGGGGACTGTCCCCAGTTGTTTGGTTGGGGACTGTCCCCAGTTGTTTGGTTGTTCGTTGGGGACTGTCCCCAGTTGTTTGTCCCAGTTGTTTCCAACGCCCAGCGGACAGGCCGCGCGATGTGCTTGAGAGCATGAGCCCCGTGCGCAGGCGGATAGAGCTGCGCCGCCGTGCCCGTGCGCAATACTATGCGGTCTGCGGCGACCTGCCGTAATCAATCCCCTTGTAATTTGCAACGGGGGTTTGCTATACTCTCCGCCATGAGACGTGTAGCCACATTTCTTGCCTTGGCGGCTTCCGCCTTGGCCTTCGCGGCACCATTGCCGCAGCCCGATTTCGCGGATGCGGGGGCAAGCACCAACATCGTCTTCGCCGCGTCGTCAATGCCCGGAGTGGTGACGTTCTCGCTTGAGTTTGCACCTTCGCCCACGAACAACGTGGAGATTACGCTCGGTACTGATGCCGACGGCGACGGGGACCTCTCCGCCTAGGAGGAGTGTCTGGCCATCGGCTGGGACTGCGGCAGATGGTTTGTGCGGGGCGAGAACGCCAAAGACGAGCATTCCCATTCCGCTACGGCCGACGGCACTGCGAAGGTGTTTTCGTGGCGATTGACAACGCTGCGCGGCGATGTGCCTTCGCGCCTTGTAGCCACTGTGGACGGCGCGCCTTTGTTCGGCGACCTCTCGGCACCGCCGCCGCGATGGCTCTACGACACGTCATGGAATCTTGCGCGCGTCGTAGTGCGCGGCGCGGACGTGGACGGCGTGGTCACGCCAGTGAAGGCGTCCGACGACGGCCTCGGCGTTGGCGGTGTTTTCTTCTTGCGGCTTACGCTCTCTCATCCTCTATTGTTGTTGGTTTCAGCCTCTTCCTTGGATGGAACAGGTTTCTTTGGCTGCGTTACAGACGGAACGGGGTATTCCTGATCGACGAAAACGGGTTTCCCGAGACGCTTTGCATCGACGGGACCGAAGTGTGGCGCGACGGAGCCGGCCGGAGGCGAAATCGTGCATTCGCCGGTCGCATCGTCGATCTTCCAGAACTTGGCGGGGATGGTCCAGTTGTCCTCGAACCGGCTGGGATGTTTTTCGTCCTTGAAATGCAGATTCGAGCCGAAGATGTTGTTCACGAACACGTATCCGCCTTGTCCGCTCGCGTATTTGTCGAGCGAATCGGGTTCGGTGGAGTGGGGCTTCATGACCGGCGTGCGACGTTTGTCGTTCCAATAGTTGCAGCCGCCCCGCATTCGATTGGCCACGAACGCCACTCCTTGGGAACACGATCTCAGCACTTTGCCGGAGAGCAGGTCGTTGCCCTCGACGAGAATCGGTCCGTGATTCACCTCAAAGAACAGATCGAAGGCGTTGGCCCACAACGTGTTGCCCGTTATGCGCGAGCCCTGTCCCATCCAGTCGAGCCAGATGCCGGCGCACGCCGAGGGGCCTCCGCAGTGATGGATGCGGCAGCGGGCGATTGTAACGTCGATGGCCGCGTGCAGCTTGATGCCGCCCATTTCCGCGCCGCCGAAGGGCTTTTTCCAGAAGCAGCGGGATATCTCGCAGTCTTCGATCGTGGAGAACGCGCAGCCGAACGCGCCGCAGATGCCAGCCTGCCCGCAGTCGTCGATCCGGCAGCGGCGCACGGCATGGTGGCCCGTTTCGCTCCAGTCGCGTTTGTGGAGACGCAGCGCCCAGAGCGAGAAAAGCTGCTTTCTGTCGAGCCAGAACGCATCGAAGTCGTTGGCGCACTTTCCCAGCGTGAGACCCGCGCAGCTCGACCCGGAGATCGTGCAGTCTTCGATCGTCCACCCGCGGCTCCAATGCGTGCCCACCACGCCCACCTGTTCGCCGCGCGGATGGGCCCAGTCGGGTCCGGCGTTCGTGAATGTGATGCCTTTCAGCGTGATGTAGTCGCGCCGCGGTTCAAGCGGATAAAAGCATGCCGGGCGGACGACCAGTTCCGGCACGGAGACTTTGGGGGCGCGCTTGAACGCCGCAACGATCGTTCCCCACGCGCCCCTGCCGGGAACGAGGGCCGCGCTGCCGGGAGCCAGTTTCGGGACGCCTTTCGCGCCGGCGAAAACCTCTTCGCCCAGCAGCTTCAACGGCTTGCCGTCCTGCAGAAGCCTTGTGCGGAAATGCTTTTTCCCCCTTGGCTCGAACCACCTGCCGACGATGAAATCCGTGAACGGATTGAGCCCGCCGAACGTATCGTACGCCACATGCGCCTCCCAGAGGCCGTCGGCCCGTTTTTTCCAGCCGCGCACGGGATCCGCGCCGGTCACGACGACCTTCTCGCCGGGCGCCGCGCGGTAGACGACGGGCGCGCCTTCCGTTCCGGCGTTCGCGGGCTTCACCCATTCGCGGTACACGCCCCCGCGTATGGTTATCGTATCGCCGGGGCCTGCAATGGACGCTGCGCGCTGGATCGTGCGCCACGGCCTTCCGGCGGAGCCGTCGGCGGCGTCGCACCCGTTCGTCGCCACGAAGTATTCGGCCGCGTTCAGTGGCTGCGCGGCCGGACGAAGCGCGCCGGGGAAAGCCGACGTCGCACAAAGGATACAGACAGACAAGGATATGAATGTTGTTTTCATGGCGACATTATACCACAACAAAACATTGATTCTCAACTTCGCTTTATCCACACGGCGTTTTTAGATAGAGGTAGTCAGATTCGGCGGCGTTGCCGCACCAGCCACGAGAATCAGACCTTTCCAATCGGTCATCAGGTACTAGGCACTAGGCACTGATAAATGCTATAATATTCCCGCTATGAAAATACTAGGTGATCCCATATTCGCAAAGAATCCCGACGGAACGCTGAAGTCGCGGATCGGCACATTGTTCTTCCGCACGCCCGGCCTCGTGACGGTGCGCGGCGTGCATGCCATGCAGCGCATCGCATGGACGCGCGAGCTCAGCCGGGTGCGCGCGGAGGAAGGGCTTCCAGAGCTGTCCGAAGCGGAGGCGATGGCCGAGTGGAACGACTCGACCGACCTCCTCTTCTCCGACGACTGCGTGTACATACGCCCGAGCCCTGGGCGCATCGATCTTGCGTTCAAGGCGGACGAAGTGCTGCAGACGCTCGTCTCGAAGCGCAGAATCCGCTTCCTCAACACCCGCTCCGCCGAAGTCCGCGACGCGCTGCGCGCCCGCGGCGAGAACTGGCGCATGTCGCGCTCTCCCCAGAGCGCGGAGGAGATCGTGAACGCGATCAAGAGCGCGCGCGTGGCCATATCGCACGAGTCCATCTACTACTACAACGGCCACACCGGCACACGCTGGCTCACCGTCGGCAGCTTCGAGACCGTATCGGCGCTGGGCGGCGACGCCTTCCGCGCGCAGATGGCCGAGATCGCGCACGGCCTTGGCGCGCTCAACCGCCTTGGCCAGACCGAGGTGGCGCTGTTCCCGCCTTCGCTGGACGCCGAGGTGACACGGGCAATGCGCGCCCTGAAGCCGGAAGAGATGGACGACGCGTCGCTGCGCGCCGCCGTCGCGGCCGTGGCAACCAAATGGCGCATGGCCCTGCCCGCCGCCCTGCGCGAGGAGACGACAGACAACTTCGAATGGCGCGCCGAGATGAACGCCACGCTCTCCGCCGTCCCCAACGCCACCGAGGTTGGCGACCAGGAGCTGATACATGGCATATCCCCCGAGTTCTACCGGCAGATAGAGTGGCTGCCCGGCGGCCGCATGGAGAACGACGAGCTGATCTTCGACTCCGTGTGGGACGAGGCGAAGCGCACCCAGGAACCGGCTCTCCTCGAACTGTGCGACCACCGCGTGCGCTCGATGCTCTTCAACTTCGTGCGCCTTGTCGGCACTCTGGAATACGCCAACATAGGGCGCATCCCGCGCTCCCTCGCCCGCCGCCCGCTGGCGAACGCCCGCCGCGGCGACGTTTACATCCTCCAGTGCAAGGAAAAGGACGCCAAGCCGCGGGCCTACATCGTGCGCTTCCAGAAGTGGGGAGTCGCCGAGCACCTCGACGAAGGCAAGGACATGCTCCGCTCCATCTTCGAGGCAAACGACTACGCCGACTACATCCT
Organism: Kiritimatiellia bacterium; assembly: GCA_017563185.1. Taxonomy (GTDB): domain Bacteria; phylum Verrucomicrobiota; class Kiritimatiellia; order RFP12; family UBA1067; genus RUG572. The sequence goes on along the minus strand of JAFXIL010000192.1, from coordinate 15,963 downwards.
CGACCGTCGTCTCGCATGCCGCCAGCTTGGCATGAACCTGCCGCACCATCTCTTCTGCGGACAGTTCGCCGAGAGGTATTCCGGGCGGAACCAGTACGATGGCGCGCACGTGCGGGCAAACTACTACGTCAGAGCCTACATATCCGGCGTCGCCTCCGACAAGATTCCCCCCGAGCGTTTCCGCAATCCGGCCTTCGCCCTTGGCTTCGCCAGGCTGATGGGGCGTGCGGCCGCGATAGACCTGGTTGTCGGGCGCGCCGCAACAGAGACGGGGCAGAGCCTCTTCGACACCAACTACGAAGTGCTGCAGTGCGGCCCGGACGGTCTGCCGCGCGGTCTCGTGGTGACCGACCACGCCGGCTCGTTCGTGAAGTACCGCGAGCCGTTCCACGAGCTGGTGGCTCCCTACGCGAACGTCGTGCGCCGCCGCGAGAAGTTCGTAGGCGACTTCGCCGCCTTCGCGAAGGCGTACGTGCAGGCCTTCGAGCAGGGGCTTGCCGATGCGCAGACCGCGTACCGCGCCAACAGAAGGGCGTTCGACGAGCTCTTCCTGCATCGTCCGTTCGACGAGGCGGGGTCTGGCGCGTTCCGCTGGTGCAGCATCCTCAGGCGTCTCGATGAATGCAATCCCGCCGAAGTGGCCGATCTTCTCCGCAAGGAGATCCAGAAGTGACGGAGGAGAGCAGATGAGATTCAAGATCGCCTTGCTTTCCATATCTGCGGCCTGCGCGGTCTTCGCTGGCGCGCAGGGGCACGCCCCGACCGACTTCAAGGTCCGGCTTGCAGAAGTGGGGGTGATGTCGGCTGGCGACGATGACGCGGAGAAGCCGAAAATGCTTCCGCCCGATGCTCGCATAGTCGTGCCGCCCGGGAAGCTTGCGGTGTTCCATCTCAGGTACGACTTCCCCAGAGACGTCAAGTCGAGGCTGTTTCTTGGGCCGAACTTCAAGGAGTCCGAGCTGGACGAGGATCCGTTCGGCACAAGCGGGTCGGGACTTTTGTCCGGCAAGGGCTCGATCACGAAGATCATCGTTCTCGGCGCAGGCGGCGCAGAGCCGTACAAGCAGGCTCTGCTGCTGAAGTCCGTGAGAATATCCGGCGAAATCGAATCGGCCAAAGGCGCGCCGCGAAACAACTCGTTCTTCATCTGCGATGTTCCTGTGAACGTGCTTTTCGCGGACAAGGAAGAGGACGGCAAGAGGGCGAAGGTGCTTGAACCAGAACCATCGCCTGCGCATGATCCGAAGCTCGGCGTCGTAGATTCCGCGAAGCTGGCCAAGGCAAAGTCGTCCACGCCGCGCGGCTTTACGGACGACCTCGACAAGGCTTTTGCGAAGGCAAAGACCGAAGGCAAGCTCGTGTACGCCTGCTTCTCCGGTAGCGACTGGTGCGGCTGGTGCATGAAGCTCGAACGCGAGGTGCTGTCGAAGCAGGAGTTCGTCGACGGCGTAAAGAACGACTTCGTGCTGGTCTTCATTGACTCGCCACGCAACAAGGAAGTCCTCTCCGAGCACGCGAAGGCCGCGAACGAGCTCCTCGTGAAGAAATACTGGATAGACGGATTTCCCACGGCGCTCATCTTCGACGGCGACGGCAGGAAGATCGGCGAGACCGGCTACAGGAAGGGCGGCGCCGCGAAGTACGCCGAGCATCTGATGAAGTTCAGGAAGAAATGATTATCTTCAGGCCGCCTGCACGCCCGAGCTTGCCCGACAACGACGAGCTTTCTTGTTGCGGGTTGGACATTGATGTGATATACTTGACGCCATGAAAGAAATGACGAAATTCGTTTTTGCCGTCGCCGCTCTGCCGTTCGTGTGCGCAGCGGCTGAAACATTGCCCGTAATGCCGCGCGAGGCGTTGTTCCCGCTGTCGCAGGTGCGCCTCACCGGCGGACCTCTCCGCTGGCAGCAGCAACAGAACAAAGCGTATCTGCTGCGGCTCGACCCTGACCGCCTCCTGAGCCGTTTCCGCCTGGAGGCGGGCCTCAAGCCGAAGGCGGAGCCGTACAACGGCTGGGAGTCGCCGAAGCACTGGCTGGACCTCGCCGGGCACATCCTCGGCTTCTACATGGCCGGCGCGTCGATGACCTACGAGGCAACTGGCGACGAGGAGCTGAGGCGGCGCCTTCTCTATATCGTCGACGAGCTCGAGGCCGTGCAGAACGCGCATGGCGACGGCTACGCGCTCGCCGCGCGGGACGGGCGCAAGGTGTTCAACGAGATCGCTTCCGGCAAGATCGACGTCAAGATCAACCCCAAGACCGAATACTGCGCGTTCATCAACGGGCGCTTCGAGCCGATATACACGCTCAACAAGGTGCTCATCGGCCTCTGGCGCATCCACGCGGCGACCGGCAGCGAGAAGGCGAAGCGCGTTTTCCTGCGCCTCTCGGACTGGTTCGGGAGCGCCATCGTGGACAAGCTCGACGACGCGCAGCTGCAGAAGGTCCTTGACTGCGAGCACGCCTCCCTGCCAGAGACCTTCGCGGAGGCCTTTCTGATGACGGGCGACGGAAAGTACCGCCGCTGGGCCCGCCGCCTATGCCACGAGCGCATGCTCGCGCCGCTCGCCGCCGGAAATGCCGCGCATCTCTGCTTCCACCACGCGAACAACGAGATTCCGAAGTACACGGGCTTCGAGCGCGTCTACCGGATCACCGGCGAGGAGAGGCTGCACCGCGCGATTGTCAACGCGAACCGCGCGTTCATCTGCGACCACGCATGGGCGAACGGCGGCAACTCGCACGGCGAGCATCTGTTCCCGAAGGCGGACTTCGAGAGGAAGCTCTTCGCGAACGGCGGCCCGGAGTCGTGCAACTCCGTGAACATGCTGCGCCAGACGGAGGCGCTGTTCCAGACGGAGCCTTCGAGCGACAAGATGGACTACTACGAGCGCGTGCTGTTCGACCACCTGCTCTCCACGCACGACCCGATCCTCGGGCGCACCATCTACTACACGCCGCCCAAGCCGGGCGCGTCGCGCACGTATTCGGACGAGTTCGACTCCATGTGGTGCTGCACCGGCACCGGCTTCGAGGCGCCCGGCAAGTACGGTCAGATGGTGTTCACCCACGCGCCGGACGAGAGCGCTGTCAGCGTGCAGCTCTTCACGCCGGCGACGCTTGACTGGAAGGCGCGCGGCGTGAAGCTCCGCCAGGAGACTGCGTTTCCCTATGGCGAGACGACGTGCGTCAAGGTGGACGCCGTCGGAAAGGACCCGAAGTTCACTGTGAAGGTGCGGCGTCCTGTTTGGGCGGGCAAAGGTTTTGCCGTATATGTGAACGGCATGGCGGCCGCCCCGCGGCCGCAGCAAGGCGAAGGCTACGTCTCCATCATGCGTGAATGGAAGGCGGGCGACCGCATCGACGTGGAGTTTCCGATGTCGCTGCGCGCGGAGTTCCTGCCCGGATCGAAGAAGTACATCGCGTTCTTCTACGGCCCGTCGCTGCTGGTGGGCGACCTCGGAAGCGAAGGTCTGAAGCAGAGCGACTACATCGCCCATCCGCCTGCGTCGCCGACGTCCAGCTGGAGGCTCGGCCGGCAGGTCTCCATTCCGCGCGTCCCCGCCTCGGCCGCCGCAGACCCGGCAAGCTGCCTTGAGCGCACCATCGGCGGCGCGATCGCGTTCCACCTCATGGGAAGCGACATCCTTCTCAAGCCGATATACGACCTGCACTTCAGCCGCTACACGATGTACTGGATGCTTCCTGACGAGGAGGCGGAAAAGGCGTTCGCCGAGGCGCGCGCGAAGGAGGCGGGCTTCGCGGCGCGCGTCGTGGACTCCGTCTCCATCGGCGACGCGACGAGCGAGAAGGCGCACGGCCTTGCGGGCGAAAAGACTGACAGCGGCACCGGCCTCTACGGGGAATACCACGAGCACCACTGGCGGCACGCGTTCGACGGCGGGTTCTTCGCGTACCGCCTTGCCGTGGGCGACGCGCCCGGCGGGCGCACCCTTGTGACCAAGTACTGCGCCCGCGAGCGCGGGGCGCGCGTCTTCGACGTGCTGGTGGACGGAAAGCCGGTGCACACCGAGAATCTGGTGGACAACCACAAGCCCGCCTTCGTCTTCACCGAGACGCAGATTCCCGCAGAGCTGACCGCTGGCAAGAAGAGCGTGGAGGTGCGCTTCGTGCCCAGGAAGGGCAGCACCGCCGGCGGCCTCTTCGGCCTCTGGCTGCTGCGTCCGTAATCTCCCCTTCGACCGCGCCGCCCGCGCGAAAGAAGCATCGCATTTCGCGCTTGCCTTGCAAAGGCAAAATGGGATATAATCTCCGCCATGCATCCGCATTGGCGGGCGCCGCATAGAAACGATTTCAGCAAAAAAGTCAAAAGGAATTGACAATGAACGCAAAGAAGATGAACAAGGGGCTTGACTTCCTGCGCGAGAAGTATGGCGCGAGGAAGGGGGAGATCACGATCAAGGACGGCCACTGTTTCGTGGGCGCCACGCCTCTCATGCCGCAGCGCGTGGAGCGCAAGATCGTGGAGCTGAAGAAGATGACGGAGAATGGAACGCTGGAAGGCGTCTCCACTCTGCGCTTCGCGTCGTTTGCGCCGAAGGGCGCCAACGTGGAGGCGATTCTCGCGCGCGAGCTCGACGTGGCGGCGTTTCTCGGCGCGGCAAAGGTGGTGCGCGTGATGGCCGTGGCGAACGGTCCGGCGGTGAACGCGCTCGTGAAGCTTGCGAACGACGTCAACTGCTCCGTAGAGGTCTCGGCAGGCCTGCCGCGCGGCGAGGCCGCGTACGACCGCCACGAGATCATCTGCGCGCGCGGCGTGGGAAGCGACCAGACGATCGACACCCACACGCCCCACGCCTCGATACGCGTCTCCGGCGCGAAGGGCATGGAGGAGTTCACGGACGTAGACACCGAGCTCTTCGGCATGACGTACGAGGAGATATGGAACGTGCGCGCCGCTTTCGCGCTTCTCCAGAACCCCGCGCTCGCCAAGGAGTGGAAGGCCGCCTACGCCGCCGCCGCGAAGGCCGCTGCGGCGTGCCTGAAGGCCGACGGGGCGAAGGCCGCGCAGAACTTGAAGGGCTGAACGCGCTTTGAAAACCGCATCTGCACCATGCAGACGAAAGGAACGTTGTGATGCTGACGCTTGGTATTGACTCGTCCACTCAGGGGACGAAGGCCGTTGTCCTTGACGTCGAGACTGGGCGAGTTGTGGCGTCCGCCTCTGTGAACTACGGGAAAGATATGCCGGAGTTCGGCTCGCCGGACGGATTTCTGCCGAATGCCGACGCACGTGTGCGCCGTGCAAACCCAGCGATGTGGATAAAGGGCCTCGACCTCGTGCTGGAGCGGCTTCGTGCGTCCGGCGCGCCGATGGAGAAGATCGAGGCCATAGGCGGCGACGCGCAGCAGCATGCGACGGTGTACCTTGCAGAGGACGGGTCGTTCTCGCGTGCGGAGAGCCCGATCTGGATGGACTCCTCGACCGGCGAGGAGGTGGCTGCTCTCGACGCGCGCTTCGGCGATTCTCTGCGCAGGCGCACCGGCTCGCCCGCCATCGAGCGCTTCGCAGCCGCGCAGGTGATGAAGTTCGCGAAGGAAGATCCCGAGGGCTGGGCCAAGACGGCCCGCGTGCATCTGCTGAGCTCGTTTCTCACTTCTTATCTTGCGGGCGAAGATGGCCCCATCGACACGGGCGACGGGGCGGGCATGAACCTCCTCAATCTGGCGACGCTTGAATGGGACAGGGAGATATGCGACTTCGCGGCTCCCGGTCTCGTCGGCAGGCTGCCGCGCGTGGCGCGTCCCGGAAGCGAGCCGCTTCGCCTCGCCGAGCGCTTCGCGAAGTACGGGCTACGTCCCGGCATCCCCGTTGTGCCGTTCACCGGCGACAACCCCGCCTCGCTCGTCGGCTGCGGCGCGGAGGAGCCGGGATGCGCTGTTGTGTCGCTTGGAACGAGCGACACGTTCTTCGCCGCGATGCGCGACTTCCGCACGGATCCCGACGGCTTCGGGCACGTGTTCGGAAATCCGGCCGGCGGCTTCATGTCACTATCCTGCTTCAAGAACGGCTCGCTTGCCCGTGAGCGCGTGAAGGAGGAGTGCGGCGTCGACTGGAAGTTCTTCGACGAGACGGCGTTCGAGCTCACGCCGCCCGGAAACAATGGAAAGAGCGCCTTCCCTTACTTCGAGACGGAAATAACGCCCCGTCACGATGCCACGGGAATAGACGCCAACTTTGACTGGGCCTCCGCTTCGAACGAAGTCAAAATACGTGCAATAGTGGAGGCTCAGATGAGCAACATGCGTGAAAGAACAAAGTGGATCGGCGAATTCGGGAAGATACTCGTGACGGGTGGCGCCTCGCGTTCTCGCGGAATACGCGGAGTGATTGAGCGCGTGTTCGGCGCGAAGACTGAGACGCTGGACGTGGCGGACTCCGCGGCGGTTGGCGGCGCCCGCCTTGCCGCGCGCGCCATCAAGGCGCTCGTCTGCGCCTTTGCACTGGGCATGGCCGCAGCCTCGCAGGCCGCGTGGATGGACGTTGGCGAGACGCAGGTCGCCTCGATGAAGTCGATGGAGCCGCAGCTGGGCGCGCTTGCCTCCATGGCGCAGTTTCCGATGCTTCCGATGCTTCTGCCGCAGGCGATTGCGGAGAGCGACGCAGCGAAGAGGTTCGGCGCGCCCAGGCCTGACGCGGCGTTTGGCGCACGCATGTTCACGGATGGCACGGACACGGAGGCCGTGACAGTGTGGCCGCTCGCGGGCGGTGTGGAGGCGTGGCGCAAGGCGCATCCGAAGAAGAAGATCGTAAACGGCGTTGTGACGTACAAGAAGAAGGCGTCCATTCTGCCAGGCGACGCCGAGAAGCCGATGACGGAATACGCAGCGTTCTCAAAGGACGGGCGTTGGGTGTACATCTCGCAGAAGCGCGAACTCGCGCTTTTGATGGCCGACAGGGGCGGCGAGCCTTTCCTCAAGCCGCTCAAGAAGGGAATTGCGGCCGTTTCGATCGACGTGGCGAAGTTGCCGAAGGTCGCGTTTGAAGACCTGGACTTCGCCAAGCAGATCGGCGGGGTGCAGGCGATGCAGGGCGACGGCGCCAAGGCCAAGGGGGGCGTGAAGGCCGCCAAAGGAGCAGTGGATCTGATGCCCGATGGTTTCCCCGGACCGGAGTTCGCGCCATTCATGAAGGAGATTCTGGAGAGGCAGGCGCAGAGCGTGCGCGTGGTGCTGGGTGTTTCGGCGAACGGCCTTGACGTGCGCGTCAAGCTTGATCCGGTAAAGGGGAGCGACCTCGAGAAGGCGACGGCGAAGCCGCTTTCGCCGGAAGCGATGAAGCTCCGGGGCGTGTCGGACGATTCGGCGCTTGCGTTCGTGTGCGCGCCAGTCGCGTGCGGCGGCGAACTCGGCCGGCGTGGCGCGGCCTTCATGGAGTGGTTCCTCGCCGCGTTCGGCGACCATTTGGAGAAACTCGCGGAGAAGGAGGCGAAGAATGCCGAGATGTCGGCCTTCGCAAAGTCGGCGGCATTCATGGCGCGCGCGATGGCGGCGTTCCGCAGGGGCAAGGCCGCGAGCTCGTACGTCGCTTTCCATGCGGCGGAGGACGATGCCGGCGCTAAGAGCATGGAGTTCGGAGCCTACGGCCTGGACGGCGCGGTGCAGTTCGCCGAGGAGCCGCCAGTGCCGCCCAAGGGGACTAAGGTCAAGAAGGGCGAGCATCTGATGTCCGGCAAGCTGACGCAGGCCAAGGGCACGTTCGAGGTGCGCGGCGAGGACGCCGGCTTCAAGCCTGGAAAGCTTGACGCGGCAGGCGTTGAGTTCACGAAGGTCCTTCCCGAGCACGCGCAGGCGAAGACGCCCATGTTCGCCGCGAGGTTGCGGATGCGCGTCGGCAATTCTGAAAATTCCGCGACCGCGATGTCCGTATGGCTGTTCGGCTGGCGCGACGGTGCGGCGTACCGCGCGCTCATGCGCCTTCCCGCCGAGGAACTTGGCAAGGCGCTCTCGGCGATGGTGAAGACCGCGATAGACGGCGATGACGAGGAGTAGGTAGAAAGATGAGGAGATTCTCGATAGCGGTTGTCGCGGTGTTCGCGTGCGCGGCGGCGTTGACGGCCCAGGGGCGTCCGTCAAGGAAGCAGGCCGACGCAAAGGCCGCTACGCGCCACCGCGCGACGGTGCAGGCCGTGAACCGCGCTCTCGCCGAACACCACCTCACGAGGCGTGCGCCAGACGATATGATATCGCGCCGGGCATGGACGAACCTTGTGGAGTCGTGCGACGCTGACCACATGGTGTTCCTCGCCTCCGACATCGCCGAGTTCGAGAAGAGCATCGTCAAGCTCGACGACGCCTTCAGAAAGGGCGACTTCGCCTTCGCCTACAAGCTGCGCGACGTGTATCGCAAGCGCCTGCGCGAGCGCGTGGAGTTCGCGACGAACGAGCTTGCACACGCCGAGTTCGAATTCAAGGGCGGCGATTTCCTGTACAAGCGCGACGGCGAGCCATGGCCTGCGACGGCAGCGGAGCGCGACGCGATGTGGCGCATGCGCCTAAAGGGAGAGGTGCTCGACGAGTTCCTGGGCTGCGAGACGGGCGGCGTGAAAAGGGCCGCCGTCGCGCTGGTTAAGTCGTATCTGGACGAGCTTTCCGCCGAGATGAAGCGGCGCCCGGATGACGTGTGCGAGGACTTCATCGCCGCAGTCGCTTCCGCCTACGACGCTCACACTCTCTTTCTCACTAAGGAGGAGTACAGGGCCTTCAAGACGGGCATGAACCTCACCATGTGCGGCGTGGGCGTGGAATGGACGCTCAAGGACGGCGGCATAAAGGTGAAGCGCGTGCTGCCTGGCGGTCCGGTCGCGAAGGACGGGCGCATCAAGCCGGGCGACGTGATAACGGGCGTGGCGCCGAAGGGCGACGGCAAGATCAGGAAGACCGACGGCCTCACCACGAGGGAGGTTGTGGCGCTTTTCGCCGGAAAGAAGGGCGAGAAGATAATGCTTGAGGTGAGGCACCCCGACGGACGCGTGGCGCGCTATGTTATCGTGCGCGACGAGGTGCCGATGGACGACGAGGCCGCTACGTCATCTGTCGTAGAGATCGACGTGGCCGGCAAGCGCCTCAAGGCCGGCTATCTGCGCCTTCCGTCGTTCTACGCCGCTGCGCCGACCGGCGGCTCAAAGGGCCGTTCGTGCGCGGAGGATCTGCGCGTGGAGCTCGAGAAGCTGAAGAAGGCGGGCGTGTGCGGAGTCCTCTTCGACCTGCGCGGAAACAACGGCGGCTCGCTTGACGACGCCGTGAAGGTGATAGGCCTCTTCGTGCGGAGCGGTCCAGCCGTGAGGATGAGGGGCACCGGCGGAGACATCACTCTTCCCGTGCCGGCGAACTCTACGGTGTGCGAAGTGCCGGTGCTGGTGCTCACTAGCCGCGCAAGCGCAAGCGCGGGCGAGCTCGTGCCGGCAACGCTGCAGGACCTCGGGCGCGCGGTGGTCGCCGGCGACGCGCAGACCTTCGGCAAGGGCACGGCCCAGACGGTGAGCGAGTTCAACAACGGCGGCGACTGCGCCGCGGTGGTGACGGACGGCCGCTTCTACCGCGTGACGGGCGCGTCGACGCAGTTCAAGGGCGTTGAGAGCGACATACTGCTTCCCTCCGTGTTCGACGACGAGTACTACAAGGGCGAGAGAGGGCTCAAGTATCCGCTTCCGTGGGACGAGATCGAGGGCAGCGACTTCAGCGCCAGCTGGGATCTGAACAAGTTCATCCCCGAGCTGCGCCGCGCCTCGGAGGAGCGCCTGGCTAAGAATCCGGCATGGAAGAAGCATCTCGAGAAGGTGAAGTGGGCTGAAGAGTGCTCGGCCCGCAAGACGATTCCGCTGAGCGTCTCCGAGCGCAAGGCGCAGTTCAAGCGCGACAACGCGGTGGACGCCGCCATCGAGCTTCAGGAGAACCGCGGCTACAATCCCGCGAACAGGAAGGACGATGTGGTGCTGGACGAGGGCCTGCGCATTCTCGCGGATCTCGTGCGCCTCAACGGCGGACGCGTTCTGCCGCAGGCCAAGTCGCCCGCAGGCTCGAACGTGCTGCTGGGCGGGCTTGACGACGACTGATCCCGCACGGCTGGGCAACGGAAAAGGAGAAGCATGATGAAGAAGACGATTCTCGCTTGTGCGTCGGCGGCGTTCGCGTGTTCGCTCGCATTGGCGCGCACTCCGCCGGAAACTGCGTTCCGCCGCACCCCGTACGTGGGGGCGATAGCGGTTGACGCAGCCACGGGAAGAGTGCTCTTCGAGCGCAATGCCGACGTGGTGGCGCGCCCCGCCTCGGTGACGAAGCTCATGACGCTTCTCCTGTGCATCGAGGACATGCACGATCTCAAGTACGACCCCACGACGCGCGTGACGGCGAGCGTCCGCTGCAGCAGAGAGAAGCCGAGCGTGGTTGGGCTGAAGCCGGGCCAGTCGATGACGGTGGACGATCTGCTGATGTCCATCATGGTGAAGAGCGCGAACGACGCCGCCGTGCTGCTCGCGGAGAACTCTACCGCGAAGAGGGCCGGGCGCGAGATACAGCCCGGCGACCTGCAGGCCTTTGTGATGCGCATGAACATCAAGGCCAAGGAGCTGGGCATGAAGAACACGCACTACGAGACGCCGAACGGCTATCCGCCGCCTCCCGGCTCGAAGCGTCCGTTCGACACGTCCACCTGCCGCGACCTCGTGAAGCTCGCCCGCGCCGTGCTGCGCTACCCGGAGGTGTTCCGCTTCACGAAGACGAAGCTCTGCACCGTCACAGACGGCGCCGGCAATCCGCTCAAGATGGTGAACCACAACAACATCCTCGTGAAGGACAAGCAGAAGATTCTGAACGAGAAGGGCGAGAGCGAGGTGGACGGGCTCAAGACCGGCTACATCGACGCCGGAGGCTCGTCGATTGTCCTTACTGCTAGCCGCAACGGCAAGCGCGCGATCGTGGTGGTGGTGGGCAGCCAGACCTCGAAGCTGCGCGACGAGCACGCCCGCCGCCTGATGGTGGACGCCCTCGACGAGATTTCCCGCTAGGCGACGCCGCGCTTCGCCGCGCGGAACACGGCCGCAAACCTAGGAGAGTTGTAATGAAGGTGGTTGTATCCAGATTCTGCGCAGTCGCCGTGTGCATTGCGGCCGCTCATGCGCTTTCCGGCGGCGAGATCGCGGAGAAGTACTATCGCCTCGCAATCCGCGAGATAAAAGGCGGCGACGTCGCGCAGCTGGGCGAGTTTTCGCTATATGCGGCGGATGGTTCGCGCGTGAACGGCGGCGGCATGAAGCTTGTGGATCCATGCGAGCCGAAGTCCCTCGCTCCCGGCGAGTGTTTCGCGTCGCGCAAGAACTTCGCGCGAGAGACAGCCGAAAAGCTCTTCGACGGCGATCCAAAGACGAAGCTCTGCGTGGGAAAGCTCGCGCTCAGCGAAAAAGATCCCGCAAGCTGGCTCTACGTCTGCTTCCGCCTGGGAGAAGATGCGAAGCCGGTGGCGAAGTACAACTTCTGCAGCGCGGACGACACCGACCGCCACCCGCAGCGCAACCCCACGTCGTGGGCGATATGGTGCTCTTCGGACGGCGAGACGTGGCGGCTTGTTGACGAGCGCACGCAGGCGTTCTCGCCGAAGTCGATGCTCACGTGGTGGAACGGTTCGCGTCCGTACTCCTTCGGCGGCGAGATGCCGTGCGCCGACATGGCCCGCGAGGTGAACCCGTTCATCGGCGCCGTCACCCAGCATCCGCGCAGCGCGCTTGGCGGGCACGGCCTCGGCAAGACGTTCCCCGGCGCCGCAACGCCGTGCGGCATGATACAGCTTTCGCCCGACACCATCACCGGCGGCGACAACGGCTGCGGATACTCCTACCACCACGAGACGATAGAGGGCTTCAGCTTCATGCACCTCTCGGGAGTGGGCTGGTACGGCGAATTCGGCAACTTCCAGGTGATGCCGACAACCGGAGAGCGGATCCTCGACCGCGAGAAGGCGAAGTCCGCCTACTCGCACGAGCGCGAGGTGGCCGAGGCGGGCTACTACGCCGTCACGCTCGACCGCTACGGCATACGCGCCGAGATGGCCGCCGCGCCGCGCGCCGGCATCCTGCGCTTCACCTTCCCGGAGTCGAAGGAGGCGCGCGTTCAAATCGACCTCGGCCGCCGCGTGGGGCAGATCGGACGCTGGCTGAAGCATTCGCGCCAGCACGTGAAGGTGGTGGACGAGCGCACGATAGAAGGGCGCATGGAGTGCCCGTGGGAGGACGGCGGATGGGGGCGTGGCGCGGGGCGCGTCCGCTACGTCGTCAACTACACCTGCGTCTTCTCGAAGCCTTTCAAGAAGTTCGGCGTGTGGGACAAGGAGAAGGTGCTCGAAGGCTGCCGCGAATACACCGGCGCGAACACGGGCTTCTTCGCCGAGTTCGAAACGTCGCCGGGCGAGCAGATACTCATGCGCGCAGGCCTTTCGTACGTCGACCTGGATGGCGCGAGGAAGAACCTCGCAAGCGACATCCCCGACTTCGACTTCGAGCGGGCGCGCGCCGCCTCCCTCGCCCTCTGGAGCGACGCCTTCGCAGGCGTTAAGGTGAAGGGCGGCAGCGTGGACGACCGCATCGTCTTCGCCACGTGCCTCTACCACGCGCTCATCGACCCGCGCATGATCGGCGACGTGGACGGCAGGTACATGGGCAGCGACGGCAAGATATACCGCAACGAGCGCTTCACCGCGCGCACGGTGTTCAGCGGCTGGGACGTCTTCCGCAGCGAGATGCCGCTTCTCACGCTCATCCGGCCCGACATCGTGAACGACACGATCTGTTCCATGATTCGCTGGATGGAACTAGGTCCGCGCGACACGCTGCCAGTCTGGGACCTCTTCGGATGCACGTCGAGCTGCATGGTCGGAAACCCCATCATCCCCTGCATTGCGGACGCATACGAAAAGGGTATCCGCGGCTGGGACGCCGAGACCGCCTGGCGTCTTGCCGAAGCCACTTCCCGCCGGCGCGGAAACGCCGCCTGCGGCTGGACGCCCAATTCACTTTCCGAGACGCTTGAATATGCCTACGACGACTGGTGCATGGGCAAGTTCGCGGAGATGCTCGGCAGGAAGGACGACGCGAAGCGCTACTACGAACGCGCCGGATGGTACAAGAACATCTGGAGCGAGGAGGCGGGCTGGCTGCGTAGCCGCAGGGCGGACGGATCGTGGACGCCGTGGCGCGGAAGGCATGTGCATGGGCAGGGCGCGGTGGAGTCCAACCCCTGGCAGCAGGGATGGTTCGTTCCGCACGACGTCTACGGCCTGATGGAGCTCGTAGGCGGCGCGAAGAAGTTCGCCGATGAGCTTGAGATGTTCTTCGACAAGGCGCCCGCGAACTTCATGTGGGGCGACTGCTACAACCACCCCAACGAAGTCACGCACCTCGTTCCGTTCATGTTTCCGTATTGCGACAGGCCGTGGCTCACGCAGAAGTGGACGCGCCGCATCTGCGAAGGCGCGTACGGGAACGAAGTGTACGGATACGTGGGCAACGAGGACGAAGGGCAGATGAGCGCATGGTACATTCTCGCGGCTAGCGGACTCCATCCGGAATGCCCCGGAAGTGGCGTGTGGATTCTCACGAGCCCGATGTTCCCCGAGGTGTCGTTCCGTCTCGACCCGAAGTACGCAAAGGGCAAGAGCTTCACCATCCGTGCGAACAGCCTTTCGAAGACGAACACATACATACGCTCAGCCAAGCTGAACGGCAAGCCGCTCGACCGCGCGTGGATAACGACGAAAGAAGTGAAAAACGGTGGACTTCTGGAGCTTGAGATGGGCGCCGAGCCTGCGGTTGACGTCTTCCCGGTACGTCCGCCGAAGACGATGCCGTGATTTTTCTCTATTTGCCCACGAAGGCGTATTCAAGCTCTGCCCAGTTAAAACTTTGTAAAAAAATTGTCTCTTTCTGTGGCGTCATGTTTCTGCTTATGATATAATTTAAAAGTAATTGCAAATTTTCCGCTCCACCGCGGGGCGGCCGCGTAAATACAAGGAAAGGACGAGGCAAAATGAGAGAGTTCAAATCGATCCGCATGGGAATTGCCGTAGCAGTGTGCGTATTTTCGGCGTTTATGGTGTACGCCGCAGGGTACGTGTGGAACGGGCGCGGCGGCGACGGGAAGTTCTCGACCATCGCCAACTGGGAGGCGGAGGACGGATCGGCCGTGACGACGCCGCCGTCCGCCGGTGATCCGCTCACGTTCGCGGCCGCGGTCGGGGCAACCCTCGAAAACGACATCGAGGGCCTTGGCGGCGCGGAGATCACGTTCCCCTCCGGCGCCGGCATGTACGTCATCACCGGCAACGGTTTCACTGGCGTCACGAACGTGGTGAACGAATCCTCGTTCATGCAGATACTCTCCAACGCCGTCGCATTCGCCTCGACCTACAACGTGGCGCTGGCGAACTCCGTCAACTTCGCCGGCGGCGCCACGGCGACCGCGCCCGGCGCCGTCTCGGGCGCGGTGGGCACGCGACTTGTAGGAGACATAGCGTTCACCGAGAACTGGGCGATGTCGTCCGTATCCTACACCGTGCCATCGGGATCAAGATTGACCGGGAAGAATCTTTCCGGACTGAAATCGACGTTCACCATTGACAGCGGCGGCTACGCGCACTTCGCCCAGGTTGAATTCGGCCAGTCATCCGGCCCGGACAACTCCGACAACATCCGGATCAATCTGATCGTCAACGGCACGCTGGAGGTCGACGGCGAGCTGAGATACAGAAACAACGGCGGGAACGCGACCCGTCTCACGGGCAGCGGCAAGGTCATTGCCAAGGCCTTCTACAAGACTGGCGGCAAGCGCTCCTTCGTCACGGTGAAGAATTTCGAGATTGGCGCGGGCAGCGCCTCCTCGTCTCCGGGGTTCGGCGCGACTTATGGAAGCAACATGCTCCAGTTCCAGAACGACGTGACCTTGAGGTTCATGGACGACGTCGAATTCCGAAGCGTCTATGCCAGCAACAACAGAAGCGAGAACGGCGGCATATCGCTGTGCGCGGGCAAGACGATGGTGATCAACACGGAAGACCACGACGGGAACGGCCATACTGCGATATGGGGCTGCTCGTTCTGCGTCAAGCCCAGCGCCGGAAACGCATACAGCACGTCAAAGGTCCGCCTGAGCAAACAGGGCAAAGGCACGCTGGTAATGCGCAACAGATGCGGCATCACCGGCAGCACCGGCTACACGAAGGTCTATTATGGCTATACCGACGTGAGAGGCGGAACGCTGCGGGTGGAGGAGAAGGGGCAGCTGAGCAACAGCGCGCTGACGGTTTACGGCGGCGCCCGGTTTGAACTTGCGAACAGCGTCGCGCTTCCAAACAACACGACTCTGTCCGGCGGCGGTAACAGCATCGACATCGGCAACAGCGCCTCGCTCAAGCTTACGTCGTCGTCCGGCGACAACGCGACCATTACGATGGGGACGGGTTCCACGCTCGACGGCAATGTCACGCTCGGAACGAACACCACGGTGACGGCTGGCGCGAACGCGAAGATCACCGGCAACGTCTCGGTCGGGACCTACAGCACGGTGACGCTTGGAGTGGGCGCTCAGATCGCGAAAACTCTCACGATGAACGATGGCGCGACTTTGGAATTGGCCGTAAACGCGGATTCGAGCATGCCTGTCAGCACGATCAAGTTGGCATCCGGCAACGCCACAATCAAGTTGACGGGCGACTATTCTTCCTGTGCGAACATGTTTACGATCACGAAAAAGCTGGGCTTGCTCGACCCTGAAACGAACGCCGCGAACTTCACCCTAGACGCGACGGGCGTGACGTTCCCGCCGAGGGGGACCTATAGCACGAGCCTGAGGACCATAGAGGAAGACGGTCTCGTGTATCTGATGTTCCGCGCGGCCAAGAACACGCTCAGGATTTACATCAGGTAGCCTTCGTGGTTTCTCTCAGGAACATC
>JAFXIL010000191.1 GCA_017563185.1 Kiritimatiellia bacterium | reverse complement strand
GCTACCCCATGCCCAGGTACATGACGAACGACGTGAAGCAGTTCCGCTGGCGCGAGGCCCTCGTGGTTCTCTCCGACACGTCGAAGGCCCTCAAGGAGATCGACCCGAAGCTCGAGATCACCTGCTGCGTGCACGCCACGCAGAACGGATACTACGTCTCGGAATACCGCGGCTACGACAACTGGGACATGGTGGGCGCCTGCCCCTACTTCGACGTGTTCTCCACCACCATCGTCAACTGGGCTCTCCCGGAGGACTTCTACCTAGACATCGTGCGCCGCACGGTGGCAATAGCCAGGAAGTACGGCAAGCAGAGCGAGCGCTGGCTCATGGGCTACTACAAGCAGCCCAAGGACTGGGCCCAGGTGCAGCGCTGGGTGGACCTCGCCGTGGCGGAGGGCGTTGACCGCCTGGCTGCGTGGACCTACCGCGGCGGATATGGCACCGTAGTGGGCGCACCCGATGCGCTCAAGCTCTGGGACGCCATCGGAGAAAACTACAGAAGGGTGCTCGGCAAATAGTCCGAGACCGGAAAACGAAAAGGACAAGATACGAAAATGAAGAAGAAAGAAAAAAACAAGAACGACGTCGACAAGGAGCTCGAGGCGTACTGCGCCGAGTACATGGACTTCCTTTCCAAGGGCAAGACCGAACGTCGCTGCTACGCAGAGGCCGTGCGCCTTCTTGAGGCGCGCGGGTTCAAGAACCTCGACGCGGTGAAGACGTTCAAGCCCGGCGACCGCGTTTACCGCGGCTACCACGGCAAGACGCTCTTCGCCGCCATCGCAGGAAAAGACCCGGTGCTGAGCGGAATCCGCGTGGTTGGCGGCCATACGGACGCCCCCCGCCTCGACCTCAAGCCGCGTCCTCTCTACGAGAAGAACGGCATCACGTACTTCGACACGCACATCTACGGCGGAATCAAGAAGTTCCAGTGGCTCGTTATGCCGCTAGCCCTGTACGGCACCGTGGTGAAGAAAGACGGCTCCAAGATCGAAGTGGCAATCGGCGACGCGCCGGGCGATCCCGTTCTCATGATAAGCGACGTGCTGCCGCACTTCGGCAAGGAGCAGCAGGAGAAGCCGGTTAAGGACGCCGTTGCCGCCGAGGACATGGACGTGATCGCCGGCCTTGGCCCGGTGGACGACATTCTCAGGGATAAGTACTGCATCGAGAAGGACGATCTCCTCAGCGCCGAGCTCGAGATCGTTCCTGCCGGCGCTCCCCGCGAAGTCGGCCTCGACCGTTCCATGATCGCCGCATACGGCCACGACGACCGCGTCTGCGCATACGCCGGCCTGAGCGCGCTCATGGATCTTGCCGGAAAGACTCCGGTCAAGACGTGTGCAGTCGTGCTGTGCGACAAGGAGGAGATCGGCAGCGTTGGTGCCTCCGGCATGGCGAGCTCGTTCTTCGAAAACACCGTGGCGGAACTCATCGACCGCCAGAGCGGCAACGCGCGCGACATCGACGTGCGCCGCGCCCTCGAGCGCTCCACCATGCTCAGCGCCGATGTGTGCGCCGCGAGCGATCCGCACTTCCCCGACGCCGACTCCATTGGCAACGCCGCTAAGATGGGCGGCGGTCCATGCGCCATCAAGTACACTGGCGCCGCGTCCAAGAGCGGCGCTTCGGATGCCCGCGCCGAGTTTGTGGCCGAGGTGCGCCGCATCATGGACGACGCGAAGATCGACTGGCAGATGGGCGAGCTCGGCCGTGCCGAGAAGGGCGGCGGCGGCACGATTGCCAAGTTCATGGCCCGCTTCGGGATGGACGTGATCGACTTCGGCACGCCTCTCTTCAACATGCACGCGCCGTGGGAGCTCGCGTCCCGCCACGACTGCCTTCACACGAAGAAGGCGTACGCCGCGTACTTCAACGCTCCCAAGCGCGCATGAAGGCGTTGATTCCAGCGGCGGGTCACGGAACCCGCTTCCTTCCGGCGTCCAAGACAATCCCGAAGGAGATGCTGCCGGTGAGCGCAAGGCCCGCTATACAGCTGATCGTGGAGGAGGCGCTTGATGCCGGGGCTGACGAGGTGGTGATCGTCACCTCGCCAGACAAGCCGTCCATCCGCCGCCACTTCGAGGCGGACGCCGAATGGCGCGCGCGCTGCGCGTCCAGGCCAGAGGCGGACGCGGAGCTTGCGCACCTCGAGGAGATCGGGCGGCGCATCCGATGGGCTGTGCAGGCCGAGCAGCGCGGCCTAGGGCATGCGGTGCTCCAGGCGGCGGATATTCTGCGCGGTGAAAAGGAGCCGGTGCTGGTGTTGCTGGGCGACGCGCTCGTCTCTGGCGAGGCGCCGTCCGCAGCGATGGCGGCCATCTCTCGCGCGACGGGCGGAGCGTCCGTGGTGGGCCTTGAGGAGGTCCCCGCCGAGAAGGTGAGCCGCTACGGAATCGTCAAGGGCGAGCGCGTGGAGATGCCGGGCGTGGGCGGCGAGGTGCTGAAGCTGTCGGACCTTGTGGAGAAGCCGCGCCTCGAGGAGGCACCGTCGCGCCTCGCGATCGCCGGTCGCTATCTGCTTGATCCCATGGTGTTCGACCTTCTCGCCACGCAGCGTCCTGGATATGGCGGCGAGATACAGCTCACGGACGCCATACGCCGACTGCTCGCACAGCGGCCTGTGTACGGCTACCGCTATCCGGGCCGCCGCCACGACATCGGCAATCCCGCCGGCTATCTCGAAACTCTCCAGGCCTTCGCCGCGTCTGCGGCGCGGCCTTGACTCTCACGAGGAACACGACATGACGAAGAAGAAGGCAAAGAACGACCCTCGCCCAAGCTGGGACGAGTACTTCATGGAGATCGCGCAGGTCGTCGCGAAACGCTCAAACTGCTCGCGCCGCCAGGTGGCTGCCGTAATCGTGAAGGAGAACCATCTTCTCTCGGCCGGATACAACGGCACACCCCGCGGCGTCAAGAACTGCTTCGACGGCGGCTGCCCGCGCTGCGCCGGCCACACTCCAAGCGGGAAGGGCCTTGACGAGTGTCTCTGCGTACATGCCGAGCAGAACGCCATCTGCCAGGCGGCGCGGTACGGCGTGGACGTCTCGGGCTCCACGATCTACATCACCATATCGCCATGTCTCACCTGCGCCAAGCTCATCATCAACGCCGGCATCAAGGAAGTCGTTTACGGTGGCGACTATTCGGCGTTTATCGACACCGTAAAGCAGATGTTCCGCGAGGCGGGCGTAAAGTGCCGCCGCATGTGAGGACGGAGGATTGACGATGACGATTGCTTCAATTAGGACAATGTTCCGCGCAGCGTGCGCGATTTCCGTGGCCGCCTTTGCAGCTGCAGCGCAGGCGAAGGAGGACTGGTCGCGCATATATCTTGCGAACGAGCCCGTCCTCGCGCCTGACGGAAAGACCTTCTACTTCACGTGGAACGACCTTGTGTGGCGCGCTCCCGTCGCGGGCGGCACTGCACACATCGTCTCTCCCACGTCTGGACGCGCTTCCTCGCCGTGCCTTTCGCCTGACGGCCGCCGCATCGCATTCCAGAACGACTGCGAAGGCTCTTCATTCGTGTACGAATGCCCCACAGCCGGAGGCTCCGTTCGACAGGTCTCGTTCCACACCGAGCTCACGCGCCCCTGGTGCTACACGCCGGACGGCAAGTCTATCGTATGCACCGTGCGCCGCGACCACTCCGGCGACAAGGACTCACTGCGCATAGCGGTTCTGCCCGTTGGCGGCCGCGGGGCCGAGAAGGTGCTCTTCGACGAATACGGCAACACTCCCAGCCTCTCCCCTGACGGACGCTCGCTGCTCTTCGTGCGCGGAACTGGCTCCAGGGCGCCATTCCGCAAGCGTCGTCACTCAAAGACCGCCCAGAACGGCGAGATATGGCTGTTCGACATGGCCTCCAAGAAGTTCCGCTGCCTGGTGGAAAAGCCGTTTGACGTGCGCGACCCGGTGTGGCTTCCGGGCGGCAAGTCGTTCCTCTATCTTTCCACCGAGCAGGGCGGCATCAGAAACCTCGTGCGCCGCTCGTTCGCGGACGGCAAGGAAACGGTGCTAACCCGCTTTGCCGACGAGCACGCCGAGAGGCCGTCCGTCTCGGCCGACGGCAAGACGGTGGTCTTCCGCCAGGGCTTGGACTTCTGGCGTCTCGACCTCGCGGCGTCGAACGCAGTGCCTGCCAAGATCGTGCTGCATCCCGAAAGCGGCTACGTGGCGCGTCCTGCAGTGCGCCGCCGCATCTACGACCGCATCACCAACATCGATGAGCCGGGCGATGCGACGTTCTGCTCCGACGGAATGCAGTGCGCGTTCACGGCAAGCGGCGTATTGTGGGTTATGGATACGGAAATCCGCCAGCCGCGCCGGGTGGACGGCGGCGCAAAGGCGTTCGTGCGCTCATGCGCATTCTCGCCCGACGGCGACAGGCTATACTATGTTGCCGACCGGGGCGACGGCACCGACATACGCGTTGCGCAGCGCGCAGACAATTCGCGCGGCTGGTGGGAGAACGAGACGTTCAAGATCAAAGCGATCGTCTCAGACGGCGCGATCCGCAAGCGGTTCTCGCTTTCGCCGGACGGCAAGCGCTTTGCATGGCAGGATCCGAACGGACGCCTCTCCTTCGCCGGCACAAACGGCGTGGTGAAGACGCGCGGGCCCGTCTGCGCAGACGCAGGCACGTACGCGTGGAGTCCGGACGGCAAGTGGGTAGCCGCGGCATACGGCGACATAAATGGAAACGACGACGTCTGGATCGTGTCCACCGAGGGCGCGCGAGAGCCGTACAACGTTTCGCGCAATTTCATGTGGGACGGCGTGCCGGTGTGGAGTCCAGACGGCAAGATACTCGCCTTCGGCGGCGAGTACGCGCCCGAAGGCGGCGAGAGATTGTTCTACGTATATCTCAGCAAGGCGGACGAGGAGCGCGAGACTTTCGACAAGCGCTACGAGGACGCCCGCAAGAAGATACCGGCGGCGACGTCCGCCGCGCGGTCGGCTTCTTCCACCAACAAGACGGCCAAGGCCGTTCAGGGCGCCGCTTCCACCAACAAGACGGCCAAGGCGCATGGGCGCGCTCCGAAGCAGGCACCTGTCAAGATCGACTTCGACGGGCTCTACGAGCGCGTGCGCATGGTCTCCGGCGTGCAGGTGTCCTCTCCGTTCTTCTCGCATGACTCCCGCACCATCGCGTTCTCCAGCGGCGGCAGAACGATGAAAGTGCATGTGCCCGACAAGATGACGCCTCAGAAGGTGTTCGACAAGACCGGCAAGTTCCGTGCGTGGATTGCCAAGGGCGACCGCGCTCTGCGCATCGTCAACGGCCATCCTGCGCACGGAGATGTCGAGTTCTCCTTCCGCGCCTACGACGAGGTGAACGTGGCCGACTGGCAGGAACTTGGCTTCAAGACGGCCTGGGCCCGCATCCGCGACAGGTTCTACGACGACGGCTTCCACGGCGCAGACTGGAACGCGATGAAGGGTCGCTACCTCGACGCCGCGCGCAACGCCACTAGCCATGCCACGTTCCGCGCGGTCGTGGAGATGATGCTTGGAGAACTTGACGCATCCCATCTTGCGCTGCGGCCCACGAGCGAAAGCATGCGCGAATGGGGCTTCTCGCCGGTGCGGGCGACTGGATGGCAGCAGAGCACTGCGCATCTAGGCCTACGGTTCGATCCGTCATGGAATGGGAAGGGATGGAAGGTGCGCGACGTGGTGAAGGGCGGTCCTGCGGATCTTTCGAGCTTCGACTTCAGGGCAGGCGATGTGGTGCTTGCCGTCGACGGCGTTAAGGTGAACCCGGGCGACGATCCCGCCATGGCGCTGAACGGCCCCGCCGGGCGCGAGGTGACGCTCACGATGGCGCCGCGCCCCTCCAAGAAGCCAGGCGCGAAGGAGATGCAGGTGCGCGTGAAGACGACGTCGTTCGAGGCCGTCCGGGCGAAGGTGGGCGAAGAGAAGCTCAGGGCGACGCGCGAATATGTCCATTCGAAGAGCGGAGGAAAGCTCGGGTATCTCAACATTGAAAGCATGGACATGAAGAGCTTCTGGCTTTTCCAGAAGGAGGTGTTCCGCGAAGGATATGGCAGAGAGGGACTGATAATCGACGTGCGCGACAACGGAGGCGGAAGCACTGCCGACAAGGTGCTCTCCGTCCTCGTGGGCGCGAACCACGCGCTTGTGCATTCAAGAGGATTCGGCCATGCCGAGACGGGCTATCCCCTCTATCGCTGGGAGCGTCCGCTCTGGTACCGTCCGATAGTGGTGATGTGCAACGAAGACTCCGCCTCCAACGCGGAGATCCTCACGCACGCCGTGAAGGCCGTCAAGCGCGGCCGCGTGGTGGGAATGCCCACGGGCGGCAACGTCATCAGCACCTGGGGACGCTCTCTCCTTGACCTCGGGATGCTGCGCGATCCGCACCGCGGGTGGTACACGCCCGACGGCACCGACATGGAGTGGCACGGCGCAGTGCCTGACGTTATCGTGAAGAACAGCCCGGCCGATCTTGTGCGCGGCGTCGACGCCCAGCTGGACGTCGCCATCAAGGCGCTTTCCGAGGACGTGGCGAAGGCCAAGTCCGCTCCCGTGACCTGCCGCCCTGCGCGCTGATCTGCACCGCGTTTCCAGGGGTTAAGACAATGAACGATGAAAAGAGAGTTGTGTTTCTCGACTGGCTGAGGGTGGTCGCGTGCCTTATGGTGATGCTGATTCACTCCTGCGAGCCGTTCTATCTCGGCGGCGCAGAGCCGAACGTGACGAGCATCGCGAGCAGATGGGACATGTTCTGGATCACCGTTACGGAATGCCTCTGCCGCTGCTGCGTGCCGCTCTTCGCGATGACCTCGGCCTACCTGCTCTTTCCCGTGAAGAGGCCCACGGGCGAGTTCTTCATGCGGCGCATAGTGCGCGTTCTTGTGCCGTTCGCGATATGGGCCGTTCTGTACGTGGCCTGGTTCGGGAAGGGCGCTGCAGCGTGGGAGAAGCTTCTGTTCAACTTCCCGGACGAGGGCGGCCATCTCTGGTTCGTGCCGATGGTGTTCGGCCTGTACATTCTAATGCCGCTGCTCTCTCCGTGGGCAGAGAGGGTTGGAGCCCGCGAACTGAAGGGATGGCTCGCTCTCTGGCTGGTTACGGCGTCTTTCCCGTTCATCCGCAGCTACTGGGGCATGCTCTTCGGCGAGCCGTCATTCGGCTCCGTGCCATATTTGTGGGGCGAGTGCCCATGGAACCATTTCGGCGCGTTCCACTACGTGAGCGGCTTCATCGGATACATGATGCTCGGGCTCTGGCTGCGCAGGTTCGCGCCGGACCTCGACTGGCGGCGCACTCTGCGCATCGCAGTGCCGTCGTGGATCGCCGGCGCGGCGCTTATGGGGCTGCCGTTCTTCTATTTCGTCTCCGATTTCCCGTTCGCCGCGCCCTACAAAACGGCCGTGGTGATGGAGACGAGCATTGAATACTGCACAACCGGCGTAGCGCTCACCACATTCGCGGTGTTCCTGTTGTTCCGCAAGATCGACTTCAGAGGATGGCTCTACGAGAAGGTGGTGCGTCCGATCTCTGAGGCCTCGTACGGAATGTATCTGATGCACATGTTCATACTGCCTGTGGCGTTCGGTCATCTGAAGGGTGCGGTGTCTACGCCGGCTGCCATAGCCGCGACGGCCGCCGTCACCTTCGCAGTCTCGGCGATCGTCTCAGTGGCGGTGCGGCGCATTCCCTTTATCGGCAGATGGCTGTGCGGCTGAGGATGAGCGGCAATGACGCGAATATCGCTTGATGCCGAGCAGATGGCCGCAGTGAGCGGCAGCTGGCTGCAGGAGCGCTACCATTCAGGCGAAGGCGAGACGGTGGCCGACTTCCTTTCCTTCGAATCGGTGCATGAGATAAATCCCTTCGAGGTGGGCGGATCGCACTCGCGGGAGAGACGCGAGTACCGCAGGCGCAGAAAGGTTGTGGACGGCATTCTGGAAATCGCTCCGCTGCGCTCGCGTTCGCTGATGTCGCTTTCAAACGGCGAACTGCGACGCGTGATAGTGGCGCGCACTCTCCTGAAGGAGAACGGGAGTGTGGTGCTTGACGGAGGGTGCGGAGGAATTGACGAGTCATGGCGCATGCGCATCGCCGAGGCTGCCGGCGCAATGCGTCTATTCGGCCTTGATCTTCGCATGGCGCGCGATACGGGCGCATCGGGACTAACGAAGAAGAAGTCGCGCTGTGCTGACGCAGCGGCATCACCCGCGATTAGTGGGGCGCGAGCGGTCGTCGAGATCCGCAACGTCAATCTGTCGTTTGGAGGACGCGCGCTTTTTCGCGATTTCTCATGGGTGGTGCATGAAGGCGAACGCTGGGTGCTGCGCGGGCCGAACGGCAGCGGCAAGACCACGCTTCTCGCTCTCGTTACGGGAGACTGTCCGTTTTCATACGCATGCGACTTGACAGTGTTCGGCGTGAGAAGGGGAGCTCCGGGCGTGACGCTTGCGAGGTCGCGGGCGAAGATAGGAAGCGTTTCGTCGGCGCAGCATGCATACGAGGGAAGAGACATGGAGTCGCAGATTGCGGCTGCACTGCGGCCGTCCACGCGGCTTCTGCTTCTGGACGAGCCCTGTTGTGGAATGTCAAGCCGCGAGGCCGCTCATTTTGCCCGCAAGGTCGCAAGCTGGCTGAATGCCCACCCCCGCGTCGCAGCCGTATGGGTTGAGCATCAGCCGTCGCGCATACCGCAGTCCTTCACGCTTGTGAAGGAACTGCGATAGTGTTCTCCGTGACGTCCACTGGCCCGCATCAGCGGCGGAGACGTAGAAGTGGCCGTCGAAGCGCGTGCACGCGCCGCCCAGTGGCGCACTTGCGCCACCTCACGCTTGCGCCCTTGTCGTTCATGCTCGTGAAGCGGAAGTGCCATCTTGGAGCCGGCCGATCTAGAACACGCTATGCACTAGGCGCTAATCGTGCTATAATATTGCGCATGAGAACAAAGACTCTTCTTGTCGTGTGCGCTGCCGCGACTGTGTTCTGCGCGCTTGCGTTCGTCAACAACGTCGCGGCGATCGTCCAGTGGTGGACTGCGTTCCTTGCCGCGGGGGGCGATTCCGCATCCGTCGCGGCGAAGATGCCGGGTTTCATTCCCTGGCTGGCATGGTCCGCCGTCGACTACTCCGCCGTGACCACGTTCATCCCCATGCTAGGCTTCCTCTGCATGACCGTGTCGCTCGCGCGCATGGCGGCAGGGCGCCGGATGCGCGCCGGCGACTTTCCGTTCTTCAGAGGATCCGACCAGTTCAACGTGGCGCTCGGCCTCTTCGGAACGCTGTGGGGCATCATCGTGATCGGGTACTTCCGCCTCGACACGGTGACGATGGCCGACCTGATGCAGTGCCTGCACACGGCGCTCTTCTCCACGCTCATGGCGGTGGTGTGGGTGTTTCTCGTCGACCGTCCTCTTGTGAGGCCCTGCTTCACGCGTCTTCTCGAGCAGAGCGGACTCGCCGAGACTGACGACGGCGACCTCGCCGGCGCGGTGGACCGTCTCGTGGAGCGCCTCGGCGCGGCATCGGATGCGTTCGACCGCCGCCAGACGGAGTACGAGGCCGCCTTCGCGAAGCGGCAGAAGGAGTTCGAAGAGACGTCCGCGCGCCGCCACGCGGAGTTTGAGGAGACTTTCGCCAACCGTCTCGCCGAGTTCGAGGCGTCTTTCGCAAGACGTCACGCCGCGTACGAGCGCGACTTCGACGCGCGGCAGAAGGAGTACGTGGAGTTCTTCCGCCGCCGCATCGACGAGCTAGAGCGCCGGGCGGAGGGTGCGGAGGAGAAGCTTAAGAAGGTGGCGGAGGCTGTGATCGGATGACTGACTCCGACATAAGGGCGCTTAGGCGGCTTGCGGGCGCGGAGACGACGAGCGGCCGCGCCACGACGGATGATCTGCAGGGGCTTCTCCTCCAGGTGGTGTTCGCTCTTCTCATGGTGTTCATGATCGCGTACTTCATCTTCGTGGAGACGGCGAAGAAGGAGCGCGCCGAGCAGGTGATGGAGCTGAACAGGCAGAAGCTCGTGCTCGCACTCGAGAAGGTCACGGAGGCCCACCGCGTGAAGTACGGGCTCAACGCGCTGATGACGCAGGGCACTGACGGACGCCGCACGTTCGACGCGGACGAGCATGTTAAGGGCGGGAAGATAGACCTCGCGCCAGCCGCGAAGGCCGCGTTCTCGTCCGGTTCCGCGGCTGCGTTCAGCGACTACTCGAACGTCCAGTCGCTTTCAGCAGAATGGAAGAACGGCGTTCTGGCGGAGGCGAAGCTCGCCGAGGAGGATCTCTCCTCCGACGAGGGCAGGTGGCTAGACGACGAGGTGTCGCGCGCTGTGGAGTCCGTCAGGCTCGACGCCCGCGGCGTGCAGCGCGCTCTGGCCGCCCGGCTGCAGCGGCAGTGGATCGAGAATCCTTCCGCCCTTGGGGGAATATCCGATCCCGGAGAGCTTGCCGACGCATTGAGGGCCAAATCGCTAAAGCTCGTCTCCGAGGCGACGGGCGCGGAGGTGCTGCCATGATGATGTGCGCAATTCTTTTCGCCGCGGCTCTTTCGTCCGGCAACGCCGAGTTCGACGCCGTGGCCCGCGATGGCGCGCGCGCGATCGCGCAGCGCCGCGCCGCAGAGGAGATCCTTGCAAAGGGACCGCCGGCAGGGGCGCTTGAGAAGGCGATGCTTGCCGATCCGGGCAGGTTCGAGAAGCCTGGCGACGCCGAGCGGCTGTGCAGGGGCGTCTTCGAGCGCGAGGCGAAGGCCGCCTTCGCGGCGAAGGCGAAGGCAATAGACGAACGGCTCGGCATGGCGCCGGGCAAGGCCGAATTCGAGCCCTCCAAAGTGGAGGAGATGGTGAAGCGGCACTATTCGAACGCGTTCAAGACCGAGAGGCGCTCCGCGGTCGAGAAGCAGGCGAAGGGGCTTGTGGCGTCCACGCGGCCGTCCGAACGCGACTTCGACTCCATGGACGACGCAAGGCTTGGAGCCATGATGCTGGAGAGAATCCTCATGGAGCAGAAGACGCCCGTCTTCGAGGAGAACAGGCAGTTCGTCAGCAAGCGCATGGTGGAGCCTGTGCTGGCCGACGGGCGGCGCGAGCAGAAGAGACAGGCTGAGTATCTGATGCGAGCCCGCTGCGACGCGTACGCGCCCTCCGCCATTAGGCGTGATTTGCGCGCGCGTCTCGAGGGGAATGTGAAGGACCGGCGCGCGAAGGCGGCCGACCCGGCGAAGGAGTGGGGCGTCTTCGAGGGCATGTTCGAACGTTCCGTGGACTCGGCCGTGGAGCGTCGCGCGCTTGGAAGGGTGGAGCGCAGGATCGACGGATACGAGACGAAGGTGGACGTGCAGTCCGTCGCGAAGGCTATCGCCGAGAATCCCTCGGCGCACGTCAAGGCCGGCGAGAGCGAGGCGCTTTTCCGCAGCAAGTATTCGGCAGAGATGCTGTCCGGCGCGCTGGCCGCCGCATGCGCCGAAGCGCCCGCTCAGGAGCGCGACGAGTTCCGCGCATACGTCGAGAGGCATGCCGACGCGGCGCAGATAAAGAAGGCGGTAGAGCAGAGGCTGCAGAAGGACGTGCTTCCGAAGTGGCGCAAGGCGCGCGCAGAGGCCGCCGCGCGGCAGGCCGCCGAGACCTGGCCCAGGCTGGAGGACGGCACGTGGCATCCTGATCCGGAACTTGCGGACGAAACGGCGGCCCGCAGCGACTACAATGCCGCCGTGCGCAACTGGAGGCGCGCGAAGGGCATGGAGCCCCTCGCCGGGGCCGCCAAGGGAAGGCCCGTACTCGAGGAGGCATCCATGCGCGCGGACGTCAAGGTCGCGGCGGCGTTCGACATCGCGCGCGCCGCGATCGCCGCTCAGAGCGCGATAGTCGAAAGATGCCACAGGACGGTGCTCGAGGAATCGCGCAAGCGCAAGGACGCATTCTGGACGCGCTCGCCCGACTCAAGGCCGTCGTGGGGCTCCTAACGCGCGCGACCGAGAGCGAGTGGGAGTGGACGCGGCTTTCGACGCTATGGCCGGACGAGACGGCCCGCCCCGCCAACGCAGCCGAGCAGCACAAGGATCTTTTCCCCAGCGTAAGGCGCAAGATAGAGCTTCTCGCGAAGGTGATTCTCGAGGAGATGAACAAACCTAGCCCAGAGCAGGACAAGAAGTCCGAGAATCCACCCGAGGATTCGCAGGACGATTCTGAGAATCCGCTCGACGTGATATCGATATCCGTCGAACGCAAGGGCGGGAAGATCGAGGTGGAGCTCAAGCGCGGCGACAAGACGATCGAGCGCGCCGAGGCTTCACCCCGCAGAGGTGATTTCGAAGGCGCAATGCGCAAGATAACGAATGCGCTTTCGGACTACCTGAAGCTGTCGAAGTGACAAATTCTTTGGCGTCCCGTCGCCGCGAACGGCGTTCCACATGCACATCGGCATGGCGACGGTGTTTGCGCTAGAAACGCCGATTTGCTATACTATCTAGTCGTAAACCACAAAAGGAGAAGAGAAAATGAGCAATGCCACGAAGAGTCATAGCTGGTTCGCCCCGAGCCGCCGCGAGTTCATGCTGGGCGTGGGCGCGTTCGGACTGTCGCTTGGAGCCGCCAAGATCGATATTGCGCCGCAGGACAAGTTCACTGGCAAGATTGCAGGACGCAAGCTCAGGATAGCGTCCGTTGGCTGCGGCGGCATGGGCCGCGGCGCGACCGAGAGTCTCATCAGCGCCGGCTGCGAGCTCGTTGCCGTGTGCGACATCGACCCCAGGAAGTTCGGCCACTGGGAGAAGAAATATCCCGGCATCCCCAAGTTCACCGACTACCGAGAAATGCTCAAGACGATGGGCGACAAGTTCGAGGCCGTCCAGGTGGGCACGCCCGACCACACCCACGCCTACATCTCCATCGACTGCATGAACGCAGGCAAGCACGTGTACGTGCAGAAGCCCCTTGCGCGCACAGTGGAGGAGTGCGAGCTGATGCTCAAGACCTCACTGCGCACGAAGCGCGTGGTGCAGATGGGCAACCAGGGCCACCCCGGAGTGTGGCGCTACAAGGCGATCCGTGACGCGGGCGCGTGGGGCGAGATCAAGGCGATATACAGCTGGAGCGACCGTCCGATCTGGCCGCAGGGCATGAGAAAGTACGCGAAGGTGGAACCGGTTCCGGCGCAATTTGCGAAGGATTCGTGGGACTGCTGGTGCGGCCCGAGCGCCGACCATGGCTTCTCCAGCGCATATCACACCTTCAGGTGGCGCGGCTGGTGGGACTACGGCTGCGGCGCCATCGGCGACATGGCCGTGCACAACGCCGACCCGGCGTTCTGGACGTTCGAGCTCGGCCTTCCGTTCGCGGTCAAGGCCGACACCTTCGGCGAGGGGGCGATCGACATCGCCTATCCCAAGAAGTCCAGCATTGAAATGATCTTCGCGCCCAACAAGTGGATTCCGAAGGGCGTGAAGCTTGTGTGGACCGACGGCGGAGTGAAGCCCGATCCCAAGATCGTGCCTGGCCTCGAGGCATACGCGGCCGAGCTTGGCGCGGCGGCCGAGGCCAAGAAGGCCGAGAAGGCGAAGAAGGAAGGCAAGCCCTACAAGGCGCCGGCGAAGATCGCGTCTATCATTCCCAGCAACGGACTGATCGTAGTCGGCACGAAGGCGACGACCATCGGTGAATCGCATGCGGCGAAGCCAGTGTGCATTGCAGGCGACAAGGCCGCCGTCAATGCGGCGATCGCTAAGGGCGACAAGGCGTCCAGGTACAACCACTACCGCGAGTTCGTGGAGGCCTGCCTCGCCGGCGACCTTGAAAGGTGCGGCTCAAAGCTTTCCTATGCGGCGCCGCTCACCGAGGCTCTTCTCATCGGCTGCATCGCGCTCAGGTTCCCCGGCGAGAGCCTTGAATTCAGCCGCAGGGCGATGCGCTTCACGAACAAGCCTGAGGCGAACAAGTTCCTCAAGGCGCCGAAGCGCGGCGATTGGGACTTCTCGCGGCTGGTTCGTGGCTCGTGATTCGTGGTTAGCGGGACTTTCAAAACTTCAAACCATCGAGCATTCAAAAACATTCAGAGAGAAGACGAAAGAGAAATGCTTAGAATCGTAGAGTGGGCGGCTGCGAAGCCGCAGAGCAGGTTCGTGACGAAGTTCCTAGAGCGCAGCGCGTTCCCGGAGGAGGCGGAGGCTGCGGCGGCTGAAGTGTTGTCCGCAATCCGCAAGGAGGGCGACGCCGCCGTGGCGCGGTACGTGGCGAAGTTCGAGGGCGCGAAGCTCTCGCCCCGCCAGTTCCGCGTGACGGAGGCCGAGCTCTCCGCCGCCGAGGCGCAGGTGTCGCCAGGGCTCAAGCGTGCCGTCAAGGACGCCCACCGCCGCGTGATGAAGTTCTCCAAGGCGTCTCTGCGCGCCCCATGGCGCATGAAGACGCCGAAGGGCGGTTCCGCCGGCGAGTTCTTCTCGCCCATGGACCGCGTGGGCGTGTATGTGCCGGGCGGCACTGCCCCTCTGGCCTCGACCAGCGTGATGACTGTCACGCTCGCCAAGGCCGCCGGCGTGAAGGAGATCGTGGCCTGCACGCCGGCTGGCCCCGCCGGCACGCCGAATCCGGTGCTCCTGTACGCGTTGAGGCTCGCAGGAGCCACAGAGGTGTACCGCGTGGGCGGAATCCAGGCGATTGGCCTCATGGCGTTCGGAACGAAGTCCGTCAAGAAGGTGCAGAAGATCGTCGGACCGGGCAATGCGTACGTGACGGCCGCCAAGCGCCAAGTGTATGGATTCGTTGGAATCGACCAGGTGGCGGGTCCTAGCGAGATCGCAGTGCTGGCCGACGGCACGGTGCCGGCGAAGTGGGTGGCCGCGGACCTCCTTTCGCAGGCGGAGCACGGCTCCGGATGGGAGAAGTCGCTTCTCGTCACGCAGAGCGCCGCGTTTGCCGAAGAGGTGAAGGCCGAGCTGCTGGAGCAGACGAAGACGCTCTCGCGCCGCGCGCTCGTCGAGCGCGTCATGGACCGCGACGGCATCCTCTTCGCCGTCACGCCGACTCTCGAGGAAGGTCTTGAGCTTGTGAACCGCTTCGCTCCGGAGCACTTCGAGATCATGTGCAAGGACGCTCTTGCGCTGATGAAGGGCGTGCGCTCGGCGGGCGCTGTGTTCGCTGGCGCGTGGACTCCAGAGTCGGCCGGAGACTTCGTGGCAGGTCCCTCGCACGTGCTGCCCACGGGCGGCGCGGCGAACATGTTCAACGGCCTCACGCCCGACGACTTCCGCCGCCGCCACTCTTTCGTGGCGTTCACGCGCGGCGACCTCGCCGAGACGCGCGCCACGATCGAGGCGTTCGCCCAGGTGGAGGGCCTAGACGCCCATGGCCGCGCCGCAAGCATCCGCTTCGAAGCGGCAAAAAAATGATATACTAATCTCAACGATTTTAAAGGCGAAGAAAGGCAGAAAATGAACCTAGAAGAACAGGTTAAGGAAAAGCTCGACGCGCTGCGGCCGATGCTGCAGGCGGACGGAGGCGACCTTGAGTTTGTGAAGATGGAAGGCAAGACGGTGTTCCTCAAGCTCGTGGGCCACTGCGGAAGCTGTCCCTACGCGCTGCTCACCCTCAAGGAGGGCATTGAGAGCGCTCTGAAGAGGGAGATCGATCCGGAACTCGCTGTTGAAAGGGCGGTGGAGGCATGAAGACGATAAACGTATCTCTCGTTGGCGTGGGCGGGCAGGGAATCCTGCTCACGGCGAACATGCTCGCGCGCACGGCGGCCATAGCCGGAATGGACGTGAAGAAGAGCGAGATCCACGGAATGGCGCAGCGCGGCGGCAGCGTTATATCGTCCGTTCGCTTCGGCACCGAGGTGTTCTCGCCGATCATCCCCGAGGGGCAAAGCGACATACTCGTGGCGTTCGACCGTCTTGAGGCTCTGCGCTGGAGCCATTTCCTCGCGAGGGACGGCAAGGCGCTCATCAACAATGTCGACATCGTGCCGGTCACCGTCTCGAGCGGCCTTCAGCAGCCTGTCTCCGACTTCGAGACGCGCCTTGCGAAGGCGTTCCCCGACGCTCTTGTGGTTGACGCCGCCAAGATCGCCGAGGAGGTGGGCAACGTCCGCACGATGAACATGGTGCTCGCGGGCGCGATTTCAGTGCTCACGCCGTTCAGGGAGTCGCAGTGGACCAAGGCCATGGAGGAGAGTTTCACTGGGCTGAAGGCGAAGCTGCTTGACATCAACAAGAAGGCCTTCGACCTTGGCCGTGCGGCCGTGGCGCAGTAGCCGCGGCCGGAAAGGGATAGATGCTCTACTTCATAGCACCGTACCTTGAGCGCTTCTGGGGGCCTTTCCGCCTCCTGCGCTCGCATGCGCTCCTCCTTTCGGCTGGAACGTTTCTCGCGGCGTTCGCAGTGCTTTTTCTGCTGCCGAAGCTGTGGCGCTTCTCGCCGCACGACCACGGCAAGGCAATTCTCGGGCCTGACGGCATGAAGAGCGCGGGCAAGCCCACTGGCACGGGCCTCTGGGTGTCGCTGCTCGTTCTGCCGATCGTGCTCTTGGTGATGCCGCTTTCGGGACCCGTGCTGGGCATGGTGCTGTGCCTGTACATGGCCATGGCGTTTGGGTATCTCGACGACCGCGCCGTAGAGCCGTGGGGGCAGCTGAAGAAGGGACTTCTAGATGCGGCGGTATGCATTGGCGTGGCGGTGTTCCTCTTCTCCACGCTAGAGGGACGCATGTGGGTGCCTTTCTTCGCGAAGGGACCTCTCCCAGGAGGGGCGTGGATGCTGCCTTGGTGGATATACGTGCCTGTGGCGGCGTTTGTGCTGTTCCTCTCGATGAATACCACGAACTGTTCCGACGGAGTGGACGGGCTCGCGGGCTCTCTTTCTCTAATCTCGCTTGCGGCGCTCGCGGTGTTCCTCTACACCGTCACTGGCTACCGCCCGATGGCGAACTACCTGCTCGTGACCCACAACTACCTCGCCGTGCGCTGGGCTATTCTGTTGATGACGGTGGCAGGCGGTTTCGCGGGGTATCTGTGGTGGAACGCCGAGCCTTCCAAGGCGCTGATGGGCGATGCGGGCTCGCGTTTCCTTGGCCTTCTGGTGGGCACAGGAGTGATGGTCACCGAGAACCCGTTCCTGATACTCGCGTTCGCGCCGGTGGTGCTGGTGAACGGGGGAGGCGGGCTTGTGAAGATCCTGCTGCTGCGCGCCTTGAGAAAGTGCGGCCTGGAGGTGCGCCCGCCATCCATGCTCGAGCCGGAGGAGGAGAAGCGCAAGAACGTCATCGTGAAGCTGCTGCAGAGCGTGCGCTTCCCTCTCCACGACCAGTGCAAGAAGAACCTCAAGTGGTCCAACTCGCAGGTGCTTGTGCGCTTCGTTCTCATGCAGGCGTTTCTGATGCCGCTTCTCTTCGTTTTGCTCGTGAAGATCCGCTAGGCTGACTGAGCGAGCGCAGAATTTTTGACTGTTGGTACACAGACAAAACAGCC
Source organism: Kiritimatiellia bacterium (assembly GCA_017563185.1). Taxonomy (GTDB): domain Bacteria; phylum Verrucomicrobiota; class Kiritimatiellia; order RFP12; family UBA1067; genus RUG572. The sequence continues at coordinate 3,625 of JAFXIL010000191.1, read as the reverse complement.
ATTCTCGGGTTTGCCGATCACCTTGGTGCCAATAGCACCGTCTCGCCCAATTCTTTCTTGCACGAGTGTATGATTGCGAGCATAGACGATGAAATGGAACCGGAGATAGAAAGGCTCCCGTTTTGCAACTTTACTTCGAGCGAGGTGTTTTGCTATACTACTATTATCCACTAACCGCTCTAAAGGAAAGGCATCAAATGAACAGAACCGTATCTGGATGGATTCTCGCCCTCGCAGCGTTCTTGTCGGCGACCGTGCCGGCCGCCCCGGCCCGCACGGCAACGCTTGAAGGCGCTAAGTGGATATGGCACCCGCAGGGGGTGCAAGACAACCAGAAGGTGACGTTCCGCGCGGCGTTCGACGCGCCGTCAGGTCCGCTCTCCTGCGCGCAGCTCATATTCACCTGCGACAACGGGGCCGTGGTGCGCGTGAACGGACGCGAGGTCGCGCGCCAGGGAACCGGCACGGACGACTGGCGCAAGCCGACCGTAGTGTGGGACCTCCGCCAGGCGGTCAAGGCGGGGCGCAACGTCGTTGAGGTAGAAGGCAAGAACGTGGACAAGTCGGCCGGCTTCATCGCAGCCCTCAAGTACGCCGGCCAGTTAGACGGCAAGGCGCGTATGCTGCGCACCGGCGATGTGGCATGGACGGCGACCATCGACGGCATCAAGTACGAGAAGCCCGCCGTGATCGGCGACTACGGATGCGAACCCTGGTACCGCTGCGCCGAAGGCGTGCGCCGCGCCGCGCCCCGCATGCGCGACGTGGCCGGCGTGGCTCCATACGAGAGCGACTGGATCGCCGCTGCCGACGCCAAGGTGGCGGACGACGCGACACGCCGCAGTCAGCTTTCCGCGCCAGGCACAAGCTGGTTCGCCTCCAGATTCACAAACACACGCGACATCCGCAAGGCCGAGTGGGCAGTCGCCGGCCTTGGCGTCTTCGAGGTGTACGTGAACGGCGCGCGCGTGGGCGGCGAGAACGCGCTCAAGCCCGGCTTCACGCACGGTCGCAAGACAAAGCACTACTTCGTCTATGACGTGACGGACGCCCTCCGCCGCGCCAAGGGCGAGGCCAACGTGCTGGCCGCCGAGGTCTCCGCCGGATGGTGGCGCGACAAGATCGTCAACTACGTCGGCCGCCGCAGCGCGTTCCGCTGCGAGCTGTTCATCGAATATGCAGACGGCACGCGCGAGGTGCGCACCACGAACGCGCGCGACTGGACGGCCGGCGTGGGCGGTCCCGTGAAGCGCGCCGCCATATTCGACGGCGAAATATACGACTCCCGTGTCTCCGCGCCCGTGAATGGCGCCGCCTCGTTCGCGCCCGCGATCGTGTGCGACGACTTCGGCGGTGAGGTGTTCCCGAACGAAGGCGCTGAGATTGTGCGCCGCTTCGACCTTGCCCTTAAGCCCGTGGAGGCATACTGCTGGAACGGCGTCGCCGGCGCGGCAAACGGCGTGTTTGGCACCGTGGTCAAGACGCGCGTCTTCAAAAAGGGCGAGAGGCTCGCCGTGAAGCCTGGCGAGACGCTCGTCGTCGATTTCGGGCAGAACGCCGCCGCTGTTCCACACTTCCGCATGACCGCCAAGGCCGGCGTCACGCTCACGTGCCTCCCCGCCGAGATGCTCAACGAGGCGAACGGCGAGCGCCGCCGCGGAAACGACGGTCCTTCCGGATCCGTCTACCGCAAGAACCTGCGCATGCCCGGCCAGGGAATGCGCCTTGTCTACACCTTTGGCGACGCGCCGGCCGACTACTTCCCGCGCTTCACGTTCTTCGGCTACCGCTACATCTCCGTGACGGCGGATGGCGACGTGTCGCTCGACGTCGAGAGCGTGCCCGTGACGTCCATCACGAAGGAGATGGAGACCGGCCGCATCGAGACCGGCGTGGCCGACGTGAACAAGCTCATCTCCAATGTTTACTGGGGCCAGCTCTCCAACTACCTCTCCGTGCCCACCGACTGCCCGCAGCGCAACGAGCGCCTCGGCTGGACGGCCGACACGCAGGTGTTCGCGGAGGCCGGTTCCTTCAATGCCGACACGTCGCGCTTCTTACACAAGTGGATGCGCGACATGCGCGACACGCAGCACGAGAAGGGCGGTTTCCCCGGCGTTGCGCCGCTCGCCCAGTACGGCAGCGGCGACGTGATGCGCCTCGGCTGGTCCGACGCCGGCGTGATCGTGCCCTACCAGGTGTGGAAGCAGTTCGGCGACGTGAAGATCATAAAGGAGAACTGGGCCGCGATGGAGAAGTACATGGCGCGCTGCGCCGAGACGCGCTATGAGCACAAGGCGATCCAGGGCGAATGCCGCAACTACCAGTGGGCCGACTGGCTCAGCTACGAGGCACTTGAATCTTGCAGCGGCAGATTCCGCGGCCAGCGTGGTCCGAAGGCCGAGGCTGTCCACTACTGGGAATACCTCGGCGCGTGCTACTGGCTCTGGAACTCCGGCATGATGCGCGAGATGGCCATTGCCGCAGGCAGCAGCGCCGACGCCGCAAAATATGCCCGCATGCAGGCCGATGCGCGCAAGTACCTGAAGGAGAAGTTCTTCGACGCCGACGGCAAGTTCAAGCTAGACCTGCTCAACACGATGCAGACGCCCGCGCTCTTCGCGCTCAAGCTCGGTCTCGTGGAGGGGGCGGCGAAGGCGCGCATGGCCGCGGCCCTCAAGAAGAACATCGCCGACCATGGCGACTGCCTGCAGACCGGCTTCCTCGGCACGTCCATCCTGATGGACACTCTCACCGAGAACGGCATGGCCGACGTCGCGTACACGCTTCTTCTTCAGCACAAGAACCCGAGCTGGCTCTATTCCGTCGATCAGGGCGCTACGACGATCTGGGAGCGCTGGAACAGCTATGTCAAGGCCACGGGATTTGGTCCCGTCGGCATGAATAGCTTCAACCACTACGCCTATGGTGCCGTTCTTGCGTGGATATACAAGACCGCTGCCGGCATTGCCGCCGATCCGAGCGCGCCCGGCTTCAAGAACATCGTTATGGCCCCGAAGCCCGATCGCCGCCTTGGCTACGTGAAGGCCGAGTACAAGACTCCGCACGGCGTGGTGAAGAGCGCCTGGCGCTTCGACGGCGACACGTGGATATGGAACTTCTCAGTCCCTGCAGACGCCACGGCCACGGTGATTCCTCCCGTTCCTGGCGCTAAGCCCGCCACCTACAAGCCTGGCGACTACGAGATCAAGTGTCGTCTTCAGTAGGAAAGTCTGAGAAAAGATGACCATGCCATTAAGAATACGATGATTTACAAGGTTTTTCTAGTTGCCGCAGCTGCCGTATTCGCCGTGTTTAGTGGCGTGCGCGGGGATATGGAGCTGCAGGCGCCTGGCGACTTCAAGCCCCTCGCCGAAGCCATGGTCGCGGATCCTGCCGCCGTTCTCTCTCCGCAGATGTCGCAGGTGGACGCTCGCGCGTTCAAAGTCGCCTGCGGCGAGAGCGGCGGAGCGCGCGTGTTCGCCTTTTCAGAGTCGAGCGGCACCCACGAGCGTGAGCTCGTTCTCAAGCCGGGCGCGGATTTCCCCGCCGGCGCAGCCGAGGTGTGGTATCCGAGTGGACGTTCTCCGGAGAGGCCGTTCATGGAGGAAGGACTAATCCGCCT
>JAFXIL010000190.1 GCA_017563185.1 Kiritimatiellia bacterium | reverse complement strand
TCTTGAAGTGCGCGAGTGGGACTCCAAAGGCCGCCACACCACCACCGAGCGCGAACTCGTGCGCCTCCCTTGCGGCGCGCTCGTGATCGACACACCTGGAATGCGCGAGATTGGAATGTGGGAGGCGGAGGATGGAATATCAGACGCCTTTGCCGACGTCGAGGCGCTATTCTCAGGTTGCAGGTTCTCCAACTGCCACCACGACACCGAGCCTGGCTGCGCCGTCAAGGCGGCACTTGCCGACGGCACCCTCTCGTGCGAACGCTGGCAGGCGTACCGCCGCCTCAAGGCCGAAAGCGCGCGCGAGGAAAAGCGCCACGCCGAGTCGACCCACCGCTATCGCAAGTAGGCATGCTCTTTCTAATGCGCGGCGTGCGAACGCGCGTTCATGCGGTTGATGTACACCGCCACGCCGCCCCACGCGAGCAGCATGAAGAGCGATATCAGCCACACCTTGAACCAGCCGATGTTGAAGACGAGCGTAAAGGCGAGCGCAGTCCAGATGCCGCTCATCACAGGCTCCTGCAGAAGCTGCTTGTAGCCGAAGCTCACCGCGGCGGGCGTGCGGTTCTCGGGATCGACCGTGCGAAGAAGCATTAGTCCAGTTGCCGTGACGCCCGTCGCCTGGCCAAACTCGGCCATTGCGCGCTCGAACCACGCCGTCCTGAACACGCGGGGCGCAACGCGCATCACCACCCACACGCTCCAGGCCGTGCCTGCAACGATGGTGATCACGAGCGGCTGCCAGTTGGCCGCAACCACCTTGAGCTGGATCGTGGCAACGGCGGACACCACGAGGAAGTCGAGCGTGGCGCCGGAAATGCGCTCCATCTGACCGCGGTCGATCAGAAGATCCTTCCTCATCGCCTTCGTCACGAACTGCAGCAGCACGCCGCCGAGCATGCAGAGAGGAAAGAGCGGGAAGCCCCTGAAGATGCGCGTCTCAGCCTCGGGGAAGAGCGCGACTTCGGCCGCCTGCAGTCCCTTGAGCATTCCAAAGCCGATGAGAACGGCAAGGCCCACCACGGCGATGTGCCAGGCAAGAGAGTCGATCGAGTCGCACATCACGGTCTGCTTGCCCGCGTCGGGACGGCGTCCCTTCAAATGCAGGCCTCTTCTTTCGTGCGTCTTGCGCTCGTCGAAGGTCACCACCTCCTTGACGATTCCCCTGCGGAACGCCCATTGCACCATCGTCATGCCAAGCACGATGCCGATGATCATGCCGGCCGTTGCCATTGTGTATCCAAGGGCTGTGCCCTCGGCCCAGCCGAACGTCTTGAAGCTCTCCTCGAGTCCGCTGACAGTTCCATGTCCGCCCTCGAATCCCACCTCGAGCAGGTTGCCGAAAAGCTCCGACACATGAGAACCGCCGAAGAACAGCTTCTTGAAGACGAATCCGGTGAGCCCAAGGCCCACCACATACTGTCCCCACGCCATGATCTGCCCCACGCACAGCTGCGGAAACGCGAGGCGCACGACGGTCTTCATGCGCGGCAGCGCCTTGCCGAGAAAGAGCGTGGCGAAAATCACGTTGATCAGAAATCCCGGCACGTCGCGCGCGAGCTTCACATGCGCGTCGAAGACCGGTCTCGCCCCGTCGGGAAGAAATGAACCCGCGAGTGAAACCACCAGAAGCCCAAGGAGCCCGCCGATCACCGAGCTTGGAAGATACAGCTTCTGCAGGAATGAGAGCCGCGCACGCGCCGCTTTGCCCACGAAAAGCAGCAGGCAAAGCGCGCAGAACACGGCCACGGCCGACACCTCCACCGACGGCGATGAGGCGGCGAACATCATTTCGCCACCTCCATCAGGCCAGAGAAACTGTAGTCTTGTTTTGACATGGAAGTTACATTTTACCAAAATTCTTCGCAGATGGAAACCCCCTGAAGCCATTTTTCATGATATACTATTCGTCGCCATGAACAGCATAACACTCAATCCAAAGCGCGACTATTCCACAATCCACCACCACCCCTGGATATTCTCAGGGGCAGTTCGTGACGTCACAGGCACCCCCGCATCGGGCGAGACGGTGGCGGTCAAAGACTCCAAAGGCCGCACCATCGGATATGGATCGTACTCCCCCGCAAGCCAGATACGCGTGCGCATGCTCAGCTTCTCGCCGGACGCCGTTCCTGACGCCGCCTTCATCGCCAACCTCGTTGCCGCCTCCATCGGTCGCCGCGCCGACTTCTGGGTTCGCGGCGAGACGAACGCCTTCCGCCTCATCAACGCGGAAAACGACGGCCTGCCCGGCGTGATCGCCGACTACTACGACGGCTTCGTGGTGCTGCAGCTCGCCTCCGCAGGCGCGGAGTTCTGGAAAGACGCAATAGTGGACGCCATCTGCCAATTCGTTCCAGGCTGCCGCGGGGTGTACAACCGTAGCGACGTCGACTCCCGCACGCGCGAGGGTCTGCGCCCATCCGCTCCCGCCGCGGACGCCCCCCTGCCGAACGAAGTAGGCCTTCTCGCCGGCGAGGAGCCGCCCGATCTGATTCCAATCCAGGAAGGCGCAATCAAGTATCTCGTGGACGTCCGCCGCGGTCACAAGACCGGCTTCTACCTCGACCAGCGCGACGCCCGCGCCGCTGTCGGCTCGCTCGCGAACGGCGCCGATATGCTCAACTGCTTCTCGTACACCGGCGGCTTCGGCCTCACCGCGCGCGCCGCGGGCGCGCTCTCCGTGACGCATGTGGACGCGTCTTCCGCCGCCCTCGACCTCGCGCGCCGCAACACCGACCTCGACCATCTCTGCGGCACGAAGTGCGACTACGTTGAGGCCGACGTGTTCAAGCAGCTGCGCCTCTACCGCGACCAGGGCCGCTCGTTCGACATGATCGTGCTCGACCCGCCGAAGTTCGCCGACACGAAGTCCGGCCTAATGCGCGCGACGCGCGGGTACAAGGACATCAACCTCCTCGCTATGAAGCTCCTTCGCCCCAACGGCATCCTCGCCACATTCTCCTGCTCGGGCGCAGTCACGCCGGACCTCTTCGACAAGATATGCGCCGAGGCCGCCTTCGACGCGAAGCGCGACTTCCAGATCGTCGCGCGAACGCGTCAGGCTTCAGGCGACCACCCCGTGTCGCTCTCGTTCCCCGAGGGTCTCTACCTCAAGGGACTCATTCTCCGCGCCGTCAATTGACGGCCGCCCTCAACGGGCTTGCGCTCGCACTGCTTGCTGCCGTACGTCAGCGCGCGGCTCGGCTGGAGCCTTGTTTTCGGGCTCGGCCTTTTCTTCTGGGGTTGCGGAAATCATTGGCACAAGCCGGCCGAGATGCATGCTGTTGGACGCCTTGAGAAGCACCATGTCGCCTGGGCGGACGATCTCATCAAGCGCCGTGCGCGCCTCGTCAAGGCTCGCCGCGCGAACGCACTTCGCGCCATAACCATCCGCCATCGGTCCGCACGCCCGCTCGCCCACGAACACTAGCTCGTCGATTTGCAGCTCCTTCGCGCGCGCGCCAACCTGCGAATGGTAGAACGCCTCCTTCTCGCCAAGCTCGAACATGTCGCCAAGCACGGCGATGCGGCGCCCTTCGCACGGAATCTGGGCAAACGTCTCAAGAGCGGCAACCATGGCGGTGGGGTTGGCGTTGTACGTGTCGTCGACCCACGTTACGCCGCCCTGCTCCACGACGCGCCAACGTCCGCCCGGCAGGCGCACATGCGCAAGTGCCGCAAGGCACGTCTCTTCGCTCACGCCGAACTGCGCGGCGCACGCCGCCGCGAGAAGCGCGTTCAGCACGTTGTGCCGCCCGGGAAGACGCACCTTCAGTGCTTCGGCGAATCTGGCGGCGCATGGCTCGTCAAGCGACGTCGTGACCACGCGGCCCGCGCTCATTGCAGAAAGCTTCTCATAGCGCGCGTTCTCCTTCGCGAGAACTGCAAACGGCTCCACATGCGCGCTGCCGCATCTGCCTAGGCCCGCGAGGAGCGCGCCCTTCTCCCGGGCGATGCCGTCCTGCGTCTTGAAGAACTCTATGTGCGCGGTGCCTATCGAAGATATCACGCCGGCGTCAGGCAGGGCGATGTCCACAAGTTGCTGTATCTCGCCAGGGTGGTTGGACCCTATCTCAACAACGAGAAACTCCGAGTCGCGCGGCGCGCATAGAAGCGTCACCGGCACGCCGAGGTCGTTGTTGTAGTTGCCTTCCGTCGCATGGACGCGATGGCCGCCCGCGCGCAGGAACGCGGCCGTGAGCTCCTTCACCGTGGTCTTTCCAGCCGAGCCCGTCACGCCTATGACCGTCGCCCTGAGCGAACGTCGCCACGCACGCGCCGCCAACGTCATTGCAGCGCGCGGATCGTCAACGCGCACGAGAGGCATTCCGGGCCGTGCGCCCCGCCAGTCGTTGCGCACGAGCGCCGCCGCGGCGCCCTTCTCAAGCGCCTGCGCCACGAATTCGTGTCCGTCGCGCGTGGCGCCGGGAAACGCCATGTAGAGGCAGCCAGGTGCAACCAGACGCGAGTCGAATGTGACGCGTGAGAAAGATTCGGGAAGAGGTCCTTCGCATTTCGCGCCTGTCCAGGACGCAAACTCGGCGAAGGTTATGCCGTTCGTGGATGAGGCGACTTCTGACATTCTGGCGCGCCTTTACTTGTTGAACATGAACTCCACCACGTCGCCGTCCTGCATCTCGTATTCCTTGCCTTCCGGACGCAGCGCGCCTGCTGCGCGAGCGCCCGCCTCGCCGTTGTGCTTCACGTAGTCGTCGAACGATATCACCTGCGCGCGGATGAAGCCCTTCTCGAAGTCGGTGTGGATCACGCCAGCGCACTGCGGCGCCTTCCAGCCGCGGCGGAACGTCCAGGCGCGCACCTCCTTCGGACCGGCCGTGAGGAAGCTCGCGAGGCCGAGCGTGTGGTAGGCGAGCTTGATCGTGCGGTCGAGCGAGCTCTCGGTGAGGCCGTAGCTCGAAAGGAACTCGCGCGCATCGTCGTCCGAAAGGCCTGCGAGGTCGGCCTCCATCTGCGCGCACACGGTCACCATCTCGCATCCCTGCGCGTCGGCGTAGGCCTTGAGCGCGGCGACGTGAGGGTTGGCCTCCGGGGCGGCGAGGTCGCTTTCTGCCACGTTTGCGCAGTAGATGGTCTTCTTGTCGGTGAGAAAGTGAAGGTCGCGGAGAACGGGAAGAATCGGGTCGCCTTCGGCGCGCGGGAAGGTGCGCACAGGCTTGCCTTCGCCGAGGTGGGCGAGAAGAGCCGTCATGGCGTCGAATTCGGGACACTTCTTCGGGTCGCTCTTGGCCTCGTTGCGCGTCTTGTCGCAGCGCTTCTGCAGTTGCTCCATGTCGGCGAGGACGAGCTCGGTCTCGATCACCTCCGCGTCGCCTGCGGGGTCGATTGGGGCCGACTTGTTGCCGCCCTCCTGAACGTGTATGATGTCGTCGTTCTCGAAGCAGCGCACAACGTGCAGGATCGCGTCGCACTCGCGTATGTTCGCGAGGAACTTGTTGCCGAGTCCCTCGCCCTTCGATGCGCCCTTCACGAGGCCGGCGATGTCGGTGAACTCCACAGTGGCGCGGATGATCTGCTGCGGATGCGCAATCGCCGCCAGCGCCTCGAGACGCGGGTCAGACACCTCGACGATTGCCGAGTTCGGCTCGATCGTGCAGAACGGGTAGTTCTCCGCCGCTGCCTGCTGCCGCTTCGTGAGAGCGTTGAACAGCGTGGACTTCCCGACGTTCGGGAGACCTA
>JAFXIL010000003.1 GCA_017563185.1 Kiritimatiellia bacterium | reverse complement strand
TTGCGTTCTTTGCGGCCAAACCTCTTGGGGAATCTGTTTTACGTCTCAAATCTCAACCGAAACGGACACATCATCGTTTGTCGGCTGCGCATTATCCGATGACTCCTCTATTATCGGCAAGTTCCGCCTTCCGCCGCCGCCGATCATAAGTTCCATCACGCTGAGCGCTGAATCTGCCGAAACGCCAAGTCCACTGGGCTTAGCGTCAATGCTCTCGGAAAGGAAGAACTTGCGATGCAAAACTCCCTTGGTATCCGCCACAGCGGGCAGTTCTTCTTTGCTAGACTTGATAAACGACGCCTTCTTGCTCTTCATCCAATCACGATACGCCTCGTCGTCTTTCGCCGTGGCTCCCCTCTTCATCCATGCCCGAAACCTCTTCACGCCCCCATGATATCCATTGTCGTTCATGCCGACGGTTGCTTCAGATATTTCGCCGCAAAGCTTGTTGATATCCTCCCTTGACAAGTCTTCGCTACAACGGCTCCATTTCCCTGCGGTCAATGCTTCCGCCGACCAGAGAAGGACATCTTCCTTCCCGCTCCATGCACCCGAAGCCAACAATGCACGGGTGGCAATTGCAAGTTGCCGCAAACAAGCAGCGGCGTGTTCCTTAAAGTTTGGATTGCACGTGATACCATAGATGTCGCACAAAGCCTTGGTCACGAGCGGCAACGCACGCTCATCCTGATCTGAGCCTAGAACATGCACAACACCGTTCGTTACAGACACGCATCCCAATAAATATTCGGCTGCCAAGATTAACATGTCGCGGAAATCTTTTTTGTACGGACTGAAGCTGTCAGGATACTCGCCACATGAGAGCATCGCGCACACGGCAAGCGATGTCGAGGCAACAGGGCATGGCCCATCGTTCCAGCTTCCGTTCTTCTGCTGATGTGCCTTCAACCACCATAACACATTATAGACGGACGGATTCACAGCAACGGTCCCGGGCGTGGGTTCACGATTCGAATTGGAATCAAAAGGCTTGCCGCCGAAGCGGACGAGCGGTCTCGGACCGGCGTGCGGGCCCGGACGAAGATTCACCTTCACCGGCTTGCCGTCGCGCCACTCGCAGTCTACTTCCCAACCACCGCGCGCACAGAGGCCACGGAACGAGCCGTGCTTCGCCCACGCGGACGGCAGCGCCGGCAGCAGGTCGATGACGAAATTGCCCTTCTCGTCGAGTTCGTGGCTCTGGAGCACCAGTTCCGCAAACAGCGCCGCGCCCGCGTAGTTCGCGTCAATAATGTGGACGCCGTGCGCGATCGACCAGAGCGTGTCCGCCGTCTTGGCCTCCATGAGATTGCCGAAGAGCCGCACCGCCGCATCGCCCTCGCCCGTGCGGGTACGGCAGCAGGCGCGGTGGACGAGCGCCCACGCCGTCGTCATTTCGCCGCGCAGGTCGAGCGTGCGGCTCGCCGCCTTCAGCCAGTCCGGCGTGGTGCGGTTGATGATTGCGCCGGGGTAGACGCCGACGAGGTGCGAGATGTGGCGATGGTGCTTCTCCCGCACGAAGTCGCCGTAGAAGCGCTCCTCGCGGAACTCCTTGATCTGCCCGCTCTCGCCCACCTGCACGGGGTCGTACTTCGCCAGCTGCTCCTTGCAACGCTTCACGACCGGGTCGCCCTCGCGTCCGAGCAGTTTCGCGAAGCGCACGAACGCGGCGTTGTTGAGAAGGATCATCTGCTGGTCGAACGCGCAGCCGGTCGTGTTGTAGTAGCCTCCCCGTTTGCGAATCTGCTCCGGCGAGGCGGAGAACTTGGAGAGGTAAAGTCCGTTCGTCTCGACGACACAGCGCGTGAGGAAGTCCGCCATGCCGCGCAGCACGGGCCAGCACTGCTTCTCAAGGACATCGCGGTCCTGCGTGAAGTCATACCAGTCGATGTAGAGCGCCGTGGTGAAGCCGCCCGTTCCGGGGCCGGAATGCCCGCCGGGCGCGCCGCTCACCTGATACGGCCACGCGGCCGTGCCGACGCTCCAGAGGTCGTCCGTGAACGGCTCCTTCAGGCCGGCCGGATTCACGCGGCGGATGTAGTTGCGCGCGGCGGTCCTCGTGGTGGACCGGAACGCCGCGTTGTAGGCGGCGTACGCCTCCATACATTCCGCCATGTTGCACGAGAACGCGCCCCAGTAGTCCATCTGCACGTTGATGTTGTGCCAGAAGCCCGATCCCCACGCCGTCGTCAGCACGGGACCGGACCAGCAGCCCTGGAGCGAGCCGGGGAGCGTGCCGGGGCGCGACGACGAGGCGAGCAGAAACTTGCCGAGCCGCCAGTAGAGCGCCTGGAGATAGACGCTGTTACCGCCGAGCGCGCGCAGTTCCGGCGTCGTAAGCGCCATGTCCGCCGCGTCGAAGTCGACGTCGATCGAGCTGCGCCCGACAAGGCCGCGGAAGTCGGCAAGATGACGCTTCTTCAGCTCGTCGTAACCGAGGGCGCACGCCGCCGCGACGCGCCGGTCGGCCTCGGCGGCGGGGTCTGGCCCCAGATAGGGCGACCTGTCGTAATTCTTGTCGGATCCCTGTCCCTTCGACGCCTCGAACATCTCCGGCACGAACCGGTAGTTGGTCGCGAGCGTATAGACGACCGTCGCCTCGGTGGCCCCCTCCACCTTCAGCGATCCGTCGGCCTGCGCCGTCACCGCGCCGTCGGAAAGCACCCTGAACCGCCCGGCGAGCTTCACGCCGTACGCACCGCTCTTCTCGGAGAGCGCAATTTCATTCCCCGTCGCCTCCACCTTTCCCGTTCTGTCCATCGGCGGCGGCGCGTCGATGAACGGCACTTGGGCACGCACGACAAACGACAACGCGCCCTTCTTCGACGCCGTAAAGCGCATCGCGCCCACCTTGTCGGGGTAGGACGTAAAGTATTCGCGGGCGTAGTCCACACCGTCCGCCTTGTACTTCACCGTGACAAGACCATCCTCAAGATCCATCTCGCGCACGTAGCCCGTCGCGTCCTTGTGCCCGAACTCCACGAACAGGTCTGCCGAGTCGGTGAGGTTTCCCTGAACCCATCTGGAACTGGGATGCTTCTGCTGCGTGTGGAACGTCGGCTCGGTGAGCTGGAGGCGTTCCACGTCTGTGCCGCCGAACTC
>JAFXIL010000189.1 GCA_017563185.1 Kiritimatiellia bacterium | reverse complement strand
GCGACAAATGGTAGGGCGCGCTCGCCGAGCGCGCCGCAATGAAGCGCCAACGCAACATCAACGGCGCATCATTGCGGACGGCTCGGAGAGCCGTCCCTACCATGCCAATCTCCCGTGCTGCCTTTCACGCAGAGGCAGCCCCACAGCATGGCGTCCCTGAACCACTTCGACCGGATACTGAGGCTCAAAACTGGAAGTCTGAAGTCCGAAGTCCTTATCGCCGAATACTGATTGAGGCTGTTGGCCGTGTAGGTGCGATTGGTGCCGAGGTTTGTGGAAGTGATGCGGTTGCCGATGTCGTCGTACTGGTAGGCGTATTCGGGGGTGGCCGGCACGGAGGCCGACCTCCCAACGGCGCGACGGACTTGTTCAACGCCGATTTTTACTTTTGTCGCTTGCGCAAGGGCCGTGCTTATGGTATCATTTGCGCCGTTCGTTCCGAAATAGGCGACTCTCCACGTGCGGGTGCACGACGGGAAGCAACGCCCCTACGGAAAAACCTGCTCAGGGGATTCATGAATTGCACCTTGAACAGAAGTCCACGCCTCTCGCCGAGGCTTTGAACGCGCAGCGGATAAACCGCCTCGCGCATTTTGACGTGCCCGCGCACAAGGGCGGGCGAATGAACCAGGAACTTGGAGAATACTTCGGCCCGCTATGCATGGCCCTGGACGTCAACTCCATGAAGCCGCTCGACAACCTCGGCCACCCGGTGAGCGTGATCAAGGACGCCCAGCAGCTCGCCGCCGATGCGTTCGGCGCGGACAGCGCGTTCTTCATGGTGAACGGCACCACCTCGGCCGTGCAGACCATGATATGGTCCTCATGCGGACGCGGCGACAAGATCATCCTTCCGCGCAACGTGCACCGCAGCGCCATCAACGCCCTCGTCGTCAACGGCGCCGTGCCGATCTACGTGAACCCCGGGCGCGACAAGCGCCTCGGCATACCGCTCGGAATGTCCGTAGCCGCCGTCGAGAAGGCGATCGCCGAGCACCCCGACGCCAAGGCCATCCTCGTCAACAACCCCACCTACTACGGAATCTGCTCGAACCTCGAGGAGATCGTGCGCATCGCGCACAAGGCGGGCATGCTGGTGCTCGCGGACGAGGCGCACGGCACGCACTTCTACTTCCACGAGGAGCTGCCCATATCCGCGATGGCCGCAGGCGCCGACATGGCCGCGGCCTCCATCCACAAGACGGGCGGCAGCCTTACTCAGAGCTCGATATTGCTCACGCGCAAGTCGGTGAACCCCGACTACGTGCGCCAGACGATCACGCTCACGCAGTCGACTTCAGCGTCGTACCTGCTTCTCTCCTCGCTCGACATCGCCCGCCGCAGACTATACTACAAGGGACACGAGATGTACGAGAAGACGATGGAGTTCGCCGACTACGCGCGCGAGGAGATCAACGCCCTCGGCGGCTACTACGCCTTCGGCACGGAGCTTGTGGACGGCGACGCGGCCTTCGCCTTCGACCGCACCAAGCTCTCCGTGCACACACGCGACATCGGTCTCGCCGGCATCGAGGTGTACGACTACCTCCGCGACGACTACGGCATACAGATCGAGTTCGGCGACATCGGCAACCTGCTCGCAATCCTATCCGCCGGCGACAGGATGATGGACGTGGAGCGACTCATCTCAGCCCTCGCCGAGATCAAGCGCCTGCACGAGCGCAGCCCGGCCGGACTCTTCGACCACGAATACATCGACCCCGTCATCGCCATGGCCCCGCAGGACGCCTTCTACACCACGAAGCGCCGTGTGCCGATGAAGGACTCGGTCGGCCACATCGCCGGCGAGTTCGTGATGAGCTACCCTCCCGGCATCCCGATCGTCGCCCCTGGCGAACGCATCACCCCCGACATCCTCGAGCACATCCTCTTCGCAAAGGACAGAGGCTGCTTCATGACGGGCACCGAAGACATGAACCTCGACTACATCCAAGTGGTGGAATAAAGCTATGGAACTCTGGTACACCGACGAACACACAAGCGACGTGCGCTTCTCGATGAAGGCCTCCGTGCAGATCGCCTCGAAGAAAAGCGCCGTGCAGCAGATCGACATCCTCGACACGCCGGCCTACGGGCGCGTGCTTGTGCTGGACGGCGGACTGATGATCACCGAGAAGGACGAGTTCATCTACCACGAGATGATCACCCACGTGCCGATGGCCGTCAATCCGAACGTGAAGAACGTCCTCGTTATCGGCGGGGGCGACGGCGGCACGGTGCGCGAACTCACCAAGTACAGGACCATCCAGTCCATCGACCTCGTGGAGGTGGACAAGTTCGTGGTGCTGCTCGCGAAGAAGCATCTGCCCTTCACGTCGTCCAAGCTCAAGGACAAGCGCGTGAGCGTGTGGTTCGAGGAGGGCCTCCGCTACGTGCGCGGGAAGAAGGCCGAGTACGATCTCATCATCGTCGACTCCTCGGATCCGTACGGTCCCGCCGAGGGCCTCTTCACGCGCGAGTTCTACGGCACCTGCTTCAAGGCGCTGAGGGATGACGGCATTCTCATCAACCAGCACGAGTCGCCCTTCTACGCCGCCCACCAGCGCTCGGTCAGAGACGCCCACCGGCACATCGCCGTGGAGTTTCCTGTCTCAACCGTGTACCAGTGCCACATCCCGAGCTATCCCTCCGGGCACTGGCTCTTCGGCTTCGCCTCGAAGAAGTACCATCCCATCGGCGACCTCGACGCGACGCGCTGGAACCGCCTTGGCATCCGCACCCGCTACTACAACACCGATCTCCACCGCGGCGCCTTCGCCCTCCCCAACTACGTCAAAGAACTCCTCAACCGCTAGCCGCCTATGACTTTCATCGGAGCAGACTCTTCTTTCGCGGACGCGTGCACGGTGATATTCGGCGCCCCGTACGACTCCACCACAAGTTTCCGGCCTGGCGCGCGCTTCGGGCCGCAGGCGATGCGAGCGGAGTCGTTCGGCATCGAGACTTTCTCGCCGTATCAGGACCGCGACCTCGAAGACGTCCGCGTGCACGACGCAGGCGACCTTGAGCTGCCCTTCGGCGCGCCTGAGCCAGCGCTCGCGATGATCGAGGAAAAGACAGCGCAGATTCTCGGCTCCGGCAAGACGCCCGTTCTTCTCGGCGGAGAGCACCTAGTCACCCTTGGCGCAGTGCGCGCAGTCGCGGCGAAGCATCCCGATCTGCACATCATCCACTTCGACGCGCATGCCGACCTTCGCGAGGACTACTTGGGCAACCCTCTCTCGCATGCGTGCGTGATCCGCCGCTGCCATGACATCCTCGGCGACGGGCGCATCCACCAGTTCGGAATCAGGTCGGGAACGCGCGACGAGTTCGCGTTCATGTCCGCCGGCCACGTGAAGACTGAACGCCACACCTGCGCCACGCTCCCGCAGCTTGCGCTGCCGCCGGGAACGCCAGTGTACCTCACTGTGGACATGGACGTGCTCGACCCTTCGGAATTTCCGGGCACCGGCACGCAGGAGGCTGGCGGACTTCGCTTCCGCGAGCTTCTCGCCGCGCTTCTCGACGTCTTCGCCCGCTTCCGCGTGGTCGCCTTCGACAACGTGGAGCTCGCCCCGTCTCTTGACCCCTCCGGGCGCTCCACGGCTCTCGCGTGCAAACTGCTGCGAGAAGAGCTGCTGGCCTTCTGCGGTTAAAAGAAAAATGCGTTTTGCACAATCGTGCGAAACGCATTTGCCGACATGGTGGAGAAGAGCGGATTCGAACCGCCGACCCTCACGTTGCGAACGTGATGCTCTACCAACTGAGCTACTTCCCCGTGGTTGAAAACGAATAACAGTATATCATAATCCATCTGGACCTGCAAGCGGAATCTCGCAAAAAGTGAAATCTCATGCGATCAGCGCGGCGGCCTCTGCACGCCTGTGCGCCTGCTTGTACGCTGCGGGCGCTTGGGCATGAACGGATTGGAGGATTGCCCGCCAGACGCCGGCATGGTCGGCGCAGCCATGACGCCTAGAACGACTTCCCTGCCCTCGAGATTCTCCTTCGTCTTGATCTCCGTGTACGTGCTGTCGCTCAGGCCGGTCTCCACCAGCAGCTTCTTCGGCTCGCCGTCGTCGTCAAGCACATAGAGCGTCTTGCGTGCGTCGTGAGAGCCTTCCGCCTGCTTTTTGGGAGGGAACTGCCCTTCGGGGCCAAGGTGTTTGTCCGCCGGACGGTACCGAAACGCCGCCGAAACGGCAGCCAGCACGCCCTTCGCCTCTGCGATGTGCACCGAGATGTTGGCCGTCATGCCGGGGAAGAGCCTGTCGCCCGGATTGTCGGCTTCGATGATCACAGGATATGTGACGACGCTTGAAGTTGTGGTTGATGCCATGCGCACCTGCGTGACTACGCCGGTGAAGGTAAGCCCGGGATACGAGTCCACCGTGAACGACACATTCTGGCCGTCCTTCACGCTGCCGATGTCCGCTTCCGGCACGGTGGCCTCCACCTGGATGCGCTTGAGGTCGGTTGCTATCTTGAAGATCGGCACTGCGTTCATAGACGAGACGACGGTCTGCCCTTCGTCCACTGATCTTTCCAGAACGATGCCGTTCACGGGGGAGATGATCGTGCAGTAGTCGAGATTGGCCTTGGCCTGCGTGACGCTCGCCTGGCTGCGCTCCACGCTCGCGCGCGCGGCGGCGAGCGAGGCGACGGCGGTGTCGCGCACCTCGAGGGCGTTGTCGTAGTCGGCCACGGGGGCCATGTCCTTCTTCACCAGCTCCTCCTTGCGGCGCAGCGTCTTCTCGGCAAGCACCAGCTGCGCCTCGCACTTCTTCACGTTGGCCTCGTTGGAGTGCAGTTCGCCGAGCGAGCTCTTGTAGTTCGCCTCGTACACCTGAGGGTCGATGAGCGCCACAACCTGGCGGTTCGTCACCACGGAGTTGTAGTCCACGAAGAGCTTGACTATGCGCCCGTTCACCTGCGCGCCCACCTCCACCTTCTTGATCGGCTGCACAGTGCCGGTGGCCTCAACGGTGCGGGCAATGTCAGTGCGCACCAGCCTGGCCGTGCGGTAGCTCACCACGGCGGCGCTCTCCTTCTTGGACTCCATGTAGCGGTACACGCCATAGCCGGCGCCGCCGAGAACGGCGAGCCAAACGATCAGCTTCAGCAGGAACTTTACGATTTTCATTTTGCGAGGTCCTCAATGGATGCGGCGGGAACGGTTTGAACGGCTGGCGCGGGCCAGGGGTCGAGCCCGGTGAGGCGAACGAGGGCGACCTCGGCCATCTCGGCCGCGTAGAACGCCTTGACGCGCGCGCCGAGCGCGCTCGCGAGCGTGCTGGCGGCGTCCGTGAAGTCGAGCCGCGATGCGTCGCCCACGCGGTACTGCATCATCACGTTCTCGAAGTTCTCGCGCGCCTGGGCCACCTCCACGCGCGCGGTGTCAAGCGACTGCCGGGCGTTGTCGCGCGTTGCGGCGGCTACGGCGAGGTCGCACGACAGCTGCTGCTCTGCGGCCTCAACCGCAGTGCGTGCGCTCTCCATCGCCACAACGGCGGCGTCCACCGCCGTCTCCTTGCGTAAGCCGTCCAGGACGGACTGCACGGCGCGGAAGCCCCAGCTCCAGTTCCAGGCGGGATCGACAAACGAGAACGCCGAGGAGAGCGTCACCTTCGGCATGAGGTCGGCAATGGCATAGTCCACATCGGCCATTGAGGCGCGCAGGCGGGCGCGCAGCACCATCAGGGCAGGTGAGTTGGTGCGCGCGATCTGCAGGGCCTCGGTGGCGCTGTACGCCGTGGCGGGCAGGCCGCCCACCATTGCCTCAAGCGCGTTTGTGGAAACTCCCAGCACGTCCTCGCGTGCGGCCCTGTCGCTCTCAAGCCCGAGGGAACGCAGAAACTCGGCGCCCGCGGTGACCACGTTGTTCGATGCGTTGATCGTCTCGAGCCGGGCGTCGGAGAGGTCCACGCGCGCCTTCAGCACGTCAAGCTTCTTCGCCTCGCCCGCGCCGAAGAGCGATTCCGCCTGGCGCAGATGCTCGGCGTGCATGAACTCGTTCGTGCGCGCCACCTCGAGAAGCGCGTCGCTGCGAAGGAGCGCGAAGTAGGCCTGGCAGACCTCGTCGAAGACTGCGAGCTCGGTTTCGGCCAGCGCGCGTTTGGCGGAGACTAGATTCTCGCGCGCTGCGCGTTCGCGGGCGTCGATGCGGCCAAAGTCGCAGATGAGCAGGTCGAACGAGACGTCTGCCGTGCCCTTCCCGCGCTTCTGATGCCACGAGAACTCGTGCGTGTTTGCAGTCGCCTGAGAATAGCCGCCCGAAAGCGACATCTGGAGATGACGGTCGGCCGAGACCGAGACAAGCTCGAGCGCCGCGTTTGAGACGGCGAGGCGCGCAGCCTCGAGATTGGGACGGTTCGCCGCCGCGAACGCCACGTAGTCCTGCAGGCTGCTTCCGAGGAGGTTCACTCGCGCCGGCGCGCGCGCGCCGGCGACGTCGTTCGTAAAGCGGACCATCGCCTCCTGCGCGCGCCTGGCGCGAGAGACGGTGCTGCATCCCGCCAGCGCGCAGATTGCCGCAGCGGCGCACAATGCTAATCTGATAGGTGCCTTCATTTCGGATAATTATACCAAAAAATTCCTTCTGTGACCATTGTTGAGGCGCCGGCGGAGAGTCGGCCAGCCTGGCAGACGGTCATTCATGAGCGCATGGAAGCGCGGACCATGATCATGGACCTGCAGGTGCGTGAGCTCGTGCACCACCACATACTCCACCAGCTCGCGCGGCGCGCGCGCGAGCTCCGAGTTGTAGGTTATGCGCCTCTTCGTCCAGTGGCAGGAGCCCCACAGCGTCTTCATCCGCCTCAAGTGCCACGTCACGCCGGGCTCGGCAAGGCGCGCCGTCCACATCGCCTGCAGCTCTCCAAGCAGCGTCACGAGCGCGGCGAGCTCCTCCTTCGTGGGCGGCGTGCGCACTGCAGGGCGCCGCGCCATCGCCTTGGCGCGCGCGGCGACGCACCACTTCCACTGGGAACGCAGAAAGGCCACTCCTTCGGCGATGGTCGCGCCCCACGACGGGATGTTGAGATGCACCACGCCTTCGGCGTCCACGCGCAGGCTTATCCGCCTCACGCGCTTGCGCACCACTTCGACGGGGATTCCGTCGAGCGAGTTGAGCCCCGTATGCAGCATCAATAGCTGAACTGGCTGCCGCCGATCGTCTCGCGCAGAATGGAATTGCCGGGCACTCCGTCGCTTGGCGCCTCGGCGACGCCGGAGAGGACGGCTATAAGCCGCTCGGCCTCGCGGAAGCCGTTGTCGTCGGACTCTACCCCGCGCAGCATGTCGAGCGCATGCGTCTTCAGGACGGCGAGCTCGTAGTCGAGAGCGGTGTTGAACACTGCGTCAGCCAGACGGCGGAACGGATTGATCCACTGCTGCTCGCCGCGCTCCACGCTGGGCCAGCGAGCGAGCGTGGACGAGGCGGACTCGTTGCGGTAGTTCGCGTCGCGCACGATCCGCCTGATGAGGCGCGAGTCGTCCGCGAAGAACACATCGCACGGATCGGCCAGCAGCTGCGTGAAGACGTTCAGGTAGACGCGGAACTTGATGTTCTCGGGAATGCCCTCGGTGAGAAGCGGATTGAGGGCGTGTATCCCCTCCAGAACGATGATGCCACGCGGCGGAAGAGTGGTCTCGTCGGGGTCGTCGAAGCCGTCCTTCGCCTCGAAGTTGAACTTGCGCAGATGGACCTTCTCGCCGGCGAACAGACCGGAGAGGTCCTGCACGAGCCTCGCTCTGTCCACCGCCTCTATCGTCTCGTAGTCGAGATTTCCCTGCGCGTCGCGCGGGTTGCGCGCGTCGCCCACGAAGTAGTCGTCGGTGCAGACGCAGCGCGCCTCAAGCCCGTTCTCGCGCAGCCTCGTGCAGAGGCGCAGCGCGGTTGTGGTCTTGCCCGCGGAGGATGGCCCCGCCACCAGCACAAGCCTCACTGCGGGAATGTGCGCCGATATCCGCTCGGCCATGCGCACAATGCGCTCTACGTGCCTCGCCTCGTCGCGCAGCACCAGCTGCGGGAAGCGTCCGGACCTCACTATCTCGTTCAGCTCCGCTATCGATTCGATGTGCCCTTCCATTCTACAATCCTCCTTCATGCGATTCCGAGCAGGCGCTCGGCGTTTACGTGGAAAATCTTTTCGCGCTCGACTGGATCGGGCCTGAACGACTCAACCCACGCCTTGATCTTCGCCTCGTCGCGCCAGAAGTAGTCTGTGCCGAACACCATTCTGTCGGCCGGCCACTCGCGCACCACCCTTTGCGCCTCCGGCTTGTTGCCGCGGTACACCATCACCGCAGTGTCGATCCAGCAGTTCTCGAACTGCAGCAACGCGTCGGTCGCATGGGCCAGGTTGCCGCATTCGCCTCCAAGATGCCCCGCCACGAACTTGAGGCCTGGCACGCGCTCGAGGAGCGTCGCGATCTGCTTCGGACCCGCCACGTCGGGCGCGTCGATGTATCCCGGGTCGAATCCGCAGTGGCTTATCACGAAGAGCCCCGCATCGCGCAGAGCGGCGAAGAACGGAACGAGCTTCGGATCTCCGAGGCTGATCCCCTGGTAGTTGGGATGGAGCTTGATTCCGGGAATGCCTGCCGCCTTCAGCGCCTGAACGCGTTCGGCGAAGAGCGGGTCCTCGGGATGGATGGATCCCAGCTGGAATATGCGCCGCGCGGCCTCTTCGCCCTCTGCGCCGTTGCGCACGGCGATGGCGCGCGCCAGAATCGCGTCGAAGTTGTCAGGCCGCGTGCACACTGGGCAGTTCACGCACATGTCAACGCCCGAGCGGTCCATGTCGCGCAGCTGCGTGGCAACCGTGCCATCGCCGACGGGCTTGAAGTCCCCGCCCATCTGCTCGTTCATGGCCGCCAGCTTGCCGCACATCACCTCGATGGCGCGCGCGGCGAGAGACGCCGGGAAATTGTGGCTGTGGAAGTCTATTACCATTTGCGGTCTCCGCTTCGCGCAGAGGACTAGCGCGCGCCGTCCATCTCGGCGCGTATCGCGCGCGCGGCGGCCGCGGGGTCGGCGGCGGCGAGAATCGGGCGGCCGACGACAAGGTGAGTCGCCCCATCGCGGACGGCGTCGGCGGGAGTCGCGACGCGCTTCTGGTCGCCGACCGCGGCGCCTGCGGGACGGACTCCCGGCGTGACGAATACCGTACCTGCACGCAGAGACTTCGAAAGAACACCGACCTCCTTCGGACTGCAGACGAGACCGTTGGCGCCGCTCGCGACCGCGAGATATGCGGCGGAGCGGACCTGCTCGGCGGGAGTGCGCGAAAGAATACCGACATCCTTAAGGTCAGCCTCGTCGAGAGAGGTGAGAACGGTTACGGCGAGAATCTTTGGGGCTGCGGCTCCGAATTCGGCGGCGGCGTCGGCCGCGGCCTTTATCATCGCGTTGCCGCCGATCGAATGAATCGTCATAAGATCGACGCCGAGCTTGCCGCCCGAACGGACCGCGCGCTCGACAGTGCGGGGAATATCGTGGAATTTAAGATCGAGAAAGACCTTCTTGCCGAGATCCTTGACGGCCTTCACGACATCAGGGCCTTCGGCCGTAAAAAGTTCAAGGCCGATTTTATAAAACCCGACCGCATCACCGATC
>JAFXIL010000188.1 GCA_017563185.1 Kiritimatiellia bacterium | reverse complement strand
GTGCGCTTCATTCCGCAGTTCATCAACTGGGCATACGCCTCGGACGCCGCAAAGAACACGTTCTACTGGAACTTCTTCATGGAGAACGAGGCTGATCTCGGCCGCGTGCGCCTTGCGCAGAAGACTGACTATCCGTGGAGCGGGGTCGCCACGCTCACGGTCAGCCCCGCGCGCGACGGCGACGAGTTCACGCTCAAGATACGCGTGCCCGGCTGGGCGAGAGGCGTGCCCGCGCCTGGCGGCCTCTACGAGCAGACGAAGCCTTCTCGCGCGGAGGATGTGCGCTGCACGGTGAACGGGAAGTCGGTTTCGTCAATCCCCGGCGCCGACGGATACATCTCCGTCAAGAGGGCGTGGCGGCGCGGAGACGCCGTGACGCTGAGCCTGCCGATGGAGGTGAAGCGCATCAAGGCCGACGACCGTGTGGCGCAGGACCGCGGCCGCCTCGCCGTGGAGCGGGGTCCGCTCGTCTACTGCGCGGAAGGCGTCGATAACGGCGGCAGGGCGTTCAACGCGGTGCTTCCGCCCGACGCCGAGCTCTCTCCCTCGCCGATCGTCATCGCCAACACGCCGATGACTGCGCTCAAGGGCGCTGGGCTCATGCTGGTGCCGTTCTTCGCGTGGTGCCACAGAGGCGCCGGCGAGATGCAGACGTGGTTCGCCACGAGCCGCGAGACGGCGAGCGGCAACAGCCAGGGCGTGTTCGTGAAGGCGTCGTGCTGCTGGCGGCTCGACACGGTCGATTCCCTCTTCGACGGGGTGCTGCCTGCATCGTCGGCCGACGAGTCGATCCCGCGGTTCTCATTCTGGGACCATCGTGGCACCGAGGAGTGGGTGGAGATCGAGCTGCCCGCCCGCATGCCGGTGAAGTCGATCGAGGTGTACTGGTTCGACGACCACCACGCGGGACGCGGCGCCTGCACGCTGCCGGAGCGGTGGAAGGTGCAGAGCCGCCTCTTTCCGGGGCTGCCTTGGACTGACGTGGCGGATGCAAAGTACACAACGGTGAGGGATGCCTTTTCGTCGGCCACTTTCAAGGATCCGATTGATTCCGACTCTTTCAGGATTGTCGTGAAGAGCCGTCCGAAGCTTTCGGCCGGAATGCTCGAGATGCGCGTCAACCGTCTTACAGAGTGATGGAGGTGTGGCATGGGAAGATTCGATGGCAAAGTGGTGCTCGTAACGGGCGGAAACCGTAACACGGGGCTCTCCCTTGTGGAGAAGTTCGTGCGCGAAGGCGCGAAGGTGTTCATGTGCGGATCGAGCGATGCATCGACCGCTCGCGGCGTCGAGATGCTCAAGGAACGCGGTGTCGAAGGCTTTACGGCGCAGACGTGCGACATTTCAGACATCGCGCAGATGAGAGCGCTATTCGACACAATAGAGCGCGAGGCAGGACGTCTTGACATCCTGGTGAACAACGCGGCGAACCAGGGGCTTGGCCATGGAGGTCCGCTTGAGATGGATCCCGCCAGGTTCCACGAGGTCTTCAACGTGAACGTGATTGGCGGATTCCAGGTTACGCAGATGGCGTGCAACCGGTTCTTCATGAAGCAGGAGACGCGCGGAGCGGTGGTGTTCCTTTCGTCCAACACCGCGCAGAGGGCGATACGCCACCGCACGGCATACTGCGCCTCGAAGGGCGCCATCAACTCGATGGTGCGCGCGCTCGCCCTGGACTTGGCGCCGCTTGGAATCCGCGTGAATGCATGTGCGCCGGGTTACATCTACACGGAACGCTGGGACGTTCTCGACCCGGCGAAGGCCGCTCGCCGTCGCCTCAACTGCCCCCTCCGCAGGGAGGCGAGTGGAATGGACATCGCGAATGTTGTGGCGTTTCTCGCATCGTCCGACGCTGGCAACATGACTGGAGAAGTCGTCACATGCGACGCGGGCTGCTCGTGCCAGCACATGCCGGAGGATGTGGACGTCTGACAAAGTTGCCAACGTGGAAAAGTTGCAAGTGGCCAATTTTAATCTCCCAACTGCCGGAGGGTCCGTAGGATGACAAAGTCGTACAAGTGGTTCCTTATCGCGATGCTGAGCTGCGCGTTCTTCTTTCACCAGGCGGACCGTGCGCTTTTTGGAATCCTCACGATCCCGATTCAGGACGAGCTGAAGCTCTCAGACGTCCAGATCGGCTGGATCAACACCACGCTCTCCTGGACGCTCGCGGCGATGACGGTGGTGGCGGGCTTCCTGGGCGACCGGCTCTCGCGCAAGTGGATCATCACTCTCTCCCTCATCGCATGGTCGCTAATGACGGTGTGCATGGGCTTCATCGGGGGCTTTTTCGGCGCGCTGTTCTTCCGTTCCATCGCGACAGGCGTGGGAGAGAGCTTCTACGCGCCGAGTGCGTACGCGCTGATAGCCGTCCACCACAAGGAGACGCGCTCAGTTGCGCTCTCGATCCATCAGGCGGCGCTGTACGTGGGCTTGATGGTCTCGGGTCTAGTTGTTGCATGGCTGCTAGGCTTTCTTGGAACGTGGCGCAACGTGTTCATCGCCTTCGGCGTGGCGGGATGCTTGCTTGGAATTGCGTTCATCTGGGCGCTCAAGGATGGTGCGGCTGGTACATCTGGGACAGCGGCGAAGGGTGCGCCGTCGCGCGACCACACAATTTCGCAGTCGCTGCGCGCCTACTTCTGCAACCCGTCGGCGCTATGCGCCACGGCGGGGTTCGTGGCGATCGTCTTTGTGAACAACGCGTACCTCTTCTGGGCGCCGAAGTTCATGGCCATGAAGTTCCAGGCGGCATACGAGGTTGCACTCAACGTGAAGGCCGCCACGCCTGAGGGAATGAAGGCGATAGTGGGCACGGCTGGTTCGCAGACGATGCTATGGCATCATCTCTTTGCCTTCGCGGCGATCATGCTAGGCGGCGTGGCCACCGACCACTTTGTGAGGCGGATGCCGCGCTTTCGCCTCGGATTCCAGGTGGTCGCGCTACTGTGCGGCGCGCCGATGCTGCTCTGGATTGGGTTCGCGCCGTCGATCATCTCGGTGCTGGTGGCGGCGTGCGCCTATGGCGTGTTCCGCGGGTTCTTCGAGGTGAACACCCACGCCTCGCTTTTCGACGTGGTTCCGCCCGAGCATCGTTCGACGGCCGTTGGACTTCTTAACATGATCGCCTTTTTCTTCGGCGGACTCTCCGGCGTTGCGATGGGCGCTCTTTCGCAGCGCTGGGGCGTAAGGGGTTTCGAGATCGGATTTGCGATAATGGCAGGCGCATACTTCATTGGCGCGCTGCTGATGGCCTTCAGCTTCTTCTTCACGTTCCGGCGGGATGTGATACGCGAGTGAAATTCCGAAACCTCGAAACCAGAATAGTAGCGTCATATGAAGATAACTTCTGTAAAAACATTCGTAGTCGATTGCTTTCGCACCAACTGGGTCTTTGTCAAGGTCTCAACCGACGAAGGCCTGCACGGCATCGGCGAAGGCACTCTAGAGTACAAGGAGAACGCGCTTGCGGGCGCAGTGGCCGATCTCGAACACGCCCTCGTCGGCAAGGATCCGTTCGACACGGAGTGGATATTCCACGAGAACTACCGCGACGCATATTGGCGCGGCGGGGCCGTTCTGATGAGCGCGCTCTCGGCCGTGGACATGGCGCTCTGGGACATCAAGGGCAAGGCGCTTGGACTCCCCGTGTGGAAGCTCCTAGGCGGAAAGTGCAGGGATGGTGTTCCTTGCTACGCCAACTGCTGGTTCTCGGGCGCGAAGGAGCCGGAGGAATTCGCCGAGAAGGCAGCCGCTGCCGTGGAACGCGGATTCGCGGGGCTGAAATGGGACCCCTTCGGCAAGAACTACCGCCAGCTTCCGCCAGCGGACTTCAGGAAGGCGATGAAGTGCGTGGCGGCGGTGAAGGAGGCAATAGACGGAAGGGCCGAGATCCTAATCGAGTGCCATGGGCGCTTCGACGTGCCCACCGCGCTTCGCGTATGCCATGCGCTCGAGGAGTTCAGTCCGTATTGGGTGGAGGAGCCGGTGATTCCGGACACCATGCGCGCGCTTGCCGACGTACGCTCGCGCGTTAGCACGCCCATAGCCTGCGGCGAGCGACTCTACACAACGCAGCAGATTCTCGACGCGGTTGAGCTGCGCGCGGCCGACTATCTCCAGCCCGACTCTTCGCACGCTGGCGGCATCACCGGCATGAAGCAGATCGCCGCCATCTGCGACGCCCATCACATCCCTTTCTGCGCGCACAATCCTTCCGGACCCGTCGCCAACGCCGTCACCCTCGCGCTAGGAGTCTCCACGCCGGGATACTGCATCCACGAGACGCTCTTCGACGACGTGCCGTGGCGCAGGGACGTGATAGACGAGGATGTGCGCTTCGAGGGTGGGCTCATGTATCCATCCGACCGTCCCGGGCTTGGCATCGAGCTGAACGAGGCGGCGGCCGCCGCGCATCCAAAGGCCGACCACTGGCTCAGGCACTACGCCGGCACCCTCACGAACATCCGCCCGCCCGACAGCGTGCCGTACTACAGGCTCAAGGCGTAGCGGCTACGAGTTCTCGGCGAGGGGCTTGCGGCGCACGATGAACGCCGCCGCCGCGAGAAGGGCGGCGGGTATGGCGACGACGTTGACCGCCACGCTGCGCGCGAGCGCCAGCCATTCGATGCAGGTGTCGGTGGCGAGGTCGGAGATCGGCTGGCTCTCGCTGACGGTGGACGTGATCGTGCAGATCGCGCGTGATATGGCGAGGCCGAATCGCTCCGTGAACTTCGTGTTCATCTCGTCGGGGAACTGCGTCACCACGCTTGGTGCCATCATGGTCACTATCACTGCGACGATTGCGGTGAAGAGTGCGACGGGACGCGACACCGCAGCCGAGAGAAACATGCCGAACGCGGCGAGAAGGGCCATCGTCGAGATCATCTGGGCAGTGGCGCGGGCAAGGTTCCAGCAGAATGCGTCGGCTGGCGTGAGCAGCTCAAGGTCGCGTCTGGGGCGCAGCATCACGATTTCGCGGCCGGTGTTCTTGAAGACGAGGTCGAGCGTGGCAGATGACACCTGTCCGGCGGGGGCGTTGGTGGCTGCGGCGAGGGGAACGTCTATCGACGACTGCGTGCTGTGCGCCACGGGCGCCGTGCGTCCGCCGAACGCGAATTCGCCTGCGAAGGGCGAACGCACTTCGAACTGCGTTGCGAAGCGGGCGCGCACGGTTAGGCCCGGCTCGGATGCGAGCGATGCGTCAAAGGGCCAGGCGAACGATTCGCCGCTGCGCACCACGTCATAGCGGTCCAGCTCCTTGTTCGTGAGAAGGGAGAGGACTGCGGCGCGCGGCGCGCGGCGCACCGCTTCCGGCGTCTTGGGATCGGCCAGATACGCGGCAAGCGCGGAACGGGCGCATTCTGCCGCGGGGGGAAGGGCTGGCGAATGGTGGTGCAGGCAGCGCGGGGCGTCCGAAAGACGGAACGCGGTTATCGCGGCGGAGAAGACCAGCGCCACGGCGGCCACGGCGCAGAGGGCGAGCCATTTGCCGATGGCGACGCCGAAGGCCGAGGCTGGGCGCACCACGGTGAGCGACAGGCGGAAGCGTTCGCGTTCCTGCGCGAAGAAGCCGCAGGCGCAGGCGAGGATGGTGACGGCGATGAAGACGTAGGCGGCGCCGGGAACGGCACGCACGAACATCTCGCGCCATCCGGCGGATGTGCCGTCGCTGCGCACGAGCGCGGGAAGGAAGGCGTGCGCGAGGGCCGTGGCCACGAGCAGAAGAGTGAGCACATGCGAGCGCACGAGCGCGCGCCAGGCGAGTATGAAGGAGGCCTTCATTGGATTCCCAGACGCTCCACGAAATAGTCCTCAAGCGCGTGGCGCTTGTCGGCCGCTGCCGCCACGATGTCCTCCACGCGCCCGCTGCCCACCACCTTGCCATGCGAGAGGATTGCCACGCGCGAGCAGACGTCCTGCATGTCGAAGAGCTGGTGCGACGTGACGAGGATGGTGAGGCCATCCGCGGCGAGGCGGCGGATGAGCTCCTTGACCTCACGCGTGCCGATGGGGTCGAGTCCGGAAGTCGGCTCGTCGAGGATCAGCAGCTCGGGACGCGACACCAGCGCGCTTGCGAATGCCACGCGGCGCGCCATTCCCTTCGAGAAGCCGCCCACAGGGCGGTTGGCGTTCCCGGCGAGGCCCACCTGCTCTATCAGCTCGGCGGTGCGCGCCTTGGCCGTGCGGTGATCTAGGTCAGAGAGGCCTGCGTAGTACATCACGGTCTCGCGGGCGGTGAGGAATGGGTGGAGATACGAAAGCTCGGGCAGATACCCGAGGCGTGCGCGCGCGGCGCGGCTGCGCGGGGGGAGACCGAATATCTTCACCGAGCCGCCGGTCGGGGCGAGAAGGCCCAGCACCATCTTGATGGTGGTGGACTTGCCGGAGCCGTTCGGGCCGAGAAGGCCGAACACGTCTCCCTTCTCCACCACTAGGTCAATGCCGTTCACGGCTTCGGCAACAGGACGAAACCAGAAGTCGCGGAAAGTCTTGCGTAGTCCGCTGATCTCAATCAC
This sequence comes from Kiritimatiellia bacterium, assembly GCA_017563185.1. Lineage (GTDB taxonomy): Bacteria > Verrucomicrobiota > Kiritimatiellia > RFP12 > UBA1067 > RUG572. Next base: position 6,672 of record JAFXIL010000188.1, on the reverse strand, counting down.
GGGCGCACTCATGGAAGCTCCCTCCTCTGCAGCAGCATAGAACCCGCCACGAGCCAGAACGCCACCAGGCACGCGGCTGCGGCAATGGCCGCTCCCGCCTCGCCCCATGGCATCGTTCCGCCGCCCGCAAGGCGGTCAACCAGCCAGAACCTGCCGATCTCCGGCAGCAGCGCCCTCACTGGCCACACGAAAGACAGAAGCACAGCGCCCGCCACAAGCGCCGCAACTGGCGCGGGACGCAGCCTCACCGAAAGTGCGCCAGCGAGGGCGATGAACACCGAACAGCCGCACGCGAGCACGAACAGCGCAGGCACTATCGACCACTGCATCTCGAGCGCCGTCGCCACAATGCCGGCGCGCCCGAACGGAAGCGCCGCGAGAAGCGCGAGCGGCTGCGCCGCTGAAAGCAGCACGCAAGCGGAGAAGCAGAAACGCGCGCGCGCAAAGCGGTTCAGAAGCGCCGCTCCGACGAATGCGCACATGGTAAGGCCCACGCCCATCATCAGCCCGGGCTGCCATATCCGCACGTCTGCGGCCTCGCCCGCGTCTGCAAGGCGCGCGCCGACTTCGGAGGAGTAGGTGGCAAGCACGGTGGCCGCCGCGGTGGCGACCAGGAAAAGCGCGAACGCCGCTGCCACGCCAGACACCTTTGCGCAGAAGAAAAGCGGCCTCGGCACGGGACGCGCCAGCGCGGCTGCCGCTGTGCCGCGCGCAATCTCGCCGCCAACCGCGCGCACTGCGGCGGCTGTCGCGAACACGAGGCCGAACACTAGCAGCGCGGAGAATCCGCACTCGCGCGCAAGCCGTCCCGCTTCGCCGAACTGGTGGTAGTGGAACACCGGCGCGAGGTGCACGGTTAGAAGCGCCGCGAGGAAGAGAATCGCAGAAAGAGGTTCGGCCAGCGCTTCAAGCGCGGCCGAACGTGATAATGCAAGAAACCGACGCATGGAGCGTCGCCCTTATGCACCGGTTGTGATGAAAGGCATCGCGTTCGCGCCGGCGTCAGGTCCGCATCCCTCAAGATAGAAGAAATAGACCAGCGCGCCGACGGCGAGCAGCGCCGCGAAGGTGACGATGAACGAGAGCGTTGCCACCCACTTGGGCACGCCCGCGCACTGCGCCTTGTCCGAGACAGGCATCAGCGGAGCAACGTCTCCGGCCGGAAGGTCGGGAATGTCCTGCACTTCGGCCGGCTGCGGGGCGGCGGGCGTCTCGGGCTTGTGGAGGCCGAGCGTCGGCTTCTTGATGCCGATGCCGGGGCGCTGGAGCTTGAGCGTCTTCTTCTGCGTTTCGCTCGCTTCGGCGCCTTCGGCCGGAGCCGCAGCAGGAAGCGGCGCGGGAGCCGGCTGTGCAGGTTCGGCGCTGGCTGTCGGCGGCTTGAGATCGGTCGGGCGGCGCAGACGGATTGTCTTAAGCGGAGCGGGGCCCTCCTTTGCGGGCGCCACGCCGATGGCTGACTCGAGCGAGATGCGCGAGGTCTTGGACTTCGCCGCCTGCTGCTGTGCGGGCGTGATGATGCCCTCGGCGATGATGCCCGTCTTGCGGAGCGTTGCCTGCGCAGGAATCGGCCCGGTGACGGACTTGAGGTTCTGCGTGGCTTTCTTCGGCGCGGCAGGCTCGGCGGCGGGGGCCGCTGGTGCGACCGAGGGAATCGTCGGCTTCGCGCCGCCGATCGTGGGCTTGCGGATCATCGGCTTGCGGATGACGGGCTTGAGCTTGATCGTGGAGACGCCCGCCGTGGGAGACGCCGCAGCGCCGGCTAAAGGCGCGGGCTTGGGAGCTGGTGCAGGCGCGGGCGCAGGCGCTGGAACAGGCGCCGGGGCAGGCGTGGGCACCGCTCCGAACGGTGACACCTTGGGCGGAAGGTTGCCGCCTTCCTCAGGGCTTATGGGAGTCATTTCAACTTCTTCGGACATGTCGTTCTCCAATCCGTTAGCCGTTTAGAATGTGTGAGGCGCGTCTTGTCAGACAGCCATGACCTCGGCCTCCTTGGCCTTGAGCTCGGCGTCGATCTTGGCGATGCCGTCGTCCGTGGCCTTCTGGACCTTGTCGAGGCCCAGCTTGAGGTCGTCCTCTGAAATCTTCTTGTCCTTCTCGAGCTTCTTCATTGCGTCGTTCGCGTCGCGGCGCACGTTGCGCATGGCGATCTTCTGGTCCTCCGCCTGCTTCTTCGCGAGCTTCACGATCTCCTTGCGGCGCTCCTCGTTGAGCTCGGGGATGGTGATGCGCAGCACCTTGCCGTCGGTCTGAGGCGTCACGCCGAGATTGGCGGCGAGGATGGCCTTGTTCATCTCGGGGAGCACCGTGGGGTCGAACGGCGTGATCTTGATCTGGCGCGGTTCGGGGGTCGAAATGGTGGCGAGGCCCTTGATCGGCATCGGCGAGCCATAGTAGTCCACCTTGATGCCGTCAACGAGCGCAGGCGAAGCCTTGCCCGTGCGCAGCCCGGCGAACTGCGCCTTGAGCGCGTCGAAACTCTTGGCGATCTTCGCCGTCGTGTCGTTTAGAACTTCAGCAACCGTTTCCATGAAGAATCCTCTTGTGGTTTGACTGCTATGAGTATATCACAAAAACGCGCTCTGCGCCATGGTAAATTTTGCCATGGCGCGGTGTCAGAATTTTATGATATACTTGTTGTATGTAGGGCGGAAGCCTTCGGTTTGGCCGGACCGTGCGGGCTGGCTCGCGGATTGATGCAGACAGGAAAGGAATGAACTATGGAAGCTGAAAGAACGCGTGAACGAAGTCCGCGCGTGCGGACGGATGCATTGAATCGCACCTCGGCGGAGCCGTCGAGGCGCTGGGCCAGTGTTCGCGCGGGCAGGGCGCTTGGAGCCGTCTGCCTGGCGCTCGCCTCGTGCCCGGCCTTCGCCGGCGGGCTCGGATTCCCGCAGCCGGGCGACGTGGCGCAGAAGACGCTGCGCGAAGACTTCAAGGCGCCGCCGCCCGGATACGGCGAGGTGCCGTTCTGGTGGTGGAGCGGCAAAGACCCGCTGGACAAGGAAAGGATGCTCTGGCAGATCGAGGAGATGCACAAGGCCGGCATCCCCGGCGTGCAGGTGAACTACGCCCACCACCGCACCAACGGCTGGCCGACGCAGGACAGCAAGCCCGCGCTCTTCACGGCGGAGTGGTGGGACGTGTTTTCCTTCGTCGCGCGCGAGTGCGCAAAGCGGAACATGGGGATTTCGCTCTCCAACTACACCCTCGATTTCCCGGGCCGCAACAACAACTTGTGGAAGCGGCAGGGCATAAGCACGCCCGATCTGCGGGCGTGGGAACTTTCTCTCAGGACGCAGAACTCCGGCGGCGGCAAAGTTCCGCCGTGCGGAAGCGAAGTGGTGTCGCTCGTCGCGGCCCCGCTCGCCGACGGACGCCCGGACGTCCCGAAAGCCGTCTCGCTTGACCCGCGCAAAGGCGGCGAGCTGCCGCCCGGAAAATGGAGACTGTTCAAGACGGTCAAGACGCAGCGCGACCACACGCTCGACCCGATCAACCCCGAAAGCGGGAAGCGCGTCGTAGAACGCTTCTTCAACCAGTTCCTCGAGAACGTGCCGAAAGAACTGCACGGCGCGTTCAACTACTTCTTCCAGGACGAGCTTATGCTCGCCGGCGACATTCTGTGGATGTGGTCGGACGACTTCGCCGCCGAGTTCAAGAAGCGCAAGGGATACGATCTGCTGCCGCTCGCGCCTGCGCTGTTCGGGGATTGGGGGCCCGACACCGCGAAGGTGCGCCTCGACATGAACGATGTCATGTCCGCCCTCGCCTGCGAACGCTACTTCAAGCCGATCTACGACTGGCACGCGAGCCGCAATCTCGTCTACGGCTGCGACCAGGCGACGCGCGGCCTGCACCCGATGAACAAATACATCGACTACATGCGCACGATGAAGTACTTCACCGCTCCCGGCTTCGACACGCCCGGCACCTCCGCAGACATCATAAAGAACAAGGTTGGCTCCTCCATCGCGCACCTCTACCGCCGCCCGCGCGTGTGGCTCGAAGGATACCATTCGCAGGGCTGGCAGGCCTCCACCTCGACGATCTTCGACTCCACGTGCCACAACTTCCTCTACGGCGCGAACCTCCTCAACCTCCACGGCCTCTACTACAGCACCTATGGCGGCTGGTGGGAGTGGGCTCCGCCCTGCTACCACTTCCGGATGCCGTACTGGACGTACATGAAGACGTTCCTCAAATACTTCGAACGTTTGAGCTACATCCTCAGCCAGGGCGCGCACGTGTGCGACGTGGCCGTTGTAAATCCGCTCGAGCCGTGCGTGTACAACAGAAACAGGGGCAATGTTTCCGTGGGCGTGGCGCACAACATCGTCAAACGTCTCGTCACGCAGGCGCAGACCGACGTGGACTTCATCGATGCCGACTCCATTGCGGCGGCGAAAGTCGAGAACGGACGCCTCCTCGCAGCCGACGAGATGTACAAGACGGTGATATTGCCCGACATGATCGCCGTCCGCCGCTCTACGGTCGAGAAGCTCGTCGAGTTCAAACGCTCCGGCGGCAAGGTGTTCGTAATCGGCGAAACGCCGAAATTCACCGACGCGCCGCACACGGAAAAGACGAAGGTTGACGCCATGATCGCGGAACTCGCCGGGAACGCCATGCCCGCGAATCCGTCCGCCGTGCAGCTCAAGGCGATTGCGGACGCCGCCGGCACGCCGGACTTCCGCGCGCCCGGCGCGGCCAAGGCGCTCCACCGCCGCATCGGAAAATGCGATGTGTATTTCATATGCGACCTCTCCGCGACCGGCGAATGCACGTTCCGCTCGCATGGAACGCCCGAACTGTGGAATCCTTGGGACGGATCGCAGGCGTCGCTCCCGGACTTCAGGCGCAACGCCGACGGCACCACGACCGTCCGCATCGACGGCGACGGCTCGCCGCGCCTCGTCGTGTTCGCGGATGACGGCGGTCGCGGGGCGACCGCCCTGCCGAACGGTCACGCGGTGCGAGCGACCCTGCCGGGCACGCCGCAGAGCGTCGTCGCCATCGACGGCGAATGGGACTTCACGCTCAAGCCGACGCTCGACAACAAGTGGGGCGACTTCCGCCTTCCGGTGCGCGAGCGCTACATCGGCGCGGAGATCCGCCGCGTGAAGATGGCCGGCGCGGACAAGCTAGGCCTCCCCGCCGAGATGACGGTCGGATTCGGCCCGCAGTTCATCGACGGCAACGGCTCGCCGTTCCTCTTCTCCTGGCGCGAGGGCGTGGAGGGAATGCCGGGTTTCCAGGACTGGCATCATGGACTGAACGGCGTCGTGGGCGACGACTTCTTCGTGCTCGGCCCGTACTACAGGCATCTCTACGACGTCGCGCCGCGCGGCGCGAAGCCTGGCGTCCATTCGTACAGGACTTTTGTTTACGCCCCGTGCAACTGCAAGGCGAAGCCCGTCGCGCACGGCGTGGCGCCGAAGTCGGTCGCGCTCGACGGCAAGGCGTGCAAGGTGGGCGAGGAGGTCGCGCTTTCTGCGGGATTCCATGAGCTGACCGTGGGCTACGAGGCGTTCGGGCGCGCCGCGCTCGTGATGATGCGCACGGACGTTGAGAGCGTTCCGTCCAAGACGCCCCTTTCGATGCGCTGGTACGAAGACCCCGCAGTGCTTCCATTCGATCCGTTCGGCGGCAAGGTGAAGGAGGGCGTGTACACGGCCACTCTTCCGCCCGCGTGCGAGGAGATCGCGATCCGCATGCGCGGAACGCTGCTCTCCGCCAACATCGCCGGATCCGAGGCGGATGTCGAGCGCGTTGACGGAGGGTATCGCGTGAAGCCGCGCCAGGTGAACGCGGGCGTGGCCGCGCTCACGCTGAAGGTCGCGCACGAGCCTGGCTTCATGGGCGGCGCGGCGTTCACCGAGCCGATGCGCCTCAAGTGCGGGAAGGGCAGGATCGCGCTGGGCAACTGGGCGCGGATCGCGGACGGCCTTCGCTTCTACTCCGGCGGCGCCGTGTACGAGAAGAGCTTCGCGCTCACGGAGGAGCAGGCCGCGCGGGCGCGCGTTCTCGACCTCGGCGGAGTGGGCGTGTGCTGCGGCGTTTCGGTGAACGGCGGCGAGGAGACGGTGCTGTGCTGCCCGCCGTGGCGCATCGACGTGGCCGGAAAGCTCAAAGAGGGCGCGAACTCGCTGAAGGTGACGGTGTACAACACGCTCAACAACCACTACCAGACGATTCCCACGCGCTACCGCACGACCATCGACAGGGCCCCGTCGGGGCTTCTTGGCCCGGTTTCGATCCGTCCCTGACCGTGGGGTGAGACGCAGAATATCGTCCCCGACAACCTCGCGCCTGGGGCATTGATTTCTGCGTGTGGGTATGATACACTTTGAGCCGTCTCGGGGCGGAAGGATGCCGAAAGAGACGGTTGCGAGGGCGTCGTTTTGAAGATAGGATTCTACAACTGCAAGTTTGCCTTTGCGGCGGTTGCCGCATCGGTTGCCGTCGGCGCAGAAGCCGACGACGCGGCGGGTGTCATGTGTGTCTCCGTCTCGAACGATTCGGCCGTCGTCGTGATGCCGTTTGCGCCGTTTGCCCCCGGCACGCCAGCATACTTTCTCGCAGGCCCGTTCATGGGCGACGGCGGCGCGTTCTCGGACATGCTCCACGTGGCGCCGGCGGACGGCTCCACGCTGGCGTTCCCCAGGTGAATTT
>JAFXIL010000187.1 GCA_017563185.1 Kiritimatiellia bacterium | reverse complement strand
GTCAAGGCCGCCCTTTCTGTAGAGCCGCCAAAGGGACTCCTCGTTGTTCAGTTCCACCATGGCGACGACGGGATCCTTCAAGTAGCTCATGCCGGTGTAGGGGTTCACGTGCGAAAGCAGTTCTTTCGCGTACTCCCTCTGCAACGCGATGAGCGGCGGATAGAACTGGTTGAGGCCCTTGTTCCTGTCGCTTGACGGGGACGGTATGCCGTCCGCCGCGCCGAGATGGCGTGCGACGTGGAGATTGATGTTCACGTAGATGCCGCGCTTCTTGAACTGCGCCACAAGGTAGTCCAGGCGTTCGCGCTGCGCGGGGTCGAACTTGCGCCGCGTCGCCCCGCTGTGGTCCATGATGCCCTTCTGCTCCGTGAGCATGAAGTTTCCCTTGAGGTAGGTGCTGTCGAAATAGTGAAGGCGCACGCAGTTGATGCCGAAGCGCGCGAGACGGGCGGCAAGGCGCTCCGCCTCCTCGTGCGTGGGGAAGTTCGCCGGGCCTGTGAGGTTCGTCGCGTGGAACTTGACACGTCCCTTGTCGTTGACGAAGTGTCCGTCCTTCACGCGGATGCGCCCGTCCTTCCCGGCGGGCGCGGAAAGCAGGTGGCTCATGTTCACAACGTTGTCGGGGGAGTCGTACGACGGCACGAACGGGAACATCTCCGCCGCAGACGCCACGCACATGAGAAGTGCAGTCGCCGCAAAAGTCTTTGACCTCGCGCGCACGCAGCACGCAATCTCCATTTTGCCGATCATGTCAGTCCGTCCTTTCTCTGCGGATTGCGCATCTGGCACGCTACTTGCGCCGCCATGTGTTCAGCGAACCGCCGCGGTTGTAGTTCTGCGGCGGCTGCGCGCGGCCTGTGCCCACGCCCTTCTCCATGCGCGCCTTGAGCGCGTCGAGATGGGTCGTGTACACTTCGCGCGGCAAGCAGCCGTGCTCCATGCAGGTCTTCGCGGCCATGCCCACCACCTCGCCGAGCATTCCCAGCGTGCGCATCACGCGCACCGTGCCGAGCGCAACGTGCGTGACGCTGATGTGGCGGCCTGCCATGAAGAGGTTCGGCACGTCCTTCGAGTAGAGACAGCGGTACGGCACGGGATACGGGGCCAAGAAGCTGGTGTGGCGTGCGATGGACTTGAATTCCGCGCCTGGGAAGTTCGCCGTGTTTTTCGGATCTGGGTAGTGCAGGTCGATCGTCCACGTGGTGCACGCCGTTCCGTCTGGATGCTGCACGTTGCCTACAACGTCCTTCTCGCTCATCACATAGTCGCCCACGAGCCTGCGCGACTCGCGCTTGCCCGCGACGTATGCCACCCAGTCAAGCTTCAGCGACGCGTATTTTCCCTTCACGCTCGAATGGTTCTTGAGGAAGGCCCAGTTCGAATACACCACGAGCATTCCGTAGTCGCGAATCGCCTCGAAGTCGCCGATCATGTCGCGGTTCATGCCGGTCTCCCACGTCCATTCGCCCATCTTCACCTTCTCGCACGACTTCTCGGTGAACGCAAGCGCCCACGGCAAGTCCGGAAACGTCACGGGTGTCTTGGCCGCGCGCGAATACCACTGCACGGAGGCGCCCATCGTGATTGCATCGGCCTTGTCCACCGCGCCCTTCTCGCCCGTCTCTTCCCTGGCCTCGCGTCCATACCTGAACGCCGCGCCTGCCATCACGCCCACAGTTCCATCGCCTGTGCAGTCCGCGAAAAGCGGCGCGCGGAACACCGTCTCCACGCCAGTCTCAATGTTGCGCCCCACCAGCGCCGCAATGCGGCCGTCCTTCTTTTCAACTCCCGTCACGTGCGTGTCGAGAAAGAGGGCGATGTTCTTCTCGGCCTTGACCGCATCCAGCTTGCGCAAATCTTCATACTGCGCCGCCGGCTTCGCGTTTCCGCCCCTTGCGGGGCCTATCTCGTTCACCACGTCCCCGAGCTTCGGATAAGGGCCTATGTTCGTCCAACCTCCCAGATGCACGCGCACTTCGGAGCTGTTGCAGCCTCCAAGAACGGGACGGTCGTTGACGAGCGCCACCTTGAGCCCCAGACGCGCGGCAGATATAGCAGCGCAGACTCCGGCAACACCACCGCCCGCCACCACGAGATCTGCCTTCACCTCGCTCTTCGCGCGCGTGATCGCGCCCACGCGCCTGCGCAGCGCCTCAAGATCCCTCACGTCGCCGGGCGGCGTGAAATCCGCGTCGCTCGTCAGCACAACCGCATCGCATCTGCCGTCGAAGCCGGTGAGGTCGTGCAGCGCGATCCTTGCCGCGCCTGCAGCCAGTTCGCAGGCTCCTGCCTCGTGCCATGCCCACTCGCGTCCCTTCGCGCCCATCGTCGAAGGCAGCGCCTTGCCGTTCACCTTCACGAGAAACCTGCCCGGCGCCTCGGCATTTCCGCTCCATTCCTCGGACCAGTTGCGCGTGCGCACGAACACCCTGTACCTGCCGCCATTCACCAACGTCTCGGTCACCGCGTCCTTCACCGGACGTCCCATTCCGTGCGCCAGCAGGAACGGCGAACCCATCTGATCCATGAACTGCTGGTCCACCACCCATCCCCCCTTGTCGGCGAAGGCCTCGGCCTCAAGAAATACGGTCTCGGCGCAGCAAGACGCCGCAGCAAACGCCGCAGCGGCGAGAATTCCCGTCATTGTACCCATGGCGTCCATCATGAGCGCGGCGTGACTGTTTGACCGTCCTTGGAGTCCTTCACGGACCATCCGGCGGCGGCGATCTCGTCGCGCAGGCGGTCGCTCTCGGCCCAGTTCTTCGCCTTGCGCGCCTCGGCGCGCTGGTCGAGAAGAGCCTGTATCTCCGGCGGAACCGCAGTCTTCGCGGCCTTGCCGAAGAAGATAACGCCCAGCACCTCGTCCATGCGGCGGAACACGGAAAGAACGGGACCCCCGCCATGCACGTTAGTGTCGCGCACGAGGCCGAAGAGGGCCGCGAACGCTCTTGGAATGTTGAGATCGTCGTTCACGGCCTCCGTGAAGTCGGCGAGGTGGGCCGTGGCCCATTCAGGCGCATCGCCTTCAGTGGCGAGGTCCACGCAGCGGTCGATGCGCTCGAGCGACCTGCGGGCGTCCTCAAGCGCGGTGAACGCGAAGTTGAGGCCCTGGCGGTAGTGGGCGTTGATGAGCACGTAGCGGATCTCGCGCCCGGTCCATCCCTTCTCGATGAGGTCGCGCAGGGTGTAGAAGTTGCCGAGGCTCTTGGACATCTTCTCGCCGTTCACGCGCAGGTGGGCGCAGTGCATCCACGTTTTGACGAACGGCTTGCCCGTGGCCGCCTCGGCCTGGGCGATCTCGTTCTCGTGGTGCGGGAAGAGGTTGTCGATGCCGCCGGTGTGCAGGTCGAACGTCTCGCCGAGGTACTTCATCGACATGGCGGAGCACTCGATGTGCCAGCCCGGGCGGCCGCGTCCCCACGGCGAGTCCCAGCCCACGGGGCCGTCGCTCTGCTCCCACGCCTTCCAGAGCGCGAAGTCGCCCACGTTCTCCTTGTCGTACTCGTCGGCCGCGCAGCGGGCGCCGGTGCGCTGGTTGTCGAAGTCGATGTGAGCGAGCTTGCCGTAGCCGGGGAACTTGGTGACGGCGAAGTACACGCTGCCGTCGTCGCTCTTGTAGGCGACGCCCTTCTCAACGAGCTTCTCGACGAGCGCGATCATCTCGGGGATGTGGTCGGTGGCGGCGGGATATACCTCGGCTGGCTGCACGTTGAGTTTCTTGAGGTCTTCGAAGAAGGCGTCCTTGTACGTCTTCGTGTAGTCCGTGAGCGCCACGCCAGCGGCGTTGGCGCCGCGGATCGTCTTGTCGTCGACGTCCGTCAGGTTCATCACCTGGCGGATCTTCATGCCGTTGAACTGCACCACGCGGCGCAGCACGTCCTCGAACGTGTACGCACGGAAGTTGCCGATATGGGCGAAGTTGTACACTGTGGGGCCGCATGTGTACAGGCGGACTGTGTTCTCCGCGAGCGGAACGAGCGGCTCCAGTCTTCTGGTGAGGCTGTTGTAGACTTTCATTTCCATGTTTTCTTCTCCATATCGGCTTAGCGGCTCCGGCGTCAGTTGCCGGGCTGTTCGGGCGGAGGCGGCGTGGTCGTGATCGAAATCTGCGGCTTGCCCTGGCTGCCCTTCTTGGCGCGGGGCGGGCCGATCAGGCAGAAGTGCACGCGGCCGTCCGTCTTGGGCGCCTGCTCGACGAAGCATTCGTCCTTGAGCATGTCGAGCACCTCGGCGATCTTGTCCTCGCCGATGTCCCGGTGGGCGTTCTCGCGCCCGCGGAACTGGAGGGAGAGACGCACCTTGTTGCCCTCGGCAAGAAACTCGCGTATCTGGCGCAGCTTGTGCTTGAGGTCGCCAACATCCGTTCCGGGATGGAACTTGATCTCCTTCACCTGCGTCGACTTCTGGGCCTTGCGGGCCTTCTTCGCGCGGATTGACTCCTCGTATCGGAACTTCCCGTAGTCCATGATCTTGCACACGGGGGGCGTGGCGTTGGGGGTGATCTCGACGAGGTCGAGGTCTTGACCCTGGGCCAGGCGCAGTGCCTGGTTCGTGGGCATGATGCCCAGCTGCTCGCCGTTCTGATCCAAGACGCGCACCTGGGGCACGCGGATCTTGAAGTTCACGCGAGTGAATGAGTTGTTAGCGATAAACCACCTCTTTTTTCTTGGGTTGAGTTGTTCTGTTCTTCCCGACGGCCATTCAGCCGTCAAGCTCGTTGGCAAGGCGCGTGGCGAACGCGTCCAGCGTCATCGCGCCGAGGTCTCCCTCCGCTCGCGAACGCACCGATATCTGCCCTGCGGCCTCGTCGCGCGGCCCCACCACCACCTGGTAGGGCACCTTCATGAGCGTGGCCTCGCGGATCTTCGCGCCGAGCTTCTCGGCCGAAGTGTCGATCTCAACGCGCAGACCCTTCGCGCGCAGAGCCGCCTGCGTGCGCTTCGCGTAGTCGAGGGCCTTGTCGGATATCGGCAGTATGCGCACCTGCTCGGGCGCGAGCCAGAGCGGGAACGCGCCCGCGTAGTGCTCGATGAGAATTCCGAAGAAGCGCTCGATGGAACCGAGGAGCGCACGGTGCACCATGTAGGGCTGGTGCTCCTTTCCGTCGGCGCCCACGTACGTGAGGTTGAAGCGCTCGGGAAGGTTGAAGTCGAACTGCACGGTGCCGAGCTGCCAGGGGCGGCCGAGGGCGTCCTTGATCTTCATGTCGATCTTCGGGCCGTAGAAAGCGCCGCCGCCTTCGTCCACCTCGTACGACATCCCCTCCTGGTCGAGCGCGTCGCGCAGGCTCTGCGTGGCCTGATCCCAGCGCGCGGGATCGCCCACGGCCTTCGCGGGCTTGGTGGAGAGGAAGGCCTGGATGTCGTGGAAGCCGAACTTGCCGAGCATCTTCTTCGCGAACTCCACGGTGTCCTTGATCTCCTGCACGATCTGCTCGGGCGTGCAGAAGATGTGCGCGTCGTCCTGCGTGAAGCCGCGCACGCGGAAGAGACCATGCCGCACGCCGTCCTTCTCGTAGCGATACACCGTGCCGAGCTCTGCGTAGCGCAGGGGCAGGTCGCGGTAGGAGCGCTTCTCGAACTGGTAGCACTGGATGTGGAACGGGCAGTTCATCGGCTTGACGTAGTAGTCCTGGATGTACGCGTCCGCCCCGTCGCCTTCCTGCACCTTCATGACGGGGAACATGCCGTCCTTGTAGAACGAGAGGTGCCCCGAGGTCTCCCACAGGGTCGATTTGCCCACGTGCGGGGTGTAGACGATCTCGTACCCCGCCTCGTAGTGCTTCCTGCGCCAGTACTCCTCGATCGCAACGCGCACGCGCGCGCCGCGCGGAAGCCAGTGCGCGAGGCCCGGCCCCACCTGGTCGTTGATCGTGAAGAGGGCGAGCTGCCTGCCGAGCACGCGGTGGTCGCGCTTCTTCGCCTCTTCGATCTGCGCCACCTTCGCGTCGAGCTCGGCCTGGTCCTTGCCGACTATTCCGTAAAGGCGCTGGAGCATCTTGTTCTTCTCGTCGCCGCGGTAGTAGCTGCCCGCGACCTTCATGAGCTTCACCGCTCCGATCTGCGCCGAGTGCTCCACGTGAGGGCCGATGCACATCTCGAAGTAGTCGCCCACCGTGTATGTGCTGATCGCCTCGCCGGAGGCAGCGACGTCCGCAAGACGCTCGAGCTTGTACTTCTGCCCGGCAAGCTTCGCGGCAACCTCCTCCTGCGTCATGTTGGCCTGCACGAAAGGCTCGTCAAGCGCAATGAGGCGCGCCGCCTCCTTCTCGATGGCGGGGAAGTCCTCGGGCGTAATGCGGTGCTCGAGGTCAAAGTCGTAGTAGAAGCCATCTTCCGTGGCCGGGCCGATGTCGGTCTGGGTGCCCGGGAACAGATTGCACACGGCCCGCGCCACGATGTGGGCGGCCGAGTGGCGGCGCATTTCTTCTGTTATGTCCATTTTCTTCCTAGTTTCTCCTTATGGATAATATATTTTACTATTGTTTCGAAATCAAGACAAGGGGAAATTTACAGCCTGACATGTTTTTACATCAGGAAATGGCTACCGCACTAAGAAAAGCGTGCCCATCATCCGCTCCCATGTCCATTTGAGGCGAACGCGTCCATCGTCCGTAGCCGTGTAGGAACTGACCCAGTTGCGCGAAATCTGGCGCCATTCCCCATCGATTAACTTCTCCACTGCAAGTCTTGGACGATACATCTTTCCATCCACCGAAACCGCATCTGCCGTCACAGTCAGCGCGCCCTTCAATTCATATTCTCCGCTTGCCAGCGAACTCGAACCCGTCGTTTCCGTGTCGCCCACTGCGCCGTTGACCACGATGAGGTTGGCATAGTCCGCGAAGGCGTTCCGGAAACGTATGTCATCGACCTTGCGGTTCTGCACAAGCTCCGCCCCGGTCAGCGCGCGGTTGTAGATGCGCACGGAATGGAACGCGCCCTTCACGTAGTACTTCGCGTTGCTCTGCTGACCGCCCCAGCAGTAGTTTCTGGCGGGAATGGACGTGTTCGTACGGATCATTCCGTCTGTCAGCGCAGTTCCCTGAACGAGGTAGCTTGCGCCGTTGCCGAGGATTGCCGTGGCATACTGACCATCCCATGCAATGCTCGGCCGGTTGTTTTTGGTGCCCCAGTTGTCCGCATTGAAGATGAGAGTGTGATTCCTCGAACCGCTGCTGAAGAAAAGGTCGGAGTCGTTGTTGTCGTTTCCGAAGAAGATGGAATAGTAGCCGCCGCCGAACGTCTGCGCCTCCCAGTCAACAGTTGTCGCGAGCTGGATGGACATGTTTTCACCGCCCACATCGATGCCGGGGCTTTCAACGCTCGCGTGGACGTCGCCGGTGAACACGAAGCCGTCTTCGGTCCAATATCCCTTCTCCGTGTTGAACCCAGTGCTGGATGTCGGAATAATAGTTCAGCGAATGGTCGAGCTCTGCCCGTCCTCTCGACCCAGAAGTCATAAACTCACACACCTCCCCCAGCCTCCGCGTCTCTGCGCCTCTGCGGGCGATTTCCTCAAACACCTCTTTCAACTCGGCCTTGAATTCGGCCTTGGCGGTTTCGGCAAGGGTTTCGAAGCCATTCTTCATCTTCTCCACCGCGGCAAGTTCCCGCTCCAATCGCGCCACAATCTCCTTCTGCTCGAAAAGCGGCGGGAGAGGGATTTCTGAACCATGATGGGGGGGAGTCCCCAAACAATCAGAAACATTCAAGCTTTCATAGACTGCCGCGGTTGACGAAATACACGGCGCCGACCATGCAGAGCATCGCCCAGAGATAGTCCCATCTCCACTTCTCGCCCATGTAGAACGTCACAAACGGCAGGAACACGCACACCGTCACCACCTCCTGGATGATCTTGAGCTGCGGAACGGAAAGCCCCATGGCGTTGCCCAGCCTGTTCGCCGGCACCATTATCATGTACTCGAAGAACGCGATCCCCCAGCTGGATAGTATTATACAGAGAAGCGCGCCTATGCCCTGCCCGCCGCCGGGCGCCTTTCTGAGATGCCCGTACCAGGCAAAGGTCATGAAGAGGTTGCTCATCACGAGCAGCCCTACAGTGGCGGCAATGCCCACGGGGCGCGATAATGCTTGAAAATTCATGGACGATATTATACCACTTGTAGTCTCTGCGATAAACGCAATTCCGCAAGATTCAGCAACGAGGCGAATGGACATCGCCAAATATCGTGCGGCGCAGAATGCCCATAAGCGCTATGGAGGCCGTACGCGCCGGCGCACTCGGAAACGCATCAGGATCAATCATCTCGTGCGCGCGAATTCGCCAAACGGCTGTGCGCCCCGCGAGGTCATGCCAGGGCTGTCCCTTCGCGAGAACGGGCGGCTCGCACACCACGGAGACCGGCAGCAGCGGCGTGCGCGCGCGGATTGCGATCTGCGCCGCGCCGCGCCGCCACTGGCGCTCCTTCGCGTCCACGGGCGTGCGCGTGCCCTCCGGGAACACCATCAAGCTCACACCAGAGGCGAGAAGCTCCACAGCCTCGTCAACAAGACGCGCGGGATCGTCGTTCATCAGGAACGCGCCCTTCACGATAAGCGAGTAGAAGAAGTTGCGTCCTGCGGCCGCCTTGGCCACGGCAGTGGCGTCCGGCAGAAGCGACGCAAGCACCACCACGTCTATAAGCGTTGGATGGTTCGCCACCACCACGCACCCGCGCGCGGCGGCGAGGCGAGCGCGGTCTTCGCGCGATATCTCCACGCGGAAGAGACCGGTGGCACGCCCCGCCCACACAAAGAGGCGCCAGCTCGCCTTCACGAGCGCGCGCTTCGCCCGCCCCGCGCGCAGAAGAGCAAGCGGAGGAAAGAGCACCGCGCCCAGCAAAAGGCTGCCCAGCGCATAGGCAACAAAGAAGAATCCTCCCAGAACGCTGCGCGCAAGATGCATGTCACACCGGCGCAAGCGAGAACTGCGCCGTGTCGAACGTCGCCGCCCGCCCCTCGAGAAAGTCAACGAAAGAACCAAACTGCGCAGGCGGCGCGTCGGAACGGCGCAGCACAGCGCGCACAGCGCCCTTGCCTTCTCCCGGCGCAAGCCGCACCGCGACGGAGCAGGCGGCCTGCGCCGGCTTCAGCGCACCTTCGTACATTCCGGGCGTCGCCTCCTCCGCATACACGTACAGCGCCGGCCCACCTACGGCCATGGCCTCCAGAAGCCCAATCTCAAGCGAACGCTCGCACGCCGCCACCGCGTTGTATGCGGCCCTGTTTCCTGTGAGAAGCGAAAAAGCGCCAGGAGCCGCGTTGTGCACCGACACGGAAAATCCAGCAGGCGACATCTCCCCCTCCTCGTGGAACTGGCGCATCAGCTTCGCCGTGACGCCGATCTCCCCCCAGCGCGACGCGAACACCACCGGCACCTCTCCCTCCGGCCTCGCGCGCCACGCCACGGCGATCGCCGCCCGCTCCACTTCCGTGAGCCGGCGCCGCGCAAGAGACGGCACGAACGAGACATCAGGCTTCGGCGTCTCTTCCGTCGCCTTCCACACGGCATGAGCCTCGATCCTGAAGCTCAGAATTCTGTCTGCAACATTTTCGCTCATCACAGAACATTATACCACATTTTCGCGTTTTCACATTCCGCATCTCGCTATGGCCGCCGCAGCCGCCGCGAGCTGCTCCTTGGTGTGCGCGCTCATCACCGCCACGCGCAGCCTCGCCGCGCCGCGCGCGACCGTGGGATAGCGTATGGCCGAGACGAGGAAACCTTCTCTCAAGAGCGCCTCGGCAGCCTTCACCGCCCGCCGCTCGTCGCCCACGATGACCGACACGATTGCGCTCTCGCTGCGCGCCGCCACGTCATGCCCGGCGAGTTCTCCGAGGAAGAACGCCACGTTCTCCCTGAGCGCGGCCACTCGCCACGGCTCGGCCTCCAAGACGGCGAGCGCCGCCTCGCCGGACGCCACCGCCGGCGCGCCAGGCGCGGTTGAGAATACGAACGGACGCGACCTGTTGCGCAGGTACTTCACAATGATTTCGGCGCCGCAAGCGAACCCGCCCTCTGACCCAAGCGCCTTCGAGAGAGTTCCCACCGTGACGTCGGGATGGCCACACCCAAAATGCTCAACAAGGCCGCGTCCTGTACGGCCAACCACGCCAGTGGCATGCGCCTCGTCCACGACGGAGAACGCATCGTTCGCGCGGCATACGGCGAGGAAACGCGGAAGATCCAGGATGTCGCCGTCCATCGAAAATACGCCATCCGAAACCACCACGCGGCGGCGGCAGGCGCGCGCGGCGGCGAGGCGGCGGGCGAGTTCGTCCATGTCGCCATGGCGGTACACCACCACGTCCGCCCCCGAAAGACGGCATCCGTCGATTATCGAGGCGTGGTTGAGCTCGTCCGAGAACACCACGTCCCCCTTCCCCGCGAGCGCCGTGACCACTCCCACGTTCGCCATGTACCCCGTGGCGTAGAGAATCGCCGCCTCTTCGCCCTTGAACGCCGCGATGCGCCTTTCAAGCGCCTCGTGCGGAGGCTGCGTGCCGGTGGTGAGGCGCGAGCCGCCGCTGCCTGCGCCCCATGCGTGCGCGGCAGCCGCGGCGGCCCCGGTCACGCGCGGATCGCGGGCAAGGTCGAGATAGTCGTTCGAGGCGAGCACCACCACGTCGCGCATTGCGCCATCCACGTCCACGCGCGCGGTCGGCCCAGTCGGCGAACGTAGCGCACGGCAGCTGCGTGAAAGCCCCGCCTGTTCAATCGCATCAAGTTCGCGGGCGATTCCGTCGAGGCGGACCTCGCCCGGCGCATTCGGCGCAGACGGCGCCCCCTCCACAATAACGCTCTGCCTTTCAAGAAAGCGTATGCACTTCTCCACATCCTCTCGCGGACCGCGGTAGAGGAATATGCGCCCTCCGCAGGGATCGCCCGATTCCTTCATCACGGTGATTCGCTGATAGCCCATGGACTTCGCCGCCACGTATCCAGTCACGTAGCCGGGATCGTCAGAAACGCACACCTCTCCCACAATGCCCGGCGCGTTAGCCACCTTCGTCGCGAGCACCACCGCCTCGGCAAAGTGGTTCTTCCCGCGAAACACGCCGCAAACGGCAGTGTCCGCCGCGTCCATCCTCGTTGCGCGCACACCCCGCTCTCGGTCTGGTTCAAGGCGCTCGAGCGTGTCGGCGTCCACAAGCATCGCTCCGCGCATCGAGTACGATTCGCGGAACAGCGCCATGATCTCATTTGCGCGCCCAACGCCGGCCTCGGCAAGAAGCTGCGCCGCTCGCGCGCGCCCTTCGACGGCCGTGGACACTTCGTTGGTGGCAACGGCGAGCGCCTTGAGGCGCACCATCTCGCCTGGCTCCTCCACCTTGATGTTGATGAAGTCCGGCGAGCCCTTTTCGTGCGAAAGCGCCCTCTCGGCGAGCGCCGCCACGGCGCGCGGCACAAGGCGCTCGTCCACAATCCTCTCCGCGCCAGACACGTGCTCGCCGCACCGCGACGCGCGCATCTTCACGCAGAATTCGCGAACCTCACTCATGGAAATCCCCATGACACTCCGGCCCTGGCGGGAGAGCGGCCACGCGCGCGACCGCATCCGCTATGCGGCGCACCGTGGCGGAGTCGGTGACGAGCGGCGGCATGGCGTACACGAAGTTGGCAAACGGACGCAGCCACACGCCGGTCTCGTCGATCACGCGGTCGATGTCGGCGCGCTTCGGAAGCCTTTCAACCTCCACCACGCCCGCCGCCCCCAGAACGCGCACGCCCTTCACGTTCGGAATCGCAGCAAGCGGCGCAAGCCCTTCGCGCAATTCGCCTTCGATGCGCGCCACCTTAGCCGCGTAGTCTCCATTCGAAAAGAGCTCAAGCGAAGCGTTCGCCGCCGCGCACGCGAGCGGATTTGCCATGTACGTGGGCCCGTGCATGAAGGCGCCCACGTCGCCTCGCGAAATCACGTCGGCAACGGCCGAGGACGCAATAGTGGCGGCAAGAGTGATGTGCCCGCCCGTGAGCGCCTTGCCCACGCACATCACATCGGGCGCTGCGCCGGCGCGCGAATGGGCCCATAGCGGCCCCGTCCGGTGGAAGCCTGCCGCAATTTCGTCGAACACCAGCACGAGGTCGTGCGCGTCGCACACGCGGCGCATCGCGTCAAGATATTCCGGACGATAGAAGTTCATCGCGTTCGCCGCCTGGAACACTGGCTCGCAGATCATGCCCGCGATCTCGCCCTCATGCGCGTCCACAAGCCGCTCCAGCTCCTCCTCCCACTCCGCAAACGATGCAGGCGGCACATCGCCGGCGCACCGAGCAGAATCAAACGCCCAGTCTGGTTTCGAGACGAAGTGGTGGCGCGGCATCATGCCGCGGAAGAGCACGTGCATGCCGTCTGGATCCGAGAGCGCCATCGCGCACGCGGTGTCGCCGTGGTATCCGCCCTTCAGCGCCACCATCTTGCCGCGCGAGGGGCGTCCCTTCGCCTGCTGGTACTGTATGGCCATCTTCACGGCCACCTCCACGGAGATGGAGCCGGAGTCTGCGAAGAACACCTTGTCCATGCCAGGCGGCGCAATCGAGGCGAGGCGCTCGGCAAGCTCTACGGCGGGAGCGTGCGTGAAGCCGCCGAACATCACGTGGCAGAGAGATCCGCACTGCTTTCTGATGGCGGACACGATGGCGGGATGGTTGTGGCCGTGCGCCACGCACCACCAGCTCGAAACGGCGTCGACGAGACGGCGGCCGTCCGCAAGGACGATCTCAACGCCCTCCGCGCCCGCCGCAAGTCTCACAGGCGGCGGATCCTTCAGCGAGGCGTACGGATGCCACACGTGCGACCTGTCGTATTCAAGCGCGTTCATGCGAACATCTCCGAGAAGTCCACGTCGGGGAACGGGCCCTCCTCAGGCACGCGCGGCACGCGCACCACTGGCACGCGCTGGCCTGACTTCGCAAGAGACGCGCGCACCGTGGCCTCGGTGTCTTCGTCGATCACAGGGTCCGCCGCGTGATGCCAGTTGAGCACCACGCCCGCAAGGCGCATTCCGCGCGCCCGCGCCGCCTCAAGCGAGAGAAGCGTGTGGTTTATCGCCCCAAGGCGTCCGCAAGCCACGAGTATGAGCGGCCAGCCGCGCGACGCCGCGAAGTCCGCCGCAAGCACGTCCTCGGTAAGAGGCACGAGAAGTCCGCCCGCGCCCTCCACCAGCACAACATCGCGCCGCGCCGCGCACGCGTCAACGCATTCGGCGATGCGCGCGAGATCGACGGTGCGCCCTTCGAGGCGGGCGGCGAGCAGCGGCGAAGATGGGAAACGGAATATCTGCGGGGCGGTGAGACCTTCGCCGTCTTCGCCCTGCGGCTGAATGCCGCACATGAGGCGGTGGCGGTCGAGGTCTTCCGAGAATCCGTCGCACCCGGTCTGAATCATCTTGACGGTGATGGCGTCCACGCCTCTGGAGGCGAGATGGCGCGCCATGAGTCCAGTGACCACCGTCTTGCCCACGTCGGTGTCTATGCCCGACACGAAGTAGATTCGTCCATGACGCGCGTCTGACTCTTCTTCCATCCAAGCTCCATGGCCCGTAACGTTAGACCTCTGCCACATGCACCCACTTGGGCACGGGCGGCTGGCCTTCCTGTACGGGCGTTACGCTTTTGATAATGGCCTCGCTCACCGCAACGGAGTGCACGCCCTCTTCGATCGTCATGCCGAGAATGCGGCCGTCCTCGCCGGAGCGGGACTTCTTGGTGCGTCCAGCGAGGGAATCGGCGAAGTCGCGGTACACGCGCGTAAGCGCCTCCACGTATGCGTCGCCCGCCACGAAGGGAGTGTCCACGCCGCCGATCGAGCCAGGCGCCGTCTTGTCGGTGAGAACATTCTTGGTGGCGTCGTTCGCCACGAGAACCAGCGTGCCCGGATTGGATTCGCACCAGCGCATTGAGCCGGTGTCGCCGGTTATCTCGAAGACAAGCCCCTCGCGGTGGCCTGCCGCGACCTGCGAAAGCAGGAACACGCCGTCGATGCCCTGGTCGGTGCGCACAAGCACTGTGGCGTCGTCGGGGATGAGGCGCCCCGCCACGCACGGGCGAGCGCTCGCACAGACGTCCGTGATGCGGTATCCCGTGATGTACTCGAGCACGAACTGGCAGTTGCACGACGCGTCGTTGATCACGCCGCCCACGCCGTTGCGCCTGGCGTCAGTGCGCCACATCGCCTGCCTGTTGCCCTCAAGCTCCACGCGCCCGGCCATCCATCCCATCTGCATCGACACCACGAAACGCCTCACGCGGCCCAGTACGCCGTCGCGGAACAGCTTTCGCGCCTTCAGCAGCATCGAATAAGCAGGGTACACCATCGCCACGCGATATGGGACGCCCGTGGCGCGCGCCTTGCGCGCAAGGTTGGTCGCCTCGTCGATGTTGCACGTGAACGGCTTCTCGGCCAGCACCGGCACCCCGCAGTCCATGGCCATCATCGCCACCGGATAATGCATCGTGTTCGGCAGCACGGTGGTGGCGAAGGCCACGCGCTGCTCCTTCGGCAGACGCGACTGGCGGCGCAGCAGGTCGCGGTACGACCCGAACACATCGCGCACTCCAAGACCAAACGGCTCCTGGCAGTCGAAGGACGACTGGCGGGTGGAACCAAACGCGCCGCAGGTGATCTGCAGCATTCCCGTCTTTTCGATAGCTCGGCGGTGGACAGGGCCCATAAAAGACTCAAGCCCTCCTCCTATCATCGCTATATTCATCTTGCTCGTCAATGCTTTACCCTCCAAAGTTCCTTTTTAGTTTATCAAACGTAGCACCCTAAATCAAGTCTTTATTGCACCAAATCGTAATGCGCACCACGTACTACGCACTAGTCACTAGGCACCATGTTTGCTATAATAGCCGCACTTGTGAAAGACAACTATAATGACGACAAACGAGATATTCATGGGCGCCCGCGTGGCGCATGTGCGCGAACTCAAGGCCGAGGTGGCCCGCCTTCGCGAAGAGCTCGCGCGCGCACGCGACGAGCTCGCGAGCCTGCGCAGCCACTTCGCGCTCGCGCTTGAGGCCGCCCGCGACGCGGACGCACTTCCCGCCGGCGCGCGCCTTCTCGTGGTGGACGGCTGGAACGCAGTCCTAGGCAGCGCGAGCGTGATTCCCCCTTCCGAACGACGAGGCGGCAGCGACGAGCTAGAGGAAGCCCTCTGCCGCCGCGTGCGCGTTTGGCTTGCCAACCATCCCTCCGACATCGCCTGGATCGTGTTCGACGGAAGCAAGGCAGGTGGACGCGCCGAGCCGCGCCTAAGGATAAGCTACACCGGCGGATCAGGCGCGCACCGCGCGGACCGCATGGTGTGCGACTACCTGAGGATGCGCCTTCTCTCCGGCGCCTCGCACAAGGTGCTTGTGGCCACGCAGGACAAAGACTTCCGCCGCGAAGCCCTTTCCCTCGGCGCCGAGGTGATCAACGTGGACGCCATCACTTCGCAGGGGTGACATGGAAGCCGGGGAGAACCGTGGAGCGGGCGCGGGTGGCCTTGGAGGGATAGTCGAGCGTGAAATGCAGGCCGCGGCTTTCGTGGCGGCGCTGGGCACTGCGGACGATCAGCTCGGCACACAGCGCGAGGTTGCGCAGCTCAAGAGTGTCCGGCGTCACAAGATAGTCGAAGTAGTACTCCCGTATCTCCTTGCTAAGCGTCCTCAGGCGGTGCGCGGCGCGGGCGAGGCGCTTGTCGGAACGGACGATTCCCACGTAGTCCCACATCAGGCGGCGCACCTCGTCCCACATGTGCGACACGAGCACCGCCTCGTCGGGCTCCACCGCGCGCCCGATGCGCCATTCAGGAATCGCCACGCGCTTCCTGTCCATGCGCTCCGGATGAGCGGTGAGGCGGCGCGCCGTGAGGCGGGCCGTGACGAGCGCCTCCAGGAGCGAATTGGAGGCGAGCCTGTTCGCGCCGTGCAGACCGGTGCATGCGGTCTCGCCCACCGCCGAAAGTCCAGGCACGGAAGTGACGCCGTCCACAGTCGCCTGAACGCCGCCGCAGCAGTAGTGCGCCGCGGGGACGATCGGGATGAGGTCCTTCGACATGTCGATGCCAAATTCAAGGCACTTGCCGAAGATGTTGGGGAAGCGCTTCTCCAGGAACGCACGCCCCTTGCGGCGGATGTCGAGGCAGCAGTACGGGGCGCCGGTGCGCTTCATCTCGCTGTCGATCGCGCGGGCCACGATGTCGCGCGGCGCGAGCGAGCCGCGCGCGTCGTAGTTCTGCATGAAGGGACGCCCGTTGCGGTCCACAAGCACCGCGCCCTCTCCGCGCACCGCCTCGCTTATGAGGAAGCGCTTGGCGTTCGGATGGTAGAGGCATGTGGGGTGGAACTGGATGAACTCCATGTTCTCGATCTTCGCGCCTGCGCGCCAGGCGAGGGCGATTCCGTCGCCTGTGGCGACGTCGGGGTTGCACGTGTAGAGATACACCTTGCCGCAGCCTCCCGTGGCGAGTATCGTGTTGGGCGAGCGCACGGCGTAGATCTCGTGCGTCGTCTTGTCCATCACGTACGCGCCAATGCAGCGGCTTGGCCCCTTCACGCCGATGCGGGCCGTGATCACGAGGTCGATCACTATCGTGTGCTCGCGAACGTCGATTGCGGGATGGCGCCTGAGGGTGCGGATCATCGCGCGCTCG
The DNA here is from genome assembly GCA_017563185.1 of Kiritimatiellia bacterium. Taxonomy (GTDB): domain Bacteria; phylum Verrucomicrobiota; class Kiritimatiellia; order RFP12; family UBA1067; genus RUG572. The sequence goes on along the minus strand of JAFXIL010000187.1, from coordinate 6,919 downwards.
CACTTCTCGCCGGTTATGTCGCCCGCGTGGAAGATGCGGCGCATCGAGTGGCCGCCCTCGCGGCCGAGGTCCCACGAGCCGTCGTCCTTCTTCGCGAAGCGCACACCGCAGTCGATCAAGTCGCGAATGCCTGCGGGCGCCTCCGAGACGATGCGGCGCACCACGTCTTCGGTGCATAGCCCGGCGCCCGCGATCATCGTGTCGGCGACGTGGGCCTCGAAGCTGTCGGCGGGATCCGCGACGCAGCAGATCCCGCCCTGGGCGAAGTTCGAGTTGCAGTCCTCAAGGCGCCCCTTCGTCACAAGCACCGTCTTTCCGGCGGGGGCTAGATGCAGAGCGGTCATCAGCCCGCTCATTCCCGAGCCGACGACGAAGTAGTCGCAGTCAACGATTCGCATTGCATCACTCCTTGGTTGTCGTCACTTGTTTCCGGCGAAGAACGTCATGGACGTCTTCTTGAACTCCTGCGTGGAGACGAGCATCGTGCCGGGCAGCGCTCCGCCCAGCGTTCCCGCGAGATGTTCTGCGAGCGCGGCGAACTGCGCCTCGGCGGCGTTCTGCGAACGCGCGTGCACCATTGCGAAGATGTTATAGGGGAATCCCGGCGCCGGCGGACGCTCATAGCAGTGCGTCACCTCGTCGCGCGCGGCGAGCGCGCGCCCCGCCGCGGAGGTGTCGCCCTCCACGCGCCAGCAGCACATCCCGTTCGCCGTCCATCCAGCCTCGCGGTGGCGCAGCAGCATACCGATGCGCTTCAGGCGCCCGTTGCGCCGCCACATCTCGAGCGTGGACAGAACATCCCACTCCTTCAGGCCAAGTCTCTCTGCGACGGCGGCGAAATAGTCGCTGCGCGCCTCCGTGTCGCCCTGGAGAGCGCCAACGAGCGCGCGCTCGCGCGGGCTGGGCGGCGGAAGATCGTCCTCGACCGCCTCCTCCCGCGCGCGGGACGCCGCGCCGAACACCACGTCCACCTTGTACCGCCTCAGCGCAGGCAGCACGTGCACCACGGCTGGCGCGAGACGCGCGGCCACTTCGTCCGCCATCGCCGCGAATATCTCCCTCGGATAGCTGAGCGTGAACCAGAGGTTCGGCACGGCGCCGCCCGATTCCGCCATCGGCCATCCGGGCGGCGCCTCGCGCGCGTAGCAGTGGGTGACGCCTGCAAGGGGAGTGATTGCCGCCGCCGCCGCCGCGAGCTCGCCCGGCGGCACCGCAACCGCGCATAGCGCCGAGCGGTAGCCGAGGCGGCGCGTGTCGAACACGGCGCCAAAGCGGCGCACACGCCCTTCTTCGCGGGCGCGCGCAAGGCACGCAAGGACGTCCGACTCGGTGCAGCCGACGTCGTCGGCCAGCGCCTCGAACGGACGCGCGCAAAGCGGCAGCCCGCGCTGCAGCGCCACTACGATGTCATCTTCTGTGAAATGCACGGATCCTCCGCAGCAGGTCACTGCTTGCGGTTGTAGGGATAGCTCAGCACGTCGTCCACGATCTGGCGGGCGAACTCGGCGGCGAGGCGCGGCACGCAGTTGCGGCGCGCGGTGAGCAGGTCGCCCTGGACGGTGATCGTGGTCTCGGCCTTGTGGACGCGCTTGGCGAGCAGGACCTTGCTGCGGTCCTTGTCCAGCACCGTCACCTCAATCGTGGCGAAGCACCTGTACTCGCCCGCGCGCATTCCATGGCCGCGGTCAAATGCGATTGGGCGGAAGTCGACCTTCGTCACGCGCCCTTGAACCTCTATCGACGAATCGCCCGACCGGCGGATGGAGAACGTGCCCTCGCGCTGGAATTCGCGCAGCGTGTACTGGGTGGTGAGCGGGCCGAGCTCTGCGAGGCTGGTGGAGTTCTGGAACTCTGGCACCGCCACGGTGCGGATCTCCTCCGGCACGCGCGACGTCCAGCGGTAGTTCGCGCAGCCCGTCGCAAGAAGCGCGGCCGCCGCGGCAATGAACGCAAGATGTTTCATCGTGAAGACCTTCATTTGCTCGTTTCCTTCCCAGGGGCGGCGGAGAGCTCGGCGATGCGCGCGCGCGCCTCGTCGGCATGGGGCGAAGCGGGATGCTCCTTCAGGAAGATCTCCCACGCGGCAAGAGCGGCGTGCGGCGTGCGGCGGCGTGAGTCGTACGACTTCGCGTTCTTGTATGCGGCCTCATCCATGTACTTCTCAAGCTCCTCGAGCCAGGCCTTGAGCTCCTCCATCTGCTCGATGTCGGGATATCGCTTCATGGTCTGGCGCAGGAAGCCCCTCGTCTCGCCGCAGCGCACCATGTTGTAGGCGAGGCGCCGGCAGAGCCACATGCGCGCGCGCGCCTCGCGGTATGCCGCCGTGCGGGTCTCAGTGCGGAGGGGATACTTTGTGGCAATCGCCTCGTACACCTTCACGGCCTCCTCGTACTGGAGGTCCTCCTCGCGGATTTCGGCGATCTTCAGCATGGCCTCGGGCACGTACGCGGCGCCAGGAGCGCGGCGCACGATGGACTCGTAGTTCCGGCGTATCTGCGTGTTCGAGAGGAGCGAGAACCCAAACCAGGTCTTCCTCTTGTCGCGCATCGTGTTCACGAGCTTGTAGCCGTAATCCACCAGCTCGAGGTACGGACAGTCCCGCGCGTAGAAGTCGAACAGGTACTCAAGCTGCTCGAACGCCTCCTCGTAGTCCTCCTGCTTCTTCGCCAGCATCAACGCCATGCGCAGCTGCGCCTGCGGCGCCTCCACGGAGGACGGCCATTCGCGCACGAGTGCGTCGCACGCCCTCACCGCGGCGGAGAAGTCCTCAGCCGCCTCAAGCTCCTTCGCGTATGCGTACTGCTCGGCGGGAGTGTCCTTCTTCGCGCGCCGCCACCACAGCCAGCTAGGCTCGTGGCGCTGCGGCGACTTCATCTCGTCGAGCTCGTCGAAGCCCGGATAAGCGTCTGTGGCGTACGGCGAATTGCCCCCCGGCGACGCACCGGCCATCGTCCTCTGCTGCTGAGCCTGCGCGAGCGCGCAGAGCGCCACTGCGGCAATCAACAAGATTCTCTTCATTTTTCCAATGCTCTCCTTCGGCTTCACTTCGTGAAGAAGTCGATTATCATGGTCTGGCCGGAATCGGCCCCGTGCGGGTGATGCCCGTACGCAGTACGCTCATGAACCTCGATCTTCCCCTTCGCGGCCTTGAACGCCGCGGCGAACGGCCTGCAGTTTTCGTCGGGCGGCACAACGTTGTCCTTGCCGCCGTAGAGCAGCAGCACGGGAATTCCCGCACGCGCCACCGCCTCCGCCATGTTCACGGGCATGCGCTTGTCGCTGCGCCAGTCGTCGTTCGGCGGACGCGACGCGAACCACGAACCGATGCCAGGCGCCGACTTGGCCGCCTTGAATCCAGCGAACGACAGAAGCGGCGCGTCGAGGTATATCTTCCCGACATTCTCGGGATGCGCCGCCGCGTAGCGCACCGAGAAGAAACCACCCCAGCTCATGCCGATGAGGTTTGCCTTCGGCGCAAAGCCGAGCGTCTTCACGAGATAGTCCTGGAACTCGGCAGCCGCCGCGATGCCCTTTTCGTCCATGCGCGTTGGATACAGGTCTATCGTCACATGGTGGAAGCCGCGCTTCAGAAGATCGGGCACGCCGGTGCGGGGCACGAACGCATCGGCCCACTGCATCGTCCACGTCCAGGGCTTTCCGGCGAGCGGCGCCGCGGATGGCTCCACCACCCAGGCGGTGCGCCCCTTGAACAAGAACTTCGTGCGCTTGTGGCCGTGCCACATGTCCTGGCCAAGCACCTTGTTGCCCTTGGCGATGACATCGCAGAGAGACGTTGCTGCCGTCTCGGCGAATGCGAGCGACGCAGCAAGCGCCGCGATCGTGAATGCAGCGAGTCTAGTCTTCATTATCATCCTACCTTTACCTTTCCGTGTTTCACGAGATCGTCGGAAGTGATTGCGTCCAGCGCGTCGATGAACGCGGCAGGGAACGCGCCGAGCGTCTTGCCCTTCGCAACCGCCAACTCTCCCGCCACCGACACGACGAGCGACGCCGCGAGCGCGCTCTCCCAGCGGGCGCGTCCGCCGAGCGTCCCCAGAAACGCCGCGGCCACTGCGCCCTGCACGCTTCCCACGCCGTTCACCCGCGCCATCAGAGGCGAGCCGTTGGCCACCGCCACGAGCGGCGCGCCTTCGGCGGCAACGTAGTCCACAGCGCCGGAGACCAGCACCGCGGCGCGCGTCACGCCCGCGAGACGCGGCGCGGCCTGCATCACCTCGTCGCTGGAGATCGTGGACTCGACGCCGCGGCCCGCAGTCTCGGCGCCCGCGAGGAATGCGATCTCGGAGGCGTTTCCGCGGATGATCGACGGGAAGCGGCGCATGAGCTCCTTCACCGTGAAGGTGCGCAGCGGCAGCGCCCCTACACCTGCGGGGTCGAGAGCCCAGGGGCGGCCGAGCGAGTTCGCGCGCGACACCGCCGCGCGCATCGTGTCAGCCTGCGGCTTGGTCACCGTGCCCACGTTGACGAGGATCGAATCGGCCGACGACGTGAACTGCGACGCCTCGCCCAAGTCCTCCACCACCACGCTCGTCGCGCCAAGCGCCAGAAGCGCGTTGGCGGTGAAGTTGGAAGACACCGTGTTCGTCATGCACTGCACTAGCGGCCGCTTCGCGCGCAGAGCTTCGAGGGCTTCCGCCGCCGTCTTCAGCACAGACGCCGCCGTGACCCCCGCTCTCTGCTCGGGCGCCTTCTTCTTCCGGATGATGATCTCATCTCCGTCAATGTCGTCGCTCATTCTGCAAATTTCCTCTGCCATTTCTCAATCCTCCTTTCGCGGCATTCCCAGTACGCCGCAACGTCTGCCGATATAATACGATAATCTGATTGATTCGTAAACGAAATTCTTCGCCCCATCCGCTGCTTTCGCAAGCGGCGCGCCACGCGCAAGCTCCGCCGCGAGAGCCGCCGCAAGCGTGCATCCGGTGCCGTGGGTCGATACGGGGCGCTCTATCGCGGGACGGGAGAAGGATCGCGCGCACCGTCCGTCGAAGAGGACGTCAACCGCTGCGCGCTCCCCCGCGCCGCGCCGCGCGGCGCCGCGCTCGACCGCATGCCCGCCTTTCACCAGCACGGCGCAGCCGAACATCCGCGAAAGCTCCTTCGCGGCGGCGGGAACGTCCGCGCCGCCCTCGATCTTCCGTCCGAGCAGCACCTCGGCCTCCGGGAGATTCGGCGTGATCACCGTGGCGAGCGGCAGCAGCAGCCGCTTCATCGCCTCCACTGCGTCCTCCGCAAGCAGCCTTGCGCCGCTGGTGGCCACCATCACAGGGTCGATCACCTTCTTGACGCGCGGCCGCGCGCACAGGCGCGCCGCCACGGCCTCGATCGCCTCCGCCGTGCCGAGCATGCCCGTCTTCAGCGCACGCACCGCATACATATCGAATATGGCGTCCAGCTGCGCGGCGATGAAGTCGGGCGGCACCGGCATTATGGCCATTACGCCATTGGGGTTCTGCGCGGTGAGCGCCGCGAACACGGTGCAGCCGTGAAGGCCGTAGCAGTGGACCGCGCGCAAATCGGCCTGCACGCCGGCGTTGCCGCCGGAGTCGCTGCCCGCTATCGTGAGAACGCAGGGCTCAACGACGCGCGGCATCCGACTTCTCCTTCCCGGCGCGGCGGCGCTCGTCGGCGGTGGCGAACTTCTCGCGCTTGCACGAGAAGTAGTCCCAGCGGCCAAGCTCGTCCTTGTTCCAGGTGTTGGCCTCGAAGTAGTCGCCGCAGAACGGAATGCCGAGGTCGATCCAGCAGGCGATGGTCCGTTTCTCCTCGTCTGTGACTCCCTTGGCGTGGCCCTTGTCGAGCTTCTCGGTGAAGAGCCGGCTCACACGCGATCCGTTCGCGAGCGGCGGAATCGGCGTTGGCACCGAGGCGGAGTGGATCCAGTTCACGTAGCCGTTCTTGGCGTCGGGGTTCGCCGACCAGACGCGGTTGGCGCCATCGCCGTGCGCGGCGGCGCGGGTGAGGGAAACGTACGCCTTCGACCAGTTGCGCTTGGAGCGCGCGTCCGGCACCGGCGCGCCGGTGAGGTCGGGTATGTTTGCGTTCTTCTGCGGATTGTGGCAGGCGACGCAGCGCCTGTCGAGAATGGGCTGCACGTCCTTCGGGAAGCTGAAGCCGCGGGGCGGCTTCTTCAGCGAGACGAGAGAGCGCTCCGTCTCCACGCTGCCGTTCCTGAAGCTCGGCGCCAGGTTGAGCGGCTCGTGGCAGCCCACGCAGCTCGCGGTCTCGCCGGGCTGGAGCGTGGTCCAGCTGCGCATGGACTGCACCATCCTGCCCTTCCCGTCGAGCAGCATGAAATAGAGCGGCGTGCGCGCCGGCACCTCGAACGCCACCGAGCCGTCCTTCGCCACCGGCACTTCGCCCAGAACGCGCTTCACGCCCCACGTGCCGTTTCCGAGCGCGGGCGGCGAACAGGAGAGCCCGCCGCCGCCGGGGCCGCCGTTGCCGTTGTGGCCAATGCCCGCCGCGCGGTAGTCGATCGAGACGACGCGCAGCGACTTCACCGTTCCGCGCGGCACACCCTTCATCGCGTCGCCCACGTACACGTCGCGTATCGCCACCACGCCCGTCTTCGCGCTCTCGTCCGGCATCACGGACGGACGCTGCGGCAGGCGGCGCGCGCGCACCGGCACGGGCCTTCCGCACGGCACCTTGCCCTTCTGCGCCACGAGAAGCTCGCGTGCGCCGTTCACGTCGGTCCAGTACAGCGCAAACGGCGCCCGGTGGTCGCGGTAGTTCGGATGGCCCGCCGGATTGCGCGTCCACCCCTGCGGAAGGAACGAAAGCACCACGTTCTTTTCGTCCACTGGATACGGATAGGCGGCCACGCGGCCCTGCTGGCCGTCGGCATCGACCTTGCGCGCCTTGGCGCGGCGGAGCGGCTCGAGCTGCCACGCGC
>JAFXIL010000186.1 GCA_017563185.1 Kiritimatiellia bacterium | reverse complement strand
ATGGGCTTGCCGTCCTTCTTGCGGCGGATCATGTCCTTGGCGAGGATCTCATAGTGTTCCTTGACGGTCTCAAGGTCCTCGGGCGTGAGCGCCGCGGGATCATCTTCGGCGCAGACGACCGGCTCCACGCTCAGCTCCGTGAAGCCGAGGTCCGCCATGTGGAAGACGTCGCGGGTAAAGTCCGGGTTGGCGTGGGTGAACGTGCCGCGCATGTAGTAGTCCCTGCCGCCGCGCGCCGCCACGAACCTTTGGAACTTGGGCACGATGCGGTCGTAGCTGCCGTTGCCGGCGTAGTCAACGCGCGTGCGGTCGTTGATCTCCTTGCGCCCGTCCAGAGAGAGCACGACATTGCTCATCTCGCGGTTGGCGAACTCGATCACGTCGTCGTCAATCAGCACGCCGTTGGTGGTCAGGGTGAAGCGGAAGTTCTTGCCGCGCTCCTTTTCCACGCTGCGGGCGTAGAGCACGAGCTGTTTGACCACGTCCCAGTTCATCAGCGGCTCGCCGCCGAAGAAGTCGACCTCGAGGTTGCGGCGCGTGCCGGAATGCTCCATCAGAAAGTCGAGCGCCCGCTTGCCGACCTCAAAGCTCATGAGTGCGCGGTCGCCGTGGTACTTGCCCTGGCTGGCAAAGCAGTACGCGCAGTTGAGGTTGCAGGTGTGGGCCACGTGCAGGCAGAGCGCCTTGACCACATCGCCGGAGCGCTCCTTGAACGTGCCGGCCATGTCGGCGAACGTGTAGGGGGTAAAGAGCTTGCCCGCGGCCTTGAGGGCATTTACGTCCGCGATGCAGTCGCGAAGCTCGGACTCGGTGACGTCTTCCCTGTCCGCGTACTTGTCAAGCAGCGCGGCGACGATCTCCTCTTCCGTATGGCTTTCGAACATGGCGATGACGTCGTAGGCCACCTCGTCCACCGCGTGAATGGAGCCGCTGCAGCTGTCCAGCACGATGTTATATCCGTTCAGTTTGTATTGATGCACCATATAGGGATGCTCCTCTTTTCGATAAAGTAAAAGCGCCGCCTGCTTGGCAGACGGCGGTTTGAACTCACTTGTTCTCGTTTTCGCACTTCTGGTTGGCGACGCCGCAGCTGGTCTTGCAGGCGGACTGGCAGGAGGTCTGGCACTCGCCGCAGCCGCCGTTCTTGGCGCTCTCGCACATGCTGCGGGTGTCAAGGGTCTTGATTCTTTCCATGATCGGGACTCCTTTCCAAAGAACTGTACTTTAGAAGTATAGAGCGTCCCTTTTGGATTGTCAATCACATTTATGTGATTTGTGTGAAATTTGTGAACTGTGCAAATCAGGCCAGCCTGAGTTTTGCCAGCAGCGCAGCGCCGAGGATTCCGGCGTCGTTCTGGTGTCTGGCGATCTTCACGCGGCAGTAGAGCGGGTCGGTGGTCTCGCTGAATATGCGCTCGAGCTCGCGCTGGCAGGCGTCGGCCAAAAAGTCGCCCGCGCCGCTCACGCCGCCGCCCAGAGCGATGACCTGCGGATCAAAGATCATGATCAGGTTGTTGAGCCCGAGGCAGAGCTCGCGCACGTACTGGCTGAATATGGCGAGGCTTTCGGGGTCTCCGGCCTTCGCGGCTTCCACGACGGCAAAGGCCGAGCGCCCGCCCGCCATCCGCCGAAGGCCTGTGGCGGAGGCGTAGTATTCGAGGCAGCCCTTTCGCCCGCAGGCGCAGCGCGGTCCGTCGGGATGGATGATCATGTGGCCCAGTTCCGCGCCTAAGTTGTTCGGCCCGCGGTAGGGCTTGCCGTCCACGATCATCGCGCCGCCGATGCCGGTGCCCAGCGTCAGGTAGAGCGCGCACTCTGTGCCCTGGCAGACGCCGTCGTGCCACTCGGCCATGGCGGCGGCCTGCGCGTCGTTGTCCACCCAGACCGGAACGCCGAGGCGCTCTTCCAGCATCTGGCGCAGCTTCACGCCCTCCCAGCCGAGGTTGCTGGCGGAGACGGTATCGCAGCGGAACTCCACGGAGCCCGCCGT
>JAFXIL010000185.1 GCA_017563185.1 Kiritimatiellia bacterium | reverse complement strand
AGGGGCGGAACGCTGCGTGTGGAGGAGAAGGGGCAGCTCAGCAGCAGCGCGCTGACGATCTACGGCGGCAGACGATTCGAGCTCGCGAACGGCGTGGTGCTTCCGAACAACACGAAGCTGACTGATGGAGGAAACAGCATCGACATCGGCGACAGCGCAACGCTAAAGCTCACGTCCTCCTCCGGCGACAATGCGTCCGTCTCGATGGGAACCAGCGCCACGCTCACCGGCAACATCACTCTCGGCACGAACTCCACGGTGACGGCGGGCGACAATTCGAAGATCACGGGCAACGTCACTCTCGGCGACGGTGCGGTGGTGACGGGCGGCTCGCATGTTGACATCGCCGGCAGCGTCACGCTCGGAAACGACGCAGTGCTGACTGGCGCGCAGGAGTCTGCCGTGGGGGGCAACGTGACGGTGGGAACGAACAGCGTGGTCACGCTTGGCTCGGACGCGATGGTCAATTTGAACCTCACGATGGGCGATGGAACTACGCTTGCCTTGAGCCTGGACAACTCCAAGCTGGAGGCGGATCCGGACTTTAAGCCAATCGGTGGCACCATAAAGTTGACGTCGGGCGAGGCCACCGTCAAGGTGAGCGGCGACTTCTCCGACGTCGACAGCGAGATAATCACCGCCGTGCTTGGCTCGCTCGATCCCGCCACTGACGTTAAGCGCCTGAATCTCGACGCCACTGGCGTCACGTTCGTGCCCGGCAGGACATACAGATCGAAGCTGAAGGACGAAGACGGCCGGCTGCTCTTCTACGCGTACAGGCCCCGGCTTTTCATCACCTTCAGGTAGTCTTCCTCCCACCCGGCCATCCAAGCCACGCATCCGAGCCAAAATCCGCAGAGGATTCTACTACAAATTTGCCTTTGCGGCGGCGGCCGCATCGGTTGCCGTCGGCGTCTTCGCCGACGACGCCGCAATCAGGCGCATCAACGAAAGCTCCGGCACTAAGTGAAAGTGTCAGCACGTCCTTCTCCATCTCGTCCCGTCCATCTGGCTCGCCGCGCATGCACGCCGAGGGCCTAGCATCTAAGTGGCGAAGTCGGGGGAAGTGTAATCCGAGCCACGAGCCGCGAACCACCTATTTTCAGTTGGTTCAACCGCCGATTTATGGTATAATATCCCTCGTAAATCAACAAGGAAAACCTAGGCCCTGCGCCGTCAGGCGCGGAGCCGGAAAATGCCATGAGCGACGAAGAGAAAAACGAAGCAGCAGAGGAATCGGCCCAGCAGGCGCCAACGGCGGCCGCGGCGCTGATGGAGGACGTGAACATCGTCGAGGAGATGAGCCGCGACTACATCGACTATTCGATGAGCGTGATCATCGGGCGCGCCCTGCCGGACGCGCGCGACGGGCTCAAGCCTGTGCACCGGCGTTCGCTCTTCGGCATGTACAAGCTCAACGTCACATCGGGGGCGAAGTTCATGAAGTCCGCCCGTGTCGTGGGCGAGGTGATGGGCAAGTACCACCCGCACGGCGACTCCTCGATCTACGACACGATCGTGCGCATGGCCCAGCCGTTCTCGCTGCGTGTTCCGCTCGTGGACGGCCATGGCAACTTCGGCTCCATCGACGGCGACGGCGCCGCCGCGATGCGCTACACCGAGGTGCGCATGCAGAAGGCCGCGGAGGAGATGCTCGCGGACCTCGAGAAGGACACCGTGGACATGATGAAGAACTTCGACGAGACGCTGGACGAGCCCACCGTCCTCCCCGCGAAGCTCCCCAACCTGCTTCTCAACGGCTCCTCCGGCATCGCCGTGGGCATGGCCACCAACATTCCTCCCCACAACCTAGGCGAGCTCTGCGACGGCATCACCTACTACGTCGACCACCGCGACTGCTCCATCGACGAGCTCATGCAGTTCGTGAAGGGGCCAGACTTCCCCACCGGCGCGCAGGTGTGCGGCATGAACGGCATACGCGCCATGTACAAGCTCGGAAGGGGGCAGCTCTGCGTGCGCGGCAAGGCCGAGATCGAGGAGTGGAAGGGCGACCGCGAGCGCATCATCATCACCGAGATTCCGTACACGGTGAACAAGACCGAGATGATCAAGCACATGGCCGAGCTCGTGAAGGACAAGGTCATCGAGGGCATCTCGGACATACGCGACGAGTCCGCCGAGGACATCCGCGTGGTCGTGGAGCTCAAGCGCGACGCCATAGCGCAGATAGTCCTCAACAAGCTCTACAGGCACACCGAGCTTCAGACCACCTTCGGCGCGATCATGCTCGCCATCGACCAGGGCCGCCCGAGGATCATGAGCCTCAAGGACTTCTTCCGCTGCTACGTGAACCACCGCTTCGAGGTGATCACCCGCCGCACGAAGTTCGACCTCGCCAAGGCCATGGCGCGCAAGCACATCCTGGACGGCCTGCTCATCGCGATCGCCAACCTGGACGACGTGGTGAAGATCATCCGCTCCTCCACCAACAGGGACGAGGCGAAGACGCGCCTGCAGGCCGCGTACGGCTTCTCCGACGCGCAGGTGAACGCGATTCTCGAGATGCGCCTCTACCAGCTCACGGGCCTTGAACGCGAGAAGCTGGAGGCGGAGCTGGCCGCGCTGCTCGTCACGATCGCCGACCTAGAGGCGATCCTCGCCGACGCAGGGCGCGTCTATCAGATCATCAAGGACGACCTTGCGATGCTCAAGGAGAAGTTCGCCTCGAAGGCGGACGGCCGCCGCCGCACCGAGATAACGCTCGACGAGAACGAGGTGTCGCTCAAGGACCTCGTTGCCGACGAGCCCTGCGTGATCACGCTCTCCAACCGCGGCTACGTCAAGCGCGTGCCGCTCACGGAGTACAAGGAGCAGAACCGCGGCGGGCGCGGCGTCAAGGGCGCGCAGCTCAAGGACGAGGACTTCCTCCGGCTCGTCTTCGTTGCCGAGACGCACGACTCGCTCATGTTCTTCACGAACACCGGCCGCCTCTTCCTCAAGGACGCCTACGAGATCCCAGAGGCCCCCCGCACGAGCTTCGGCAAGCCGCTCGTCAACTTCCTCAGCCTCCAGCCAGGCGAGCAGGTGCTGCGCCTTCTGCCCATCCGCTCCTTCGAGGGCGACGTGGACGTGATGTTCGCCACCCAGAACGGCACCGTGAAGAAGACTTTGCTCGGCGACTTCAAGAACGTCAACCGCAGCGGCATCCGCGCCCTCAACATCGAGGAGGGCGACGAGCTCGTGGAGGTGCGCCTCGTGAAGCCGGGCGAGGACGTGGTGATGATCACCCGCAACGGCATCGGCACGCGCTTCTGCTCAGACGAAGTGCGCCGCATGGGCCGCGCCGCCACGGGAGTGCGCGGCCTCAAGCTGCGCGAGGGCGACGCCGTGTGCTCTCTCGACGTGGCGGACGATTCGAAGACGCTGCTCGTGGCCACCGAGAACGGCTACGGCAAGCGCACGGAGTTCAACGCCTACGAGCGCAAGCACCGCGGCGCGATGGGCGTTACCGCCATCAAGGGGGCGGACCGCAACGGACGCGTGGTCTCGGCGCACGCGGTGCGCGACGACGAGTCGATAATCTCCATCACATCCGACGGACTGATGGTGCGCCAGAGGGTGGTTGACATCACGGTCGTTGGCCGCAGCGGCATGGGCGTGAAGCTCGTGCGCCTCACGGAGGGCGCGAAGCTCGTATCCGTATCCGTGGTGGAGGCGGAGCCGGACGAGGAGACCGCCTCGCCCGACGCCGTGGCGCAGCCCGCCGGCGAGTGACGCCGTCCAGAGGAGACAGCCCATGGAAAGCAGTCCCGAAAAGGAAGTCGAGCGCAAGGTCGCGGTGGTTGGCGTGGTGGGCCGCACGAACGCAGGCAAGTCCACGGTGGTGAACCGCCTCGTGGGCGAGAAGGTCTCCATCGTCAGCCCCGTGGAGCAGACCACCCGCAACACGATACGCGGCATCGTGGAGGATCCGCGCGGCCAGCTGGTGCTGCTGGACACCCCCGGTCTGCACAAGGCGGTGGGCCATCTCGGAAAGCTTCTGAACGGCATGGCCCGCGCCTCGAGCGCGGGCGTGGACGTGCTGCTCGTCGTGTTCGACGCCGCGCACGAGCCGCAGCTCGAGGACGACGGCTGGATGCGCCGCGTCGCCAAGGAGGCGCCCGCCAAGTGCGTCTTCGCGCTCAACAAGTGCGACCGCGCGCCGTTCTACGAGACGATGTTCCGCGACCTGTGGCGCGACGTTCTGGCCGAACGCGCGGCGGCGGCCAAGGAAGACGACGCGCCGCCACCGCCGGAGCCGGTGTGGGTGAAGGCGTGCGGAATACGTCCGGGCGGATGCGACGCGCTGATGGACGCTCTCTTCGGCCTTGCGGAGCCAGGCCCTGCGCTCTTCCCCGAGGACATTGTGACCGACTACCCCCGCAAGCTCGCGATCGCCGACGTGATACGCGAGAAGCTGCTGCAGCGCCTCCACGACGAGCTGCCGCACGAGATCGGCGTGGTGGTGGCCGACATCGACGAGCGCCGGAAGTCGTCCTGGGATGTCGCCGCGACGATCTACGTGAACCGTCCGTCGCAGAAGGGCATAGTGATCGGCCCTGGCGGCAGCCTGATCAAGGCCGTGCGCATGAGCGCCGAGCCGGAGCTCTCCGACATCTTCGGCGCGCGCGTGCGCCTTGAGCTCTGGGTGAAGGTGGTGCCGAACTGGATGAAGAACAACCGCATCCTGGCGGAGATGGGGTATCTCGGGTCGCGGCAATGAAGCGGCTTGTCCCCATTCTGCTTCTGTTCGTTTCCGCTGCGCTCTTCGCGGCGGACGATCTGGCCGTGGCGCGCCGCGCACTCGGCGACGGACTGTGGGGGCTTGCGGCGAAGCACGCCGCGGCTGCGGCAAACGCCGCCACGTCGTCGGTCGTGCGCGCCGAGGCGCGCCTCATGCAGCTAGAGGCGCTTGCCGGCGCGGGGCGCGCAGGCGACATGCT
>JAFXIL010000184.1 GCA_017563185.1 Kiritimatiellia bacterium | reverse complement strand
CTGACGACGTTCAGAGTAGGCGGCGATCACGTAGAAAAGCAGGAAAGAAGCCACATTCGCAATGCCAACCCTCTATATTCACGGGGACAGTCACCATTGCGCATTAGCCCCGCGCTTTCAGGCCGCCGCGAGGCGGCGGGCGCGCCCAAAACAAGCCTTTGAAGGGCAGACGCTAGTTAAGTTCGGGGACTGTCCCCCATTATGTCGTTTGATGGGCAGACGCTAGTTAAGTTCGGGGACTGTCCCCCATTATGTCAGTTAAGTTCGGGGACTGTCCCCCATTATGTCGGGACTGTCCCCCTGTATGTTCCCAGTATGTCCGAGGACTGTCCCCCCATTATGTCCTGTCCACAGTATGTCATCCCCGGCATATCCACCACATCTATCGCCCAGCCAGAATTGTCCAGAGAACACGATGGTGCGAGCGAATCATCGATAAAGCGTTGCGGCCAACAGGCCGACGAAGGTTTCTGTTCCACGGCATTCGATGCGCAACGACTTCAGCTCCTTCGTGGGATTCAGAGCAATGGCATGGGCGTTTGCATGAGCAGTGTCGCCAAGCATCACAGGACGCCCCTTTACCGCGTAAGGCTTGTTGTCGCGCCTCGCGTCATAATAACTCCACTGCCCATGCGAATAGTTGAGCCAGTCGTCGCAGTTGTCTGGCGGAACCAGCGAGAGCGCCTTGTCCGATCCATCGGCGTATTGCACCTTCACGCACGCCGCCTCCATCCACGCGACGTTGGGGTTCGTAACGACAGACGAGAGCAGCGCAATCTTCCGCGCCTTACCGTAAAGCGGAATCTCAACCACGTCAGGGAACTGCTCGTAGAACGAAGTGAACGCGGCGTTTTTTCCCTCCTTCGGTCCGAGGCGGAACGCCAAGCCATACTCCGTCGTGAGTGCTCCATCCGCCGGCCAGCGTTCAAGCGCCTTCGGCACGGCGTAGGCCTTCGGCCAGTGGCGGTTCCCAACAGTCTCGTGGTGTTCCCACCAGGCGCGTCCGTTCGCCATGAGCGTGCGCGGGATGCCTGACCACGGCTTGTTGGCGATGCGCGGCGAATACTTCCCCGTATGCAACAGTCGTAGGTTCTGGTTGAAAGATTTCGAGAGATCGACAAACTCCGCCTTCGCACCTTGCGGAACGGTGAGGTCGGAGCCTTCGCCCTTGGGGTGTCCCCACCGCGTGTGGCGCGGGGGAATAGCCGCGCCAGCAAACTGCGGCTTCGGTGCGGGGACGACCTTGACCATCGCGGCACGGCTGCCGCCCGTCACCTCCACGCCGCCCGTGCGCGTCCAGCGGTAGGAAATGTACGGCGACTTGATCTCCGCCTCGTTCCACGACGCGGGGAAGGACGGGCGGATCTCCCTGCCGTCGACGATGCCGAAAACGCCCTCCGTGACGGCACGGAGATATCCGGCCGTGTTGTCGGCGAAGTCGATGTTGGAGTAGCAGGCGAAGTCGAAATTGAGGTCGCACGTGCCCACGCCAGGCCCGCAGCCCGCGCCGCGTGCGGAGACCGCCGCCGCGTCGTGCAGGTTGCGCCAGCCAAGTTCCGGCTCGCCCGCCTGATAACACGCAAGCGCCCAGAAGATCGTCTCGTTCGGGTAGCGTCCGCACGATGTCCAGAACATCGGCAGTCGGTTGGATGAGTAGAGCAGCGCCGCGCCGTCCTTGGCAAAGAACGTCGGCACGTTGTCCTCCACCCAGAACACGGCGCGGCGGTTGCGTGCGAGGTCGGGCACGAGGTTGTCGATCGCGATGTAGACCGTGGAGAGGTCGGGCGCGCGCATGAGACGCCTGAGTCCAAAGCGCTCGCGGTATTCGCCCCACACGCCGTCGCCCTCGTGCCACAGGCTCTTAGCAATCGCATTCTCAACGGCCTTGCTCCGCGCGGCGAAGTACGCGGCGTCGTCCGCCTTGCCGAGTCGTTGCGCGACTTCGGACATCACGCGGCAGTCGAAGGCGTAGTAAGCGGAAGAAATCGTACCCGCGCCGCCGTTCGTCCACTTGTCGTCGGTGTTCCACGTGTTGAGCCAGTTCTCATAGAGTTCGGTACCCGGCACCTTCATGTTGCGGTCCATCCAAGCGAGATGACGCTTCACGCAGTCGTAGGCGATCTCGCGCATGAAGTCATCATCGCGCGTCCATCTCCAGTAGCGCATCACGGAAACGGCGAACTCCTCGCACATGTTGTACATGGAGTCGCACTTCGGCTCGTTGGGGATGCGTCCGTCCGCGCGTTGGGAACGGAAATGCTCGCGGGCGTTTTCCTTGAAGCGCTCCTCCCAGCCCGTCGCGTAGCAGATGTACCCCACGCGCCATCCAGCGAAGGCCTGTTTCCAGTTCGTTGCGCCGTGCGTGATGTGGCGGCCCTCGAACATCGCGTCCGCCACGAGCAGCTGGCACGGGAGAAGCGAGTCAAGGATCGGATCGGGCGTCTTGATCTCAATCGTCCGCGCGATTCGCTCAAAATGGTTGGTGGCGGCGATGAACGCCGCCGCCGGGTCGATTGACGCCGGACGCCGCATGCCCCTGCGCTCGAAGTCGTAGTACGTCGCGCCGCCGAGCTCGCCCTTGGCGGCAAGCTCCCACTCGCCGTCGAACTTTGGCGGCAGGTCGCCCGTCGTCTCCACGATGAGACCGTCGGACTGTGCGCTACGCACCATCTTGACTGTTCCCCTGCCCTTCAGGTCATATTCGGCGCGTCCCCACACGTAGCGGTACTCCACGTCCTCGGTTCCGTCGCCGAACTGCAACACGCCGCGCACTTTGCTGTCGATCCTGTAGCCACGGAAAACCTTCAGAGCGACCTTCGGCCGGTCGCTCGTCCACGGGAGGGACTTGCATGGGTTCAGTTCCCTATCGTCGCCGTGCCATCCGTAGAGTGGACGGTTGAACTCGTCGTCGCCGTTGTTAGCCCTGTAGCCACCAGGAATTGGCGTGTAGCGCAACTGCGCATCACCCCACGAAACACTAGTCAGCGCAACCGCCACAGCCGACGCCACGAGTGCGGCGATCTTGCCACGATCCTTCTGACGACAAAAAATGCATGCCATAGTTCTCGTTTTCATTTTCGAGGCAATTCACTGCAACAGTCATTCATCGTTTGTCACGAGATCACCCACGAGCATGATCTTCGCGGGCCAGAACTTGGTGCCCTGGTATTTAGGCGCGGCGAGTTCGGCGGCGGGGTTCTTCAGACGGAACGCGACAGGCTGGCGCGAGGGCTGGTCCTTGTCTACCGTGATCTCCACAGTGTGCACACCGTCCTCGCCACTGAACACGCCAAGGGTGGCGATGCGGTGGTAGGTGCAGTAGCTGTCGAAGCGGGCAACTGGACGGGCGGACCTTTTGCCGTCAACAGTGATCCACACTTGACCGCCGTCTGGACCTAGCAGGTCGTAGATCTGGCAGCAGGTGCCGCGGAACGTGAAGCGGAGCGTCGCGCCGGGAGCGCCGGTGTACCACATCTCGCCCATACGCGCCGAGAACGCGCGCACCTTGCCGTCAGAGGGCGGGAGCTTATGCCAGTCACCGACGAGCATGGAGGGTTTGATCTCCACCATTTTCGCCGCCTCCAGGTTGTCGGACACGAACGGCGTGCGCAGGGCGGCGGTGTGGTCGGCCGGAGACATGTCCTTCATCTGCGTGAAGCCGTTGGCGACCGAAGCGAGGTAGAGGCGGTGCCCGGCGAGTGCGGGGTGTACGCCGTCCTTCGCGAAGAGCGTCTTGCCTTCGCCGTCGCGGTATTCCTTTCCACTCATCACGAGAGTGCCGGCCTTGACGGCGTCGATCACGCGTGGACCGAAACAGATGGACGGGATGCCGTAGTGGTCGGCGAGCTGCTCCATTGCGCTCGCGGCGCGGTTGCATTTGCCGGCGAGGTAGTCCTGCTTCATGGCCTCGGTGATCGTGTAGGCGAAAACAATGTCCGTATCGGGATTTTTCTTCCATGTCTGGCGCACGATGCCCTCCATGGACCGCCAGATGGATTCGGGCGCCGCGCCGCCGTCGTTGGTGGCAAACTCCACGAAGAGCAGGTCTGGGTTGTGACGGAGCGCGTCGTGCGCCACGCGAAACACGCCGAGGTTCGAGCCGGTACCGCCGATGGAGGCGTGTATTTCCTTGAACTTAGCCTGCGGGTAGGTGGCGCGGAGCCAGTCCGTTGTAAGGTTGCGCCAGCCGTTCATGGCGGTGATGGAGCCGCCGAGGTAGGCGACCGTCACCTCCTTGCCGGCCTTGACCTTCGCCATGAAGTGTCCTACGCCCGCGCGAGCGCGTACTTCCTGCGCCGTGACGGGACCTGTGTATGCAGGTGCGGCTAATACGCCGGCGGCAAGCGTCACCGCCGCAAGGAAAGACATTGTTTTGCTCATGTTTGCTGCTCCATTCTGGTTTGGCATGGCATAAGTATAGCAAATTTCGCCACATCCGAGAAATCAACAGGGTAAAATTACAGATTCCTCACAAAGAAGCGAATCTCCATCCCTCCAATCCAGCAAAATGCAACCAAATGGGGACAGACCCCATCGGGGTTCATGGGGGGTATGGGGACAGACCCCATTGGGGGGTCGCACGTCCCACTCTGCACTAGGCACTCCGCCCAAGATATGCTATAATAACTTCCATGCGATACCTCATCATAATTGTCGGCGCGGTTCTCGTGAACAACTTCGTCCTGAACCGCTTTCTTGGGTGCTGCCCATTCCTGGGCGTCTCGAAGAAGACCGAGACCGCAGTCGGAATGTCCGGCGCGGTGGTCTTCGTGATGACTATAGCGGCGGCTGTGACGTGGCCCATTGACCACTTTCTGCTGCAGCCGTTCGGTCTCGGCTACATCCACACACTAGCGTTCATCCTCGTGATTGCCTCGCTGGTGCAGTTCATCGACATCGCGATGAAGCGTTTCATGCCGCCCCTCCACGCGGCGCTCGGCATCTTCCTGCCGCTCATCACCACCAACTGCGCCGTCCTTGGCGTCGCCGAGCTCAACTGCAAGAACAACACGCCCTTCCTCGAAAGCGTGCTATTCTCCTTCGCGGCCTCGCTCGGCTTCGGCCTCGCGCTCGTCATCTTCAGCGGCATCCGCGAGAAGCTGTCCCTCGCCAATCCGCCGCGCGCCTTCAGGGGCGTGGCGCTCGCGCTCGTTACCGCGGGACTCCTCAGCCTCGCGTTCATGGGCTTCAGCGGGCTCGTGAAGCTGCCGTACTGACCCCATTCAGCCATCTAGGAAGAACGCCATGACCGCAATTCTCACAGCAATCGCAGTAATCGCCGCCGTGGGCGCCATCGCAGCCCTCGCCCTCGCGATAGCCGACAAATATCTCGCCGTGCAGGAAGACCCCCGCATCGGCCTCGTCACCGCCGCCCTCCCCGGCGCCAACTGCGGCGGGTGCGGCTTCGCCGGATGCGGCGACTACGCGCGCGCCCTGGTGGAGGGCACGGCCGCGCCGGGAGCCTGCACGGCGGCGGACGACAAGGTCTCCGCCGAAGTCGCAAATATCCTCGGCGTGGCCGCATCCGCCACGGAACGCCGCGTGGCGCTCGTCAAGTGCTGCGGCACGCGCTCCGAGGCGGTGCGCGTGGGCGACTACAACGGCATCTGCGACTGCGCCTCGGCCGCCGCCACGGCCGGCGGCGACAAAGGCTGCCGCTTCGGCTGCCTCGGCTACGGCGCGTGCGCGAACGTCTGCCCCAAGCACGCGATCCGAATCGACGACGGCCTCGCGGTAGTGGACAAGCGCCTCTGCATCGGCTGCGGCAAGTGCGTGGCCGTGTGCCCCCGCAAGCTCATCGAGCTCGTTCCCGCCAAGGCCACCATCCACGTTCTCTGCAACAACCCTGTGCGCGGACCCGAGGTGACAAAGGTGTGCGGCGTGGGCTGCATAGGCTGCCACCTCTGCGAGAAGAACTCCGGCGGCAAGGAGGCCGGCCACTTCACATTCAACGGCTTCCTCGCCAAGGTCAACTACGAGAATCCGCCCACCGACGCCGTCCTTGTGGACAAGTGCCCGCGCAAGTGCATCCGCGAAGACCACCACTTCGAGACCGGCGTGTGACGCGGCTGCGCGCAGGCGTCACCGCAGCACCACCACGAAGCCGCCCTTCGGCACATAGACGCCTTCATCGTCGCTGCGCAGCGCGAATCTGCGCCCGTCGGCCGCGACGCCGCGGAATTTCAGCCCCTCGCGGTTCGGCGGCACGGCGAGCGACCAGTCCATGACCCGCTCCAGCGATTTCAGTCTGCGCGAACCGAGCAGGACGTCCACCTCCGCGCCGTCCGCGAACGTCACCGTCCTGTTGCCGTCGGTGTTTCCCGTGCCGGCCCATCCCGTGGCCACGTTGGCCCATGCGCCATCCTTCGCGGAAAGGTCTATCTTCGATCCGCCCTGCATCTCGCAGCCGTGGAAGCACTCCTTCCCCTCGGGGGTGACCGCCGCCGGGGTGAACGTGCCGTGCACCCTTATCGCCGCCGCGCCGTGGTTGTACCCCCCTGTGTAGCGCGCCGTGTAGTTGCTCACGGCCAGCGTGCCGTCAACCCACAGCGCGGTGGTGACCATCTCAAGGCTGAACGTGGGCGACCCGCCGGACTTCCCTGCGGCTACGTTCAGATACCCGCCTGCGGCTCCGTCCGTCAGCTTCTCGCACACCATCGTGCCGTTCTCGGCGGGGATGTGCAGAAACACGTTGCCGCCGTACTCCATGGAGTTG
>JAFXIL010000029.1 GCA_017563185.1 Kiritimatiellia bacterium | reverse complement strand
GCTCGGCAAAACCTGTATCAGCGCGAACGTTAGTGAGCGCCGTCCGTGTACGTCCGTGGTTATTTCCTAAACCACAGACCAACACGGACGCGCGGCGCTTACGCTTGCGCCATCCCGAGTCAATAACTGCGAATGCCACACCGTGCCCGACAAGTCGATCAACTACAAAATCAAAGCACGGGTGCCCGTGCTGGAATTGTCCAGCACCGACACCTACACTCTTTCTTTCTGGCACCTGGTTCCTCATGTTGCCCCTTTAAGTAGCAAAGAAAACCATCCTCCGCATAGAGTTCCCAAACCCGCTTTCGCAATATCGTGAATATCCGTAACAATTGTTATAACACTCTCTACTGCCTTTTTCTTCAGTTTAGATAAAACCGGGTATTCCTGCTCTTCAACCGCACGTGAGACCTTGCCATCCTTACTTTCACGCAGTATAGCCAAGATATCCTTACACAGATTACCCTCCCCCTCGTTTTTAAGATTAATGCAAACGGCAATCAACACATCGAGCTTGCACTGAAACAATTTCGGGTTCTGATGATATTCGTCATACAACCCATGTGCTTCAAAGTAATTCCGCACTTCCTTCATAACATTCACATCTGGCACAGGGATCTTAACATCACCGTTTGCATCACAATGCGCATTTGGCAGACATTTTTCAAATGCATCCTTCCAACCGTCATTAGGTTCCTGCTTAAGCGCATCACGCTCCCGCAAAGACCGCACACGCTGAATCGTCAGCCCCAAATCGCGCCCGATATCATAATCAGACACATACTTCCCATCTGCATTCGCCTGCTTGTTGAGGAGGTAGTAGTGAAACACCAGCAGATCGAACTCGCTCTTCGACAGCGTTCCGAAATTCCGATTCAGGCACTGCGTCTTGATGTCCGCGACAAACGAACTCCAGACATCTGACGATGTCGCGCTGGCCTTTTCAGGCGCACGCTCGGACTCTGCCGCTTTACACGCCACCGATTTACGTTGTTCCGCTTTCATAAATGGCTCCTTTTCTATCATGCCTCCCTATACCAATTCAGCCCACTCTTTGATTTTCTTTTGTATTTCGTCTTCGGTCATAAGTGGGACACCTTTTGCATCATTGCTCAAGCGAATCCCAAATGCAAACAACCACTCTGTTAGATCCAACTCAACCTCTGTCGGCAAATGTTTGTTGTTGCTCAAAAGTGTTATCACCTTTTTTGCTTCTTCGATAACTTCTTCGCCACTTGCTGTTGATAAGTCGATCATGGGCAGATTCCATTCTCGACATCTATCTTCCGTTACACAGCAACCTACCCAGTTATTCAGGATGGCGTTCACATTGCGCATCACTTCTTTTGCTACATTAAAACACTCATTCCCACTCCTTCCAGCATCAACCTCAGACTGACAATTCTCAATCGCTTCTACTGCTTTGACAATATCCGAACGGATATCAACGTAATTTCGGCACTCAAATCTCTTCATCGCAAGGTATTGTGAGTACGCCTTCGCTTTCGCAAGCAACTCGTCAAACCCAGGCGTTGATTTGACAAGAACCTCCACAGAGCCCGCCTGAGAAAGCATTTTCCCAAGGGCCTCAAACGTTTCCTTGATTTCTTTCCTTGTTTCTTTGTTCATTGTTTTTCACCTTCTAACATATCACCCAATCGGTAGACACAACGCTGTCCTTCTGTATCCGTGGTTATTTCCATTGCTCCTATTCGGTCCGTAAACTACTGGTTCACATCCCGAACTGGTCGAATCGTCAACCCTGCACCGCGGTTATAGGGGCCCACGGCATGATCACTTGAATCGAAGTCTATGCCCCATGCGCTTTTTCCACCGCTCGAGTACGGAACGGATGACCAGTAGTAACTTTGCGTACCTGCATAGTTTAAGGACTCCCCACTACCGCGACCTGCGCAAGGCAGGAAGATGTTGGCAGAGACATATGCGCCTTTCCCCTTGACGACATACCCATTGATGCCGTTCAGCGTCGTCCACGTCCAATCGCAATTATTGTTGAGATCGCGTAACTCCTGATCCGTCGGCATACGCCACCCTCCACCCCAGTGCACATTTGCAGCATCACGACTCGGTACGAGGACATCATCATCTGTTATCCAACCATAAATTTTCAGGTAAGAGATATTCTTATCAAAGGTCGGGGTATGATCCTGACTAAAAGAATAGTTTGACGATGAACCATTACTCGCCATCCAGACGTTGCCTTCGCGCATATAGCCAACGGTGCAACCCCACCAAAAGTAGTAACCGTAGTCCTCAGGTTTCTCCGCCCCAATGTTACATGCCGCCCAATAGGGCCCATTCGCCCAAAGTTGTACTCTCGACCGCTCCCACACGGCATACAGGTTTTTCGTTCCTGCCGTTGCAAGATTCTTCACGGATTGGCCGTTCGTATATTTCGCTGTTGTTGCGTCAGCGCTCTCGGCCCAGCCAAGGAAATTCCAGCCATTGCGTGTAAACGCATTGGCCGTGAGAGCCTTGGAGACGTCGTAGGTGAAACTCTCGTATGCCATCGTGCCGCTGCCGCCGTTGGCGTTGAACTTCACTGTGTAGGTGTTGGGCGTGTAGGTTGCCTCGTACGCCACGTCGCGCGAAGGGATGGTGAGCGTTGTGCTCGCAGATGTCGCGCTCGCCAGGATGCCCGTGTCTGCCGTTGTGCCGCTCCAGCTCGCGAACGTGTAGCCCGTCTTTGACGCAGCTGATATCGTCACAGACTTCCCCTGGATGAACGAGCCGGACCCCGTGCCGCCCGTCACGTTCACCTGGAAGTTCTTCTCCGTCACCTTCGCAGTGACGGCGAACGAAGTGAGCGTCACCTGCCCAAGGTCGGCGAAGGCATCCCACACGAAACGCCGCGTGCCGGGCTGCACCTCCAGCGTGCGGTTGTTCTGCTCGGGATTGCCCACGTAGAACGTCCGCGCATTGAGATTCGTGTTGCCCTTCGTGTCCTTCACAGTGAACGAGACGGTGCTCAGTCCGCTCGCCGCAAAGGTGACGTCGATATCGACAAGCCCGTTCCACGGATACCGCTGGCGCGCCGTGACGGACGTAACTTCAAGGATAAGTTTCCAGACCGCATAGAGATTAACCGTGCCGTCCGGCGTAGAAGTGAGGTTGCTGACGCTCTGCTTGTCGGTGTAGGTCGCCGAAGTCGCGCTGGCCGTCGTGGACCATCCGATGAACTTGTAGTTCACGCGCTGGAACGCGTTCGCCGTGAGCGCCTTTGCCGTGCCGTATGTCATCGCGAGGTTCGCCATCGATCCCGTTCCGCCGTTCTTGTTGAACTTGATGGTGTAGTTGTTGGCCTGCCACACCGCGTAGAGGTTGACCGTTCCGCCGGACGTGGTGGTGAGGTCGCTCACGCTCTCGCCGTCGTCGTAGGCGGGCGTGGTGGCCGATGCGCTCTTCGCCCAGCCGACGAATATGTAGCCGGTGCGCGTGAAAGTGTTGATCGTGAGCGCCTTCGGCGTGCCATAGACGAAGCTCTCGTTCGCCATCGACCCCGTACCGCCATTCGCGTTGAACTTCACAGTGTAGGGCTGACCATTGTCGGAAGAGCCGCTACCCGACCCGCTGCCAGAGCCAGAACTACCGCCAGAGGAACTCGCGCGATAGCCGGTATTGGACGAACTTGTGATGTTTCCGGACGACTTGACGGCGACGACCCAGTAGTAGTAGGTCTTGCCAGCCACCGCGGTCGTGTCGGTATATGATGTTCCCGTGACCGTTGTGAGTTGGCTCGCACTCTCGAAAGTGGATAAGTTCCCGCGCACCACACGGTAGCTCGTCGCGCCACTCTGGGAACTCCAGGTTATGACAACGCCCTCGGTGGACGTGCCGTCCGACGCATTGATCGCAAACGATCCCGAACCGCTTCCACCGCCACTTCCACCGCCGCTGCTGTAAGCCGAAACAGTCGCCGTACTACTTTGGGCCGACGCCCCTGAGCTGTCAATCGCAATAACATAATACGAACAAGATTGCGCAGTTGCATACGTGTCGGTGAAAGTCGTTGCCGTTGTCGTGTCATAATACCAGGTTCCGCCGCCGTGTTGTGAGGCGACCCTATATTGGACCGCCCCGCTGACTGCCGTCCAGGAAACCCTAACGGAAGTTTCACTCAGTCGTGTGCAGGTGATGCTCGGCGCCGAAATGGCCAGGGCGTTAAAGCCCATGAGCGCCAGAAGCATGATAAGACAGTTACGCAGTTTACTCATGATCTACCTCTTTCTCTTGCCTATAACTTCATTGTTCAGAAATGACAATTGTTCACAAATGCAAAACAAAACCTCGCGCTGCCTAGAGACGGCGCGCGAGGTACATGGCGGGACGTAAGAGCCCGCAGAATCGATGTTGCTTGCTAGGAGGCTATGATGAAACGCCCCCCCCCCCTCAAAGTTGGCAAAACACGCCAAATTCATGCAAAAACACAAATATCCCGCAACTGCCGCCGCGGTTTTCCAATTCTGCCATGTGTATTGCATTGATTTTTTAGTAGGCATGTCCTAAAAAGCCTTGAAAGGTATTATCATTATAGCATAACCCACCCGCAGAAGCAATTCAATGCAACACGAATTTCACGAATCTCGCAAGGAATGCCATTAAGCACAACGACCAGAGAAAAAACAGTTGCATCGCGCGACGGTCGTAGAAGGCCGCGCGCGATGTTTGTCTGTGGTCAATACCACACAGCGTCTAGCGCACGAAGAGGACCATTCCGCCGGGGGTGCGGTTCAGGAGCGCAAGGCGGCCCTTGTACAAACCGACCGAGAAATTGGACGAGTAGTCCTTCTCGCCTGCCGTCACGGTCACCTTCACGGCGGCCAGATCGGATGCGGCGAGATCGGGCACCTCGGCCTCGGTGAGGAAGTAGGCGGAGCAGACCGGCTTCGAGTCGAACTCGGCCTTGATCTCCTTCAGCCCGAGGAACGTGGCGCGTGTCGCCGCCGCGAACTTCGCGCATGCCAGATTGCGGTTATTGTACACGCCCGTGACCTCCCAGCCGTTCACGTCGCCCGCGAACTCGAACGCGCCCGCGAGCGTGCCGGTGCCCTTCAGAGTGCCGAAGATCGGCATCGCCATCGTGCCGGCAGACGTGAGCGTGGCGCCTTCGCCTAGCTCCAGCTCCTTGTAGATGCCTGTGGACTCGAGGACGGCGATGTCGCCCAAGGTGGCCGCGAGCTTCAGGTTCGTCTCGTTCCACTGCTTCTCCGTGTCGCCGGGGGCGATGTAACTGAAGGCGTTGTTGTTGTTGATGCCGTTCGGGCCCCATCCGCCGGCGCCGTCGCCCACGCGCGCCTCCCAGCGGTGCCAGCCGGGAGCGAGCGTCTTCTTCGCCTCCGGCACGCCCTGCCACGGCGTGGTGTGCTCGATCAGCTTCTCGCCGTCGATGTGCAGCATCTTGTAGTCGTCGTAGGCCATCTTGAAGGTCCATTCGCCGGCCTTGTCGTCCTCGACCTTGAACCAGCCCTGGAAGCGGTTGACCTTGCTCGCGAAGTAGCCGAGCGTGTCCGCCGCCGCGTTGCCGCCGTGGCGGTGCATGTACTCGACGGAGTCGAGGCACTTGATGATCGCCCAGTTCTCGGTGGTGTTCCAGCTGCCGTTGCCGAACTGGCAGCTCCACACGCAGGCGTTGTGGACAGGGCGCACCTGCAGGGCGGCGCCGTCGCCGAGGCTCGCGCCGGGCTTGAACGGCGTGTAGTCGCCGGGCGCGGTGGAGGTGGATTCCCCGATGAAGAAGCCGAAGGCCATGACGTTCGCGAAGCCGGCGTTCGACGGGCCGCTGCCGCCGGTGTAGTCCGCCTGAGTGAGCGTGAACTTGTGCCATCCCTCGGCGAGCTCGATCTTGCCCTGCGCCACGGCGCAGTTTCCGGACGCGTTCATCACGAGCGTGCCGTCTACGTCGAGCCGCACGCGGTCGTCGCATTGGCCACAGAACGACCACACGCCCGCCTTCTCCGCCGGCACGTAGAACTCGCCGCGGCCGGAGACCGATGTATATCGCCTGATCGGGTTGGAGCTGTAATGTCTGGCCGTGAACGTCCAGAAGTCGGACGAGACGAACGGATAGCTGTACTGCGTGACAGGAAGGGCGTCGTAGTGCCAGCCCGCCACGGCGAACGGGTAGCGCTCGTCGGAGTACTTCGCCACCTCCGCGTTCACGCCCTCGGCGAGCTTGAGGCCGCCGGAGAATGCGGAGGTCACGCGAAGGTCGTTCGCGCCCGTGTTCTCCACGGAGAGCTCTCCGAGCATCACGCCCTGGATGCGCGCGTCGCAGCGATTGCCCTGGAAGTTGACCGAGCCCTTGATCGTGAGGTCGCTCGCGCCGGAAAGGCCGGTGTTCCAGTTCACAAAGTACTCGGCCATGTCGAACGTCACATTGCCGCCGAGCCTGTCGTAGCCGAAGAACATCGGGAAGCCCACGTCGCCGCCCCACTCGGAGCTGATGTTCACGATGTCGCCGTTCCGGAAGTCGAATATGGTCACGCCGGGCATGCGCGCGCCGCCGAAGCCGCTCCCGCCAAGCTCCAGCCGTCCACCCTCCATGGTGAACCAGTGGCGTCCCGATCCGGCCCCCGTCCCTTCCCCGTACTGGTGGTTGTAGGTCGAGTTGCTGTCGTTCTGCCGCCGATTGGCCCAGATGCCCTTTACGCGCAGAAGGCCTCCCTCCTTGAGATACACCTCGCCGCGCGGAGCATCATAGGTGTTGTAGAGAATGGCACTGGGCGCGTCCAGCTCGCCGGAGATCTCCATCTTGTGGACGGCGAGCGATCCGGGCGTTCCGCTCCAGTGGCCGTTGCGCAGGCTGTCCGTCGTCACTGTCACCTTCGCGCCGTGGTCGATGATCACGCGCCCGGCCAGCGGACCCGAACCGCCGTTGCCCGTCCAGAATTCCTTGGCCGTGAGATCGGACCCCTCCTTGAACTCCAGCGTGCCCGGACGACTTAAGTGGAGCCCGATCGAGAAGTTGTTCACCGAACCCATGAGCTGAAGCGCAATGCCGTATTCGGCGTTGGCGTTTGGACCGTACATGTATGTGGTGCCTGCGGTCTGGTTCACGGTCACAATGCCGGGTACGTCTAGGATGCCCGCAGCCTGCGGACGGAAATCGACCGCACCGCCCGTGGCCGTGATGCTCACGGTGTCGAATGTCGGCGCGGTGCTGCCTGTGAAGAAGCCCGAAGATCCGGCCGCATGCTCCAGCTCGAAACTGCTCTTCGAGAACCCGCTTCCGATGTAGAGCCCGCCGCCCGTCAGCGACGGCATGGAGGCGAGCTGCGTCTGGCCAGCGAGAATATGGGTTCCTGCGTTCACGCTCAACGAGCCCTTGACATCGACGCCGCCGGCATAGTAGATTGTCGCGCTTCCGCCGGAGAACGCAAGCGCCGTGTTTGCAGGCACGTCGATAGGCCCTTTGATTGTGGATGTGCCGGAGTCGGCGAAGATCGTGCCCCCGCCTGCGCCCACGCGAATTGGCACCGTGGCGGGGAACGTGGAGCCCCAGCCGTGCAGGATGCCGTTGTCGAGCGTGATGCCGCCGGGAATGACGAACTGCGTTTCCGCCACGGCCTCTGGACGCAGCACGCCGCCGTCCGTTATCGTCACGCTCTCCACTTCGATCGGCTGGCTTATGAGGCCGAAGTATCCCGTGTTCTTGATCGTGAGCTTCTTGCCGGGGCCGTAGATGCCGGGCGTTGTTGAAGTCGTGGTGCCCGCACGCACACGCACGTCGAAGCGGTCGTTGCCGCCGATGGTCGCATCGTCCGCAAGCTCGATGCGCCTCAGAACCGGACCCCACGCCTCATTGTGCACGGTGCGTCCGTCAAGGGCGTCGTTGACGAACGCTCCGCGTCCGTCGGGACCGTCGCCCGAGATCACGAACGTCTTGTGCTGCGTTATCTCGAAGCGCGCCGCGTTGTTGTTGCCCGCCGTCTCGGTGGAGTTGGCGTTGAACTGGCCGCCGTTCCTGATCGTCACAGTGCCTCCGCCGGCGCTGGTGTCTGTGCCGAGCGAGTTCTCGGCCGCGTTCACGCCAAGCACGACCTTCTGGCCGTCCGTGATCACGATGTCCTGGTTGCCCACGCTTGCGCCGTCGAGCGTGATCGTGCCGGTGCCGCCGAGCGTGATTGGCGAAGTGCCGAGAAGGACGCCGTCGCCCTTGAACGTGTAGTCCTTCGCGCCGACGACGTTCAGCGGACCCACGACGTGCTCGCCTTCAACAACCACGTCGTTGCCGACCGTGTCGCCGCCGTCGAAGATCGTCGTGATGTACGAGATGAATGCGCTCGGCGTGCCGCTGTCGAGCAGCCAGTTCACGCTCGTCGCGTTCCAGCCGAGGTCGGCGGAGCTTGCGGGGCGCCACGTCTGGCTCGTCGCGGTGGAGCTGGAGACGACCGTCATCGTGAGATTGCCGCCCGAGACGGCGAACGTGGCGCTCGCGCCGGACGCGACCGTTGCGGCGGCGGAGAACTGGCTGGGCGACGTGATTCCGCCTGCAGCCTCGAGAACAGTGTATGTGCCGGGCGGAAGCAGACGCGCGTCAACCGTCACGGGCAGCGGGCCGGAGGGGAGGGTCACCGTGCCGGCGGTCTTCACCATCGCTCCGCTGGAGATTGGGCTTGTCACCTCCAATGACGACCCGTCCAGAAACACGAGACTCTTGGAGGCGCTGAAGTCGCCCTCGACGGTGAACTCGCCGCCGAACGTGTAGACGCTGGGGTTCGCGAGCGCCGCAGAGGGATTAGATCCCATCCACTTCGCGGCGAGATGGGCCTCGATCGCCTGACGGTCTGCGTCGGAGAGAGCGTCCGGCAGCACGATCAGCTCGGAGAGTTCGCGCCCGGCGTGGCGGTCGTAGGCAATGCCGTTGTCTGCGCAGTTGCGGTCGCAGGTGAGACGGTCCGACCTGCCGTTCGCGGCAGTCACGACAGAATACACGCGGCGGCCGGTTGGCACGGCCGTGTTCTTGGTGTCCGCGATCTTCTCGCCGGTCTGGTACCAGGAGTTGTTGGGATTTGCCCCTCCCGTGTAGGAGTATTGACCGGCAGAACCGCGGTGGAAGTCATAGACGGAGGTGTCGCCCAGCCAGAACGCCCTCATGTCGAGGCGAACCGACATCACGAAAAACGCTGTGCGGATCGTCTCCATGCGCGTGTAGGCAAGGTCGATGCCGCTGTTGACTTCGCCCATCAGATAGGCGGGAACGCCGTCGGCGACTCCGAACGAGCCCCAGTTGGCGTCGTGCGAGGGGATCACGTATGCGACTGCGTTGCGTCCGGATTCAGACGAGTCCTTCCACGTCTTGACGGTGCCGGCTTCGCCGTCCTTGAAAATGAAGTTCGCGGCGTCCGACGCGTCGAGCCACAGCAGCGCCGACTTGCGCAGATATGGCTCGATCCAAGAGCTGGCGTCATAGTTACCCACAGTCGCCGTCACGTCGCCGCCAGAAAGCGCGACGGTTGCCGGATCGGAGAGGCCGGTGCGCAGGCGCATCGCCACCACGGAGAGCTTTGAAACATCAAACGAAGCATCCGCGCCGGTGAAGATTGTCTCCGTGGCGTTCGGCGCGAGGCCGTCGACGCCGATCGTCGTGGCGGACGCCACGCCTGAGCCTGGCACGAGCGCGATCGGCGCGCCGGCCGCCATGCAAAGCGTGGCGCCGTCGAAGATGACAGGCAGCGCGGGAGTCGCCGTGCCGAGGTCCACAAAGCCGCCGCCCGTCAGACGCATCACGGCCGTGGCAGAGACCACCGGCGGCGGCAGGCCCACGAAGTGGCTGCCCTGCGGAGTCGTCTCGGCGACGTTGACCTCCACCTCGTCGCCCGTGGACTCAATCGAATACGGATACGAACCGCCTGTGACGAGGAATACGGCCTTTGAGATTAGCGTTATCTTGCCCCGGAAGTCGCTTGCGCCAACAGTGATCACCGAGTTCGCGCACGTGCCGGACGCATTGCCCTCGGCCGCCGTTGCCGCAACCTGCGTGACGTTGCCCTTGCCGTTCGCTGCGCCGCCGTAGAGGAAACCGCCGTTGAAGAGGACGCGCGCGTTCTCGCAGCAGGCAACCTGGAGATTGCCGCCTGAGCGGGACTTGACGGGCGTGTCGATGGTCACCGTGCCGTCCACAATGATCCTGTTTATGTCGGTGGTGCATCCGAAGTCGAGTCCGCCGTTTCCGTCGCCCGGGCCGATGATCGTCGAGCCGTCGTGGAAGTAGATGGAGGACGAGTTGTCGATGCGCTGTCTCGTGCCAAGGCAGTTGAGCGTGCCATAGACATGCAGCACCGTTGTGGCCGCGCCCTTGAACACCTCGCTTGCGTTCATCTTCAGCTCGGCCCCAGCGCGCACCGTCACAGAGCCGGCAACCGAACCGTTGCCAAACGCCAGCTGGGCCGAACCCGTCTCGACGTCGAGGAAGCCGCCCGCGTTGAGAGCCGATGCGCCGACGACTGTGAGCTTTCCGCGCGTCTTGAGCGTACCGCCCGACGCGATCGTCACCGCGCCGCTCCATGCAGCCCCTTCACCGCCGTCGATGACGATGGAGTCGCCGTTCACCACGGTGAGCGCCGTGCCCCAGTTCGGATCGCCGGGCGTGTACGTGGTTTCGGCCACGCACGCCGCCGACGCGACAAGCGCCGCAAAACCAACGAGAATCTTCATCTTCATTTTTCTCCCATTTTTGACTTAAACAACGCCAACACACTTCGCAAAGAGATACCCTTCGCGATTGTCGTCGCCATTTTACTGTTTCCCGCCGCTCCTGTCAAGTGTTATGTGCTATAATATCCGCATGAAAACAATTGCCCTTGCCTGCTGCCTCTTGGCATCGTCATTCGCCTGCCTGGCCGGAACGCGTCCCTACGAGTTCGACTGGGCGAACCGCACGGTCGACGACCGGCCCGTGCTGCTGCCGCTCGTGTCGGCCGACGGCTGGACATGCCGCGCTTCGTCTGCCACTGGCTCGCTCTACACCGCCTCGGAACGCGTTCTCTTCGGCGACGGCGTTATGCACCTCGCCTACCGAATGGAAGGCCCGAACGCCACCATTCGCCTCGCGCCGCCCGCGCCCGTGCCAGTTCCGCCCGGCTTCGACACGGTGAGCCTCTGGACGTGGGGCAACCACGCCTACTACCGCCGCGACCCAGCCGCGCGAATCACGCTCTCCGCCGAATTCCTCGACTCAGGCGGCAATCCCTTCTCGGTACTCGTCCACTCCTTCGACCACAGCGACTGGTTCCTCGCGCAGAAACGCCTCCCCGCCAATCTCGCCCCCCGCGTCGCCAAAGGCGCCACGTTCATCGGATTCATGGTGCGCGGCGGACCCGACTCCACCGACCGCTGGATCGAGCTCACCAGCTTCGCCGCCTACAAGGAGGAACTGAAGTCCATCTCCTTCAAGCCACGCCGCAAGCGCGGCGTGCAGGCGTTCCCGTCCGCCCCGCAGGGACTCAACACCGGCGACGGGCGCCTCCCCTTCCCGAACGTGGAGACGACGATTGTTCCTGTTGCCGCCAAAGACCCGGACATTGAGTTCAGGCTACCGCAGAATCCGGCAAAATGGGACGATCTTGCCGTACGCTACCGCAAAGGCCCCTGGATGCGCTTCGCCCAGGGCGGCGGCATCTTCCCCGCAGATGCGGCCAATGGCGCGAATGTGCGCTTCCGCCGCATCGCCAACTCCCTTGTCGCCGACGTCGAGGCGCCCGCCGGCGTCAAGGAGGTGCGCTTCGGCGCACTTGCCGAACCAGGCGACGCACACCCCGTGCCGGTGCCCTACTACACCTACGGCGGCGGCATCCTCCGGCGGCCGTGCGTGATCGCGACGAAGGCGGACGGCAAGCCTTTCTTCATGCTGGCGTCCGTTGACTGGACGCAGTCCAACGCATCCGAGGTGTTCGCCTCGGGCATGCGCCTTGACGGCATGCTTGGCTCGAACGGCGGCGCACGCTACCGCGAGAAGACGGACGGAACGCTCAACCCAGTCTTCGAACGCTTCGTGTGGTCATTCTCAACAAAGTTCGAGGAAGTGATGCCCGTCATACCCAACCCGCCGTCGCCACTGCGCTCCGTCACCGCCGAGCGCCAGTGGGCGGTGATGTTCTCAGGCGACCGCGCAAAGGACAAGGCGTTCTGGCGCAACCGCCGCCGCCGTGGAATCGTCCACCTCTGCGTGAACGACCACGAGGTGTGCATGCGCGACGACAACGAGAGCTTCACCTTCCGCACGCGCCCCGCCCCGCGCAAGGGAGGCGACGAGGGCATGCGCGACTTCACGCGCTTCATGATCGACGAGATGGGCTACCTCTACGGGCCATACAACAACTACACCGACTTCGCGCCCGTCAACGGCTGGTGGCACGCCGACCGCGTGACGCGCCGGCAGGACGGCAACCTCCTTCAGGCGTGGAACCGCTGCTACGCCCCGAAGCCAGCGTTCATCAACGAGGCGTGCGAGGCGATTCTGCCCGTGCTACAGCGCAAGTTCAGCTTCAACACGGCCTACTGCGACGTCCACACCTGCGTCACGCCGTGGGAACGCACCGACTACGACGCCCGCGTGCCTGGCGCCGGCACGTTCGCCGCCACGTTCTACGCATACGGCGAGCTCCTAGACTTCGAGCGGCGCACGCTCGGCGGCCCCGTGTGGTCCGAAGGCGGCTGCCACTACATGTACTGCGGCCTTGCGGACGGCAACTACGCACAGGACCAGCCGTACCGCCCCGCAGACAATCCGTGGCTTGTCGACTTCGACCTCCGCCGCATGCACCCGCTCGCAAACAACTTCGGCATGGGCTCGCCCGACATGTTCTACCCTCGCAGCTCAAGGCCCGCCGACAAGGACGCGTGGATCGACCGCTTCCTCGCCGCCACCGTAGCCTTCGGCCATCCCGGCTTCTTCATCAAAGGCGACCACGCCAACGAAGAGCAGAGCTACTTCATGCTCATCGGCACGGGCCGCCGCTACTGCAAGGCGTATGCAGACGAGATACGATATGCCGACGCCGCAGGAAACCTGATCGACACTTCCGCCGCAGTCGCCTCGGGCATCTACCGCCGCTCGCAGGTGGCGGTGAAATACACAGACGGCACGCAGACAGCGTCCAACGGCTCCAAAGAACGCAACATGGCCTTCCGCAGAGACGGCAGGTGGCTCGTGCTGCCGCCGAACGGCTTCTTCGCGCTCGCGGGCGACGACTCGGCGTGCGTAGTGTCGGGGGCAAAATGGCAGGACGGCGGAAGGCTCGACCTTTCAGTCGCGCCGGAGTATGCGTACCTCAACGCGCACGGCGCGCGCACTGTCACGCCATTCGGCGGCACGGACGGAAGGATGTACCGCCTGCTGAACGACGACGGCACTGACGAGGTGTTCCTCTGCAACGGAAGCTTCTTCGTACTGCCGTACGCGGCGGAGTCCGTGACGGCGCTAGACGAAGCCGGCAAGGAGATCGCCCAAGTGCCGTTCACAGTCGAGGCGGGGCAGACGCGGCTTGCGCCGATGAAAGGCGCCTTCTCGTACAGGGTGTCAAAGCCAGCGACCTGGCGCGAACCATCCACAGCCAGCGTCTTGGACGGCTACATGAAGCCGAGTAATTTCCAGCTGCCGCCCGAGCCCACCTCTGGGAACACGCTCGAACTGCCGTTCGTTGGCGTTGCCGGCCAGGCGCTGCGCGGCGGGCAGGAAACGGAACTGTTGCCAGAATGCGGCGGCGAAATTACCCCCGACACCTTTATGACGGTAGGAGGAATCACAAAACCCGGCATTTCAATGCATCCGCCATACAAGAACGGCGTTGGCTACGTGTTCCTGCGCTATGCGATCGAGCTGTCGCAGGATAAAGACGTCATGTTCAGCGCGTTCGTGGGCAAGCCCGACTACAAGCTAGGCAATGGCGATGGCACACTCTACCAGATCGCGGTGCAGCCTGCCGGCACCGCCATCTCAGAGCGCAAGATACTAGCCTCAGCGCAGGTGAAGGAGAAGAAGTGGACGGCTCTTGAAATCGACCTCTCGCCGTGGCGTGGCAAGAAAGTGTGGCTGTATCTGATTGCAGACGTCGGCCCGGCCGACAGCTCCGACTGCGACGGCTCAGCCTGGGGCGGACTAGCGCTGAAGGTCCGCAACAAGTGAAGAAGCCCATGCCGCAGACGATTTGACAGCGCACAAACTATATGATAACATATATTTCGCATCTACGGACAACAGAGGAGTTTATATGGGCAACCATGAAGATAGAAAAGGCGACAATTCCGGCGGCGATGATGTGCTTGTGTGGCTGTGCCGTGACATGGACCAGATTTTCGAGGCAATTCACGCGTATCTCAACGGCGAAGCGACTCCTTTCGGCGGTGGCCTGGCAGACTGGATGCGAAGCGGTCTTCAGGCCGTGAAAGACTACGCCTGCACAAGGTTTCTCGTTGTGGGCGAAGAAGGCAACCGCTGCGCAAAGTTTCTCAGGGACGAATTCCGCAAGTCGCGCAATCTCGACGAACCGCGCATCACATGCGAGCTGGTGACGGAGGACGCTCTTGCCGCGATGCTCGCAGGCCAGAAGGACGTAGTGTATGTCATTCCTGACAACAAGCCCCTTCCCGCCTGTCTCGACGGCATGCCCAAATATCTTTTCGAAGGTCCCCAGTCTTCATCGGGCGGCAACATGCCGCCCGATGAAGACGCGATTCGTCCATGGCCGGCAGGTCACGCTGTCAGCGACCTGCCCGGCAAAGCGCCTGCCGCCTGGACAAAGTTCTTTCTTCCCGGCAGCCAGGAGCTTGCCCGCAAGCTGGAGAACCTGCGCACCATCATGAATGCCAAAGGCGAATCAGGGATGCCGCAGTACGTGCTGATCACCGGCGAGACGGGCACCGGAAAATCGTTCATAACGCGGAACCTGCCGGCCATCTGCTCGGGCGAATACGACAACCGCCAGAAGGAATTCAACGAGACGGACCGCAAAGGCAAAGACGACGAGAAAGTCAACGTCTATGTGCAGGGCAACTGCGCCATGCTCTCGCCGGCCTTGGCCGACTCTCTCCTCTTCGGCGCGGTCGATGGCACATACACAGGACGAGTCGGCGATGTATGCGGCCTCATCGAGAGCGCAGGGAAAGGAATACTCTTTCTGGACGAAGTCGGCGATCTGCCGCTTGAGACGCAGAGCAAACTGCTTACCGCCCTCGAGGAGAAGCGCTACTACCGCCTAGGCGACACAGGAAAGACACGGAAAGAGCGCAGAGTCGAATGCCGAATCGTGTTCGGCACCAACCGCGATCTCGCTGCCGAAGCCAGGGAGTGGGAATGCTCGCATGGCAGAAAAGGCTTCAGAAGAGACCTTCTGTACCGCATAAACTCTTTCCACATCGAGCTTCCGCCGCTGAGGGAAAGACTTTCGGCGCAGAGGAACCCGCGGCAGCGCACGGACGTGCTGAACGGCATTGTGGACCATTACTGCAACGACACAGGCCTTTCGCTCACAAGGAGGGCCCGCGAGACATTCGACGAGTTCGCCTGCAAGTACGAGTGGCCAGGGAACTTCCGGGATGTGAGCCACCTCTTCGAGAACATCAAGGTGGAGGCGCTCGACAGGGGAGTTGGGCTTGTGGTGTCGGCATACGCCATGAAGTCCGCCATCAGGAAGTTCGTCTCTGCAGAGACGAACGAAGGCGCCGAGATCGGAACAGAGACGCTCATGGAGGTGGTCAAGGCCCGTTTTCCGCGTCCGTGCGACGCGAACGAAATCAACTTCATCTTCAGCATCTGCGAAAGCGCCCGCTCATGCGCCGACGCAGGGCGTGCCTACTACGGCACGGAGGAGAAGAGAAATTTTCCCGACGCCTTCGGCAAACGACTTGCGCACTTCGGCCTGGTGTTTGACAAATTCGCGCCTGGCCATCTGTCCGAGAAGAAGACATCCCCGGCGAACAGCTGAACATAAACCGTCAGGAGGAGAGAGCAGCCATGGACATAGACAAGATCATCAACACCTACCAGCGCTTCATCAAGAACAAGAAGCCCGAAGATGTGGCCAACGAAAAGGACTCCACCATCGAAAAGGTGGAGAAAGCCTCAGCGCTTGCAGACCTGCTCGACGACATCCGCACGGCATACGACATGGTCTCAGATTCCGTCTCTGGCCGGTACAAGGGCATATCGAAGGCGACCCTCGCGCTTCTTGCCGGCGGCCTTGCCTACCTTGCTCTGCCGGTCGACATCGTGCCCGACTTCATCCCCGTGGCAGGCTGGCTCGACGACGCAGCCGTTCTCACCTGGATCTTCGCAAAATGCGCAGACGAGTTCAAGAAGTACAAAGAGTTCAAGAAAGCGAGTCCCCGACGAGTCTGCGTGTAACGGGGGGGGCGCGTCACCTTGCGAGCAGATCCTCGCGCACGTTGCGCGGCACGAGGGCGAAGTCGCTCGGCTCCATCGAGTACGAGGCGCGTCCCTTCGTGAGCGAGCGCACCGCGGTGGAGTAGCCGAACATCTGCGCCATGGGGACGCGTGCGTGGACGATCTGCATGTCGCCGCGCTGCTCCATGTCGAGCACGGTGCCGCGGCGCGCGTTGAGGTCGCCCAGCACCTCGCCCACGCTCTCTGGGGGCGTGGTGATCTCGAGCTTCATGATGGGTTCGAGGAACTCCGGGGAGGCTGCCTCGGCGGCCTCGCGGAAGCCCATCACGGCCGCGCTGCGGAATGCGATCTCGTCCGAGACCTCGGGATCCACGATCTCGCACCTCACGGCAGTCGCCTCGAGGTCCGTCATCGGATAGCGGGCGAGAACGCCCGTGGAAATGCCGTCCAGAAGGCCCTGCTTGACCACGTCGGCGAGCTTCGGATCGGGGAGCGCGTTCACGAACGCGCGCGACACGTCCACATTCACGCCCTTCCCGCGCTCGAGCGGCTTCACCTCGATGGACATCGTCACCGCATGGCGCTTGCCGCCAAGCTCGCGGTCGAACGTGAACTCCTTCATCGCAGGCGCGGTTACGGTCTCCACGTAGCTCACCATCGGCTTGCCGACGTTGGCGGCGCACTTGAACTCGCGCTTCAGGCGGTCCACGAGGATCTCGAGGTGCAGCTCGCCCATTCCGGAGAGAATGGTCTGGCCGGTCTCCTCGTCCTGCCGCACCTGGCAGGTGGGGTCTTCGGCGGCGAGCTGCTCCATGGAGGCGACTAGTTTGTCCTTGTCGGCCCCGCTCTTAGGCTCGATCGCCATGAACATGACGGGCTGCGGAGCCACGATGCGCTCAAGGTAGCAGGGCTTCATCTCGGCGCAGAGGGTGTCGCCCGTCGTGCACTCCTTCAGGCCCACGATCGCGCCTATGTCGCCGGCTGAAAGCTCGTCCACCTCGATCTGCTGGTCGGCGAAGAGGCGCACGATCTTCATGACGCGCTCGCGCTTCTTTGTGCGCGGGTTGAATGCGTTCGCGCCCTTCTTGAGAACGCCGGAATAGACGCGCACGAAGAAGAGGCGGCCCACGTAGGGATCGGTCGCGATCTTGAAGACGAGCGCGGTGAGGGGCTCCTTCGCGTCGTGGCGGCGGGTGACCTTTGTCTCGCTCTTGAGGTCGGTGGCCTCAACGGGCGGACGGTCGGTGGGAGATGGCAGGTACAGGCCAATAGCGTCGAGAAGCAGCTGCACGCCCTTGTCCTTGAACGCGGAGCCGCATAGGACGGGCACGAACTGCCCGGCCACCACGAGGCGGCGCATCGCGCCGCGAAGTTCGTCGGCCGTTAGATCGCCGTTCTCGAGGTACGCCTCCATCACGCCCTCGTCGAGGTCGGCAACCTTCTCGCAGAGCTCGGCGCGCGCGAGCTCCGCGTCGTCCTTCATCTCGGGCGGCACGTCGCCCACTTCGAACTTCTTGCCCTCGCTCGCCTCGTCGTAGACGATGCTCTTCATCTCCACGAGGTCGATCACGCCCTTGAAGGAGTCCTCCCTGCCTATGGGCAGCTCCACGGCGGCGGCGTTGGCCTTGAGCTTCGTGCGGAGCTCCTCCAGCACGCGGCCGAAGTCTGCCCCCATGCGGTCCATCTTGTTCACGAACGCGACGCGCGGCACGTGGTAGCGGTCGGCCTGGCGCCACACGGTCTCGCTCTGCGGCTGCACGCCGCCCACCGCGCAGAACACGCACACCGCGCCGTCGAGGACGCGCAGCGAGCGCTCCACCTCCATCGTGAAGTCAACGTGGCCGGGAGTGTCGATGATGTTGATCGCCCAGTCCTTCCACGAGCAGGAGATGGCGGCGCTCTGGATGGTGATGCCGCGCTCCTTCTCCTGGATCATGAAGTCGGTGGTGGTGTCGCCCTCGTGCACTTCGCCGGTCTTGTGTATCTTTCCGGTGTAGAACAGGATGCGTTCGGTGGTCGTGGTCTTGCCCGCGTCGATGTGGGCGACGATACCGATGTTGCGTACTTTCGATAGTGAACTGTCTTCTTCCATGGCGGTGTATTATACCAAAAAAAGTCGCCGCGAGAAAGGTCAGGGTTGACTCGGCGCTTTCTACGGAAGAGGGTCCGCCCAGTCGAGGTGGCGGTAGCAGTAGTGGCTGCCGGGATTGGCCTTGCGCGGGCACGGCCTGCCGTCCTCGAGGCGCGCAGCGCAGGGCGGCAGCGCGTTCAGGATCGCATCGTGCACCTTCTCCTGCTCGGCACGCCGGCGCATGATCTCCCGCTCCTGCTCGGCGGCGCGCGCGCGGATCTCCGCCAGGCGCTCAGCCTCGCGCGCTCGCCGCTCCGCCTCTGCCGCGCGCCTGTTCGCGTCGATCACGGCCTTGTTCTCCTTGACCTTCTGCTGCATCTCCGCGCGCGCGGCCTCCTCGCGCTGGATGCGAGCCGCGCGCGCCTCCTCGCTGCGATAGGCGTCGAGCGTGGAGTCGCGGTCGCGCTGCGCGTCGGCCCGGCCGCCGTCCTGCGACCTGCGGCCCAGGTTCTTGTAGTACGTGTCACTGCCAACCCACGGACGGTGCAGGGAGTCGGGCCCCTCATAGACGTTCGTGTACATCCAGCCGCCCCATCCGCCCCAGCCGCCCCACTGCGGACCATACGACCTGCGCAGCGGACCAACCGCAGGACGAACCGGCGCCACAGGACGCGCCTGGCGCACAGGCGCCACCACGCGGCGCGCCGGCCGCGCCAGCATCTGCGCCGACGCCCTCGCCGGGCACACTCCCAGCGCCACCGCCGCGAAGAGCGGAATATACACGGCAATCGTTTTCATGCCAACATTATACACAATCCCGCCGCCGTCTGCAACGGATTTCGGCACGGTCTTCGACGCCCTGCAGGCGTCAGTCGTTGTCCACCCACCATCCCGGCGGCACCTGGTAGTTCAGGTAGCCGGTGTCGAGATAGTCCGCGACCTTCATGTCGTGGCCCACGAGACGCAGCGATATCTGGAACGACGCTCCGTGCGACACCACCGAGCCCCATGCGGCGTGCGCCGCGCTCTGGTACATCCGCTCCCACGCCTTGCCGCGCAGATGGTGCCATGTGGTCTCGATGAACCCGAAGCCGCCGATTTTGGAGATGTAGTCGGCCATCGGCTTCATGGCGTTGTAGTTCCGCCAGGGGCACCCGGCCACAGGGAAGCCCTTCTCCTTGAAGTACGCCATGGTGGGCCAGTCGCTGCGCGCCTCCTTCATGTTGCCGTAGGAGTACTGCCAGTCGCAGATTATCACGTCTTTGGTAAGAGTGTCCGCAAGCGTCGCCGTATCCTTGTTTCCGCAGTGCACAAAGCCCTTCCAGCGCGGATCGCCTCGCGCGAGCAGCATGTCGTGCCAGATCATGGGCCGCGCGCCGCGCGACTTCACGAACTCGGCAAGCCCCGTGATGTGGCGGCACACGAGCACGGAGTTCGGCGTCTTGACGCATTCGGGGCACGTCTGCGCCCCCGCCTCGTCGCAGCCGAGGTGGAAGTACGGCGGATTGCCGAAGTTCTCGTGCATCTCGGCGATGAGCTCGCGAAGCACGCGCTGCGTCTCGGGATTGGAGAGGCACCAGTTCCACCCTCCCGGCTCGAACAGCGGCTCGTACTCCGGCTGGAGGTCAAGCATCGCGTGCTTGATCGTGCAGCCGCGGGCCGAGCTGGCGTGGCCGTAGCAGTTGATCTGCGGAATCAGCGTTATGCCGATGTCCTTCCCGATCGCGACGAGTCTTCTCACCTCCGCCTGCGTCATCGTGGGATTCGGCCAGTGCCACCACGGATGCTTCCTGCTCTCGTACATCCCCCACGGCTCGATGATCGCATAGTTGAACTTCAGGAGCGCCGCAAGGCGGATGGCTCGCTCGATCTGCTGCGGGCGCACCTCCGGGAACCAGCACAGATGCACCGCGCGGAACGCGAGGTGCGGCCTGTCGGATATCCTGAGCACGGGCAGAAGCCGCCCCTCCGTCTTGAACGTGCCGCGCTTCGCGATCGCGAGCTGGCGCAGGGTGTACGACGCCCAGCGCGCGCCGGCGAGCGTGCGGCACGCCACCTTCACGCCCGAGTCGTCCACCGTGGCCGCATACGCCTCGTCGCCCTCCTGCAGAGCAAGCCCCGTCGAGCCCGGCTTGACCTTCGGCGCCTGGTCGCCGTACCATTCGGCGTAGTGCGAGGCGATCCACTTCGCGGCCGCCTCGTCCGGACACTCCACCGTGACCGTCGTCGAGGCGTCGAACGCCGCGTACTTGCCCTTCTCCTGCGTGAACGTCTGGTACTGCGCCGCGGCGCGCACCATTCCCGCCGCGGCAATCAGCGCGCAGCAGGTCGCGATCTTCGTCTTTGCATTCATTCTCTTTCTCCTTTGGCTTATGCCGTCATTCACCGGCTTGTGTCGTCAGATTCTTCGTGTTTCCTCTCGCCAAACGTTATTCCAAGGTTCAGCGCCACCTTGCGAACCGATCCGTGCGGCTGATGGTTGAGCATCACCGGGCTCTTCTTCTCGCGGTCGAATACGACGAGCGACGTCGAGCCGCCTCCGTCCATGTTCACCGCATCTGACACGCCTTCCTTCTCGAGAATGTCGTAGAGGTCCTTGAGGTCCGCGCCGAGGCTGTATCCCTCCTGGCGTCCATCCACGGCCAGCAGCACAAGCGTCTTCTTGTCTGGCGTGAGGCCGATCGCCGTGCGCGGCGCAAGCGAGCCGTGCTTCTTGCGCGAGGCGAAGGCGGGAACGCCGTTCGTCATTATCAGCTGGAAGCCGTACATGGAGATTGCTATCTGGTTGGTCTCGGCAACAGGGATGTCGCTCACAACGCCCACGCGGCCGTCCTTTCGCACCACGAAGAAGGCGCCCTTCTTAGGAGCGTCGATGTGCGAGATGTTCACGCCGTCGGAGACGTTCCAGTTGCGGAATGCGCCGTACTTGTGCGTGAACGGATGCTCCCAGGGTCCCCAGGGCGAGGTGTTGACGGCCACCTCCACGTTGCGCCCCGCACTTCTGCGGCGCATCATGAAGTCTGCCGTCTTCTCGCGCTTCGTGTCGATGATGCTGACCTTGTTAGTGTAGTCGGGCATGGGGTCGCCCCAGTTCTTGTCGCGCTCGGTCGCAGTGAATCCGATGCCGGGGGTTGAGAGGTCAATCTTCACCATGTACGCCTTAATGAGCCGCGGATTCTCGAGCGTCAACGCCTTCATGGTCACGCCTTCGCGCAGCGTCACGGAACGCCGCCACATGTCCTCGCGCCAGTCGCCCGACTTGACGGCCGTCTTATTTTCCGCATGGCGCGCCATCTGCAAGCGGTCGGAATCTCCGTTCCCTGCAGTGGAAGTGACGGCGCGCGCAACGCCAAACACAGTTCCGGCGGCAAAGAGCGCTATAACGGCAAACAAAAGGGTGTTCGGTTTCATGGCGTGATTATACCATACCGCAGCAGGCAGCGCAAGACTCCACCGACGATCCGAAGGAAACAGCAAAGCCGTCAGTAGCAATCTACTCTTCAGCCACCCGCAGACGAAAAAATGCGCGGCACGAGTTTATCCTTATTCACCGTGGACAGCGGTTGTCTTTCCATG
Organism: Kiritimatiellia bacterium; assembly: GCA_017563185.1. Taxonomy (GTDB): domain Bacteria; phylum Verrucomicrobiota; class Kiritimatiellia; order RFP12; family UBA1067; genus RUG572. Next base: position 2,050 of record JAFXIL010000029.1, on the reverse strand, counting down.
AGTGAACCTTCTACTTTGCCGTCTCGAACCTGTTGAGGCCGGGACGGAGCGCGTGGCGCGCGTCGTCGGCGACGAATGTTCCTTCGCATCCATACGGCAACTGCACCCACACGACGCGGCGTCCGCCCTTCGACTCGACCTTCACGTAAAGCGTTCCGTACAGCGTCTCGGTATACGCTGAGAAGTTCGGCAGGGTATCCGAAAGGAGCGGCGCGACTGTGATCTTGTTCCCGTCGATCTCGAAGCCGGCGAAGCCATGGAAGAGACCGCCGGCGGGACCGGTGTAGCACGTGTGGATCATGCTGCCGCGCGACTTGCGGCCGTAGTGCCATGCCTCGGGAATCGTGTTGTATCCCTCGTCCGCAAAGTAGAGGAAGCCAGGCGCCTCGCGGCGGCGGAAGGTGCGCAGCGCGAGCTCGCGTCCGCGCCGGGTCGCGCAGAGAAGGCGCAGGATCGGCATGTAGCTCGGGCTGCCGCCGTCGATGTAGCCCTTCCATTCCACGATGTCCAGCATCGCCTTCTCCGTCTCGGCGCGGTGTCCGCCCGCCTCAGCCACGCCGCCAAGGAGCGCGATAGCCTGATAGCGAGCGTCCTCCGAGACGTACAGTCCGTTCTTGTACCACTCGCGGTCGATCGCCTTCACGAGCGCGGCGTGGCGGCGCTCCAGCTCTGCCCGGCGGGCGGAGTCCGTGACGAGTCCGTCGGTCTCCAGCGCGCGCCTGATGGCCCAGGCGTACGCGCAGTTGTTGAAGAACATCCCCTCGACGGTGTGGCCCCAGTCGCCCCAGCCCCTGCCGGTGGACCACACTTCGGGGTACGCCCAGTCGCCGAGACAGTCCCCCTTCTTCGGCTCGTACTGCGCGAGGATGCCGTCCGGACGCACGTGCGCGTGGAGGTAGTCGAGCCACTTGTCTATCACGGGCCGCATGATGCCCTTCAAGCGCGCGTCGGGATAGCGCCGGCAGTAGTCGGCGAGCGCATAGACGGGGAAGTTGCTCCAGAACGTGCCGCCCCAGCCGTAGCCGTTTGGCGCGACGTGCGGGATGCTGCCGTCCGGACGCTGGCTCGACGCCCACTTGAGCAGATAGGCGTAGTAGTACGCCGCGCTGTCGAACTGCGGCATCCCGTCGCCCCACATCGCGGAAAGGCTCGCCTCGCCGTAGCCGAGGCGTTCGCGGTGCGGACAGTCCACCGTCACGCCGCCCATCGTCGTGGCGATGAACGTGTCGCGGTCGAGCGCGAGGATCGTCTCAAGGTCGCGGTCGCCTTTGAATCCGCCGTGGATGCGTCCGCAGCATCCGATCACGATCCCCGTCACGTCGTCAAGTCCCGGCTTTTCGCATCCCGTGAGGTAGAAGAACCTGCCGGACTGCGTGTTCATCCTGTTCTCGAAGACGCCGTCTCCCCCGCAGAACTCGAACTCGGAGACCTGCCCGAACGTGCACTCGTCAACAAACGTGTCGCTCGCCGTCATGCGCGCGACAGTCCCCTTCTTTCCGCTGAGCTTCAGGCGCATGAATCCCGAGAACGCCTCGCCCATGTCGATCTTCCACTTGCCCGGCGTCGCCGTCTCCTCGATCGAAACGGGCTTGATCTCGCGGATCGCGTGGTCGCGGTCTGCGACGTCGCAGGAGACGGTGAACGCCGGCCCGGCGCGCATCACGCCGCGCGCATGGCGCGTCTCGCGCTCCGCGTCGCAGAGGTGCTCCACGCCGCGCCGGTCGCCGTTGCCGCACCAGGCGATGGGACCGTAGGAGCGGTCCGCACTGAGCGAAACGTCCCACGGCTCTGCGGAGTCGATCACCGTGATCTGTCCACCCAAATCTGGTGACGTGATCGCGCGTCCATCGACGCTCAGACACGACTCCTTCTCCTTGCACTGTCCCAAGGCGGCCCAGCCGTCATGCATATAGACCTTGAACTCGTTCTCGCCGTCCTTCACGAGATCCGTCACGTCGTATGTCGTGGCAAGGAGGATGCCGTCCTCGACGTGGCTCCGGTTCGGACCGAAACAGTCGCTCGCCGGCTTGCCGTTCACGTAGAGCCTGTG
>JAFXIL010000183.1 GCA_017563185.1 Kiritimatiellia bacterium | reverse complement strand
TTCATCCAGAACGGCGGCGTGTTCAACTACGGCGGCGCGGGCTTCCAGGCGCGGTACGAGGACAATGCGGAGGACGGCCAGATCATCTTGAAGGGCGGCGAGTTCAACGCCACCGCCAACTGGTCGATCCCGCACTTCATCTCAACCTGCTTCAAGAGCGGAGCTGAAGGTGGCTGGACGCTCAACCAGGCCGACGGCACCACGGCGACGTGGAACACCGCGCTGACGGGCGACGGTGACGTGACGCTGAACGGCGCGGCGACGCTCGCGGGCAACAAGGAGGTGCAGGGTGCGGTCGGCGGCAGGTGGACTGTCGGCGACGGCTTCACGGCCGGCTTGGAGGGCGCGGCGTCGCTCCTTGGCGGCCTCGACATCGGCGAAGGCGCGTCCGTGACGGTCGATATCGCCACGGGCCGCAGCGCCGTATTCACCGCGCGCGACTTCGGCAATGACTGGGGCAACGCGGAATGCGTCTCGGCGCGCTTCAACAAGAAGATCGGCGGCACTACGCGTGGCACCATCACGCACGACGAGACGCACCTCTTCTCGAAGTACAGTAATGCGCAGCGTCCCTATGGCAACATGCCGTTCTCGTCGGCGTATGCAGCGGGCCAGTTCTATGTGGAGGAAAGCGCGGCGGGCACGTGGACGTTCATCGGCTACTGCGACGACTGGGCTGTGCTCTGGGTCGATGGCGTGCAGGTGCTCGCCACGGCGCAGTGCAAGGAGGCGACGGGCGAGATTAACCTCGCGGCAGGATGGCATTCGTTCCGCCACCTCGCCATCGACCACGACGGCGGGTACGGCAGCGACAAAGCGTACGGCACCATGGGATACAAGTACGGCACCATGGGCAACTACGCGCGCTTCAACGTGAAGAACCTTAAGATGCGTCCCGGTGCCGACTGCGGCGACGGCTCGAACTCGAACACGGTCCGCTGGAGCCACTACAAGGGCACTTCTTCAACCGTGACGGCAAACACCTTCAAGAACGACTTCGCGTGGGACTTCTGCTGCATCACCAACACACTCGACATGCTCCAGTGGAAGGGCAACAACGACGCGACGTACATGAACGGCTACACCGTGAACCGCTACGAGGGCTGGTTCCTCGTTACGGAGGAGAACGCCGGCAAGGAGTGGACGTTCCGCTCGCAGTACGACGACCGCGCCGCGATCTGGATCGACGGCGTGGATTCGGGGCTGACCGGCTCGAGCGAGAATTCGCCCACCTGGAGCGTCACGCTTTCGCGCGGCTGGCACAAGTTCCGCATCCAGACGGCGGACTTCACGGGCAGCGCAGGTCCGTGGAACACGGGCAAGAAGGCCGTCTCCTATCAGGTTGCGGGCGGCGCGGAGACGCAGTTCTCTAACGCCACGCTTCTGTTCTCCGTGTGCCCGGACGGCTACGTGCAGGGCGAAGTGTCGCTCGCATCGAACGCGAAGCTTTCGAACAACGTCGCCGGTGGCGCCGCCGAAGTGTACGGCACGGTCAAGGCCACCGGCACTGGCGCTACGGTGTCGGGTCCGTTCAAGTTTGCGGACGCGAAGCTCGCATACGCGAACGTGGCGCCCAACACGCGCGACCTAACGGGGCTTCTCGCGTTCGAGAATGCTACAGACGACATGCTCGCCAACCTTGGCGGAATCGACGTCGACTTCACCTCGGATCCTACGGTGGGTACTGTCACGGTTGGCCCTGCGTACGGTCTTGCGGCTGAAGATCTCGCGGCCAACGTGCCCGTGGCGGTTACGGTGAACGGCCAGCCCTTCGACAAGAAGTACAAAGCGCGCGTCAATGGCGGCAACATCGAGATCGTGTTCCACATCGGCTCGGTGATCTTCATCCGCTGATTGCGTAGCCAATGTGCGACCGGCGTGTTGACGTGACACGTCGAGACGCGGTGCGGCAGTGCGTGCGAGTAGGTCGTGCGCACTGCCGCTGCCATTTGCCCCACTCGCCACGAGCCACGAATCACGAGCCACTAGCCACTGGGCGCTAAATATGCTAAAATATACTACATGAGACACCCGCTCTACACACTTTTACTGCTGTCTTTTGTGGCGTTGCGGCTTTTCGCGGCGTCCGAGACGAATGCAGAGCCGGCAAAGGCCGCTGCGCCTGTGCCCGCTCCTGTTGTTGCGCCCGCCAAAGCTGCGCCCGTTGAGGCTCCTGTGCCGACTGTTGCCCCTGCGCCGGCGGCTGCGGCTCCCGTGTCGACTAATTCGCCAGCGGCCGCTCTTGCACCTGCTGCTGCCGTGCCTGCGGCAGCGCCTGCCGCCGCGTCTGCTGCGGATGGTTCGACGATGCTTGTGCCGAAGAGATCGGACGACGATGACGACGAAGAAGATTCTTCCAAGGATGCAGAGAAGGAGAAACTGCCGGATCAGCGTTTTGAGCGGTACAAGACGATCATGGACCGCATGCCGTTCGGTCCGGAGCCCGCGGGATTTGATCCCGACAGTGGCTCGCGCGGCGCAGGTGGCGCCGATGCGATTGATCCAAACGCCATCCAGGAGCAACTCTCCGAGGAGGCGCAGAGGATCCTCGCGTCCGTTAGGGTGAGCGCGCTCAACGTGACGCCGAGCGGAAAGGTGGCGGTGGGTTTTACCGACTCTTCCCAGCAGCCTGCGGTGACGTACTACATGAAGGTGGGCGAATCGCGCAACGGATGGTCGGTCAAGGACGCCGACGTGAAGGCGATGACGGTGACGCTCGAGAAGGACGGCGTGGAGGCCACGATGAAGCTCGGCGAAGGTTCTGACGGCTCGAAGGGCGGAAAGGGTCCCTCAGGTGTCGCAGGACGCATGGGTGGGGGAAGGCCCATGATGGGCGGCATGGGCCGTGGCATGGGTGGCGGCATGATGGGCCGCGGCATGGGTCGTGGCAGTGGCGGGATGACTTCCGCCGGCGGCATGAACGGCATGCCGCCCGCCAACGAGACTGGCAGCGACGCGCTCGCGCGCCTGCGCGCGCGCCGTGCGCAGAAAGAGGCCGAGAGACAGGCCGAAAACGCGCGCGTGACGGCTGCGGCCGAGCTTGCGCGCCAGGAGGCCGCCGCGGAGCGCGAGAAGGCGGCTGCTGAACGCGAGAAGGCCGCCGCCGCACGCGAGCAGCAGATGGAGGCTATTCGCCAGATCCAGGAGGAGATGCGCCGCAGGCGCGAGGCGGAGGAGCAGCAGAAGGCCGAGGCGCAGCAGCAACAGCAGCAGCAACAGCAGCCAGAGTCGTAAAGGGAGGGTTGTCGGCCATGACAAGAACAACGCTTGAGATGTTCCGCGAGGAGCTGCTGGCGACGGGTGAATACCACACTCCGCCCGAGCGGCGCGCTGCGACGACGCGAAAGCCGGGCTCATTCACCACGCTGGGATTCACATGGAGCGTGTTCAGCGTGTTCCCGCGGTGCGCGGTGTCGGAATGCCTCGGAACGCTCAGCACCGACAAGTGGGCGCACTACTGCTTCTATTCGCTGCGCAAGGCCGAGAGCTACGGCACGAGCGTGCACGCCGAGGGATGGAACTTCCGCAAGGAGCAGAATGGGCCGGTGGTGTATCTGGCGAACCACATGTCCACTCTCGAGACGATTCTGCTGCCTTTCGTGCTCTTGACGTACGGGCCGTTCAACGTGGTGGTGAAGCAGTCGCTCTCGCATCTGCCGGGCCTCGAGAAGGCCGCCGCGCACATGGGGCTCGTGCCCATCGGCAGGAAGAGTCCGCGCGAGGACCTGATGACGATCTTCGACGCGGGCGTGAAGCGCATAAAGGAGGGCAATTCCTTCCTGATCTTCGCGCAGGGCACGCGGCAGCGCGTGTTTGCGCGAAAGGGCTGGAGCTCGATCGGCACGAAGCTTGCGGAGAAGGCGGGCGTGCCGGTGATTCCGATTGCGGTGAAGACCGACATCCAGCCTACGCGTCCCGACGGCAAGGGCTTGTTCAAGGACTTCGGCTCCGTCGATCCCTCGAAGGAAATCCGCCTCGCGTGTGGTCCCGTGCTGAACGGCACCTCCAAGGAGATGACGCAGGCGTCGTTCGACTGGATAAAGGCCAAACTTGATTCCTGGGGATTGCCTACGGAAGGGTGAGAAGGTTGAGGGTTTGAAAGTTTGAGAGTTTGAAAGTTTGAGAGTTTGAAAGTTTGAGAGTTTGAAGGTTTGAAGGTTTGAAAGTTTGAAAGTGTGAAGGTGAAATGAACTACGCTGAATGGAATGGGTTCAAGGGCGGACGCTGGGAGAAGGAGATCAACGTCGCCGAGTTCGTGCGTTTGAATTACTGTCCGTACGACGGCGACGAGAAGTTCCTCGCGCCCGCCACCGAGGCTACGGAAAAGCTGTGGACGAAGCTGCAGGAGCTGCAGAAGGAGGAACGCGCCAAGGGCGGCGTGCTCGACATGGATACGGACGTTGTTTCGTCCATCACATCCCACGCCCCGGGCTATCTCGACAAGTCCCTCGAGAAGATCGTGGGCCTGCAGACGGACAAGCCGCTCAAGCGCGCGTTCATGCCATACGGCGGCATCAAGATGGCCGAGGAGGCTCTCACCACCTACGGCTACACTCCCAACCCCGAGCTGCACCGCATCTTCACCGAGTTCCACAAGACGCACAACCAGGGCGTGTACGACGCGTACACCCCCGAGATGCGCATGGCCCGCAAGAACAAGATCGTCACCGGCCTGCCCGACACATACGGACGCGGCCGCATCGTCGGCGACTATCGCCGCGTGGCCCTCTACGGAATCGACAGGCTCATAGCCGGCAAGGAGCACGACCTGCCGATGTGCGGTGTGGGGTCGATGCCCGAGGACGTCATTCGCGGCCGCGAGGAGGTGGCCGATCAGATACGCGCCCTCAAGGCGATGAAGGTGATGGCCGCGAGCTACGGCTTCGACATATCGCGCCCCGCGCGCAACGCGCAGGAGGCCGTGCAGTGGACGTACTTCGGCTATCTCGCCGCGATCAAGACGCAGAACGGCGCAGCGATGTCCATCGGCCGCATCTCCACGTTCCTCGACGTGTACATAGAGCGCGACCTTGCCGCGGGCGTTCTCGACGAGCTCGGCGCCCAGGAGCTCATCGACCATCTCGTCCTCAAGTTCCGCATGGTGAAGTTCGCGCGCATCCCATCGTACAACGAGCTCTTCAGCGGCGATCCCGTGTGGGCCACGATCAACCTCGGCGGAATGTGCGAAGACGGCCGCTCGATGGTGACGAAGAACGACTTCCGCATTCTTCACACGCTTGAGACGATGGGTCCCTCGCCGGAGCCAAACCTCACCGTCCTATACTCGCAGCGCCTGCCGAAGTCGTTCCGCGAGTACGCGGCGAAGGTGTCGATCGACACGAGCTCCGTCCAGTACGAGAACGACGACGTGATGCGCCGCGTGTGGGGCGACGACTATGCGATCTGCTGCTGCGTCTCGGCCACGAAGACGGGCAAGGAGATGCAGTTCTTCGGCGCGCGCGCGAACCTAGCAAAGTGCCTGCTATACGCGATCAACGGAGGCGTGGACGAGAAGACGCACCTGCAGGCGGGCCCTGAGCTGCGCCCCATCACCTCGGACGTGCTCGACTACGACGAGGTGATGCACCGCTACGAGCAGATGATGGACTGGCTCGCCGGCCTCTACGTGCACACGCTCAACCTCATCCACTTCATGCACGACAAGTACTACTACGAGGCCGCGCAGATGGCCCTGATAGACACCGACGTGCAGCGCACCTTCGCCACCGGCATAGCGGGATTCTCGCATGCGGTGGATTCTCTCAGCGCAATCCGCTACGCCAAGGTCCACGTGGTGCGCGACGAGAGCGGCCTTGCCGTGGACTACCGCGTGGAGGGCGACTTCCCCCGCTACGGCAACGACGACGAGCGCGCCGACGAGATCGCCGAGTGGCTGCTCGTGGAGTTCATGCGCAAGGTGAAGAGCCACCACACCTACCGCAACGCGATGCCCACCACTTCCATCCTCACCATCACCTCGAACGTGGTGTACGGCAAGGCGACGGGCTCGATGCCCGACGGTCGCCCCGCAGGCGAGCCGCTTTCGCCCGGCGCGAACCCCGCGTACGGAGCCGAGAAGAACGGTCTTCTCGCGTCGCTCAACTCCGTCGCCAAGCTCCCATACGAGTACGCGCTAGACGGCATCTCGAACACGCAGACCATACATCCCTCGGCTCTCGGCAATTCGGAGGAGGAGCGCGTGCACGCGCTTGTGTCGGTGCTGGACGGCTACTTCGCCCAGGGCGCGCACCATCTCAACGTGAACGTGTTCGGCACCGAGAAGCTAATGGACGCGATGGAGCATCCCGAGAAGCCCGAGTACGCCAACTTCACCATCCGCGTCTCCGGCTACGCCGTGAAGTTCATCGACCTCACGCGCGAACAGCAGCTCGACGTGATCCGCCACACCTGCCACAAGGTTCTGTAGCCGCGTCAGACAACAACGAAAGATACGGATTGTCCATGAAAAAGATCGTTCTTGCATTCGGTCTCGCCGTCGCGTTCGCGGCGGGCGCGGCCGTGCCCGTCCAGTTCAAGGTCGAGACCGACCATGCCGACTGCCTCTACCGCTGCGGAGAGAAGGCGTCGTTCACAGTCACCGTCACGGGGCCGGGCGGGCAGAAGCTCGCCGCCGGAAGTTTCAATGCGAAGCTCGACAACTTCGGCGAGAAGGTCCTGGCAGAGAAGCGCGTGGATCTCGCGCAGGGCAACCCGTTCACGATTGCCGCCGCGAAGGATACTCCCGGCTTCATGCGCCTCTCAATCAATGCGGACGCGCATGCGTTCACGCTGCCTAAGACGGCCGGGCAGGGCGCGTTCCACTGGGGCGTCGCATACGAGCCCGAGAAGATCCGTCCCGGCGCGGAGAATCCCGCTGACTTCGATTCGTTCTGGGCAGATGCCGTCCGCAAGCTGGACAAGACGGTGCCCGAGGACGCGCAGCTGGAGAAGATCGGCGCCAAGAGCACGCCAGGCCACACGTACTACCGCATCAGCTTCGCCTCGCACGGCGGGCGGCGCGTGTGGGGCTGGCTCAACATGCCCGCAGGCAAGGGACCGTTCCCCGTGCGCGTGAACGTGCCGGGAGCAGGCATCGGCGCCAAGGGCACTGGCATCTCCGACAAGGAGATCACGCTCACCATGAACGTGCACTCCTATCCCCAGCCCGATACCGACGCCGCGCGCCAGGCCGCGTACAAGGCGCAGGACGAGAAGTACGCCGCGCCGTGCGGTGTGGCGCGCTACTGTCAGGCCGGCATCCACCTTTCGCGCGAGGACTACTTCTACTACGCCTCTCTCCTTGGCATCAACCGCGCGGTCAACTGGCTTTGGCGCCAGCCGCAGACCGACCGCCGCAACTTCACCTACTCAGGCACGTCTCAGGGCGGCGGATTCGGGTTCATGCTCACGGGCCTCAACGGACACTTCACGAAGAGCTGCGTCTTCGTGCCCGCCATCACCGACCTGCTCGGCTCGCGCCACGAAAACCGCCAGAGCGGCTGGCCTCGCATCATCGAGGCGCAGAAGCCCGAGAACCGCGCAGCCGCCGAGAAGAACGCGCCCTATTTCGACGGCGTCAACTTCGCCGCGCGGATCACCTGTCCCGTGCGCGTGGTCGTGGGCTTTGCGGACTGTGTCTGCGCCCCGGCTGGCGTCTACGCCGCCTACAACCTCATTCCCTCCAAGGACAAGAAGATCATACACGGCATCGGCATGGGACACCGCGTCCACCCCAAGTTCTACAAAGAGCTCGGCAAGTGGCAGCGCTAGCCGGCCTCACGCGCGAACAGCAGCTCGACGTGATATGCCGTACCTGCCACAAGGTTCTGTAGCCGGGATGATAAGCCCGGCGTATGTCGAAGACCGAGGCCGACAAGCCGATACAGGGAGAATTGGGGATATGATTGGAACTCATAGGGGAGCCTGTCTTGCTTTTAATCGGTCATCTAATCGACTTTTAATCTGGTTTGTAGTTGACTTTCAACCTAAAAGTTTGCTACAATGTACGCGAAACCAGAGAGCCACAGAGAGAGAATTTGATGATAAAAAGATGGCAGGAGAAAATGCTGCGCCAGGGTTTGGCGGTTCGCCGAGGCGTTCATCTTACCGGTGCCAGGCAGTGTGGCAAAACCACGCTGGCCGAATTTGTCGCAGCCGGGCAGATGCGCCATCTGACATTGGACGAGGCAATCTATCTGAAGGCGGCAAAGGATGATCCGACGACATTCGTCGATCGTCGGGACGGAAGGACGCTTGTCATTGACGAGGTGCAGAAGGCTCCAGAGCTGCTCAATGCAATAAAGGTCAAGGTTGACCATGACAGTTCCCGCGGTCAATATCTGATCACGGGCAGTTCGAATCTGCATTTCGTCAAGGCGGTTTCTGATTCCCTGGCAGGTCGTCTCGGTCGCGTGCGGCTCCGCACGATGACGCTTGGCGAACAGAACGGTGGCGTCGGCGATTTCCTCGAGCGCGCCTTTGCGCGCGATTTCCCCGGAAAACCCTTCAAGTTCGACAAGCGCGACGTCATCCACTCGGCATTCCGTGGGGGGTATCCGGAACCCATGGAGTTTGACGCGAGGTCGCGTGTCGCTTGGTATCGTGAATATCTCGACGATCTGCTCAAGAAGGATATCCGCGACGTGACCGAGATACGGAAACTTGATTCGCTTCGGAAGGTCTCGCATTGGCTTCTTGCGTATTCGTCGAAGTTCTTCGAGCTGAAGGACATGTGCGCGGCATCGGGAATCGGGAAGGAGACGGCCAATGCGTATCTTTCCGCCTTGCAGGCGATTTACGTCTTTGACGGCGTCCCGCCATGGGCGGATGGCGATTATGCGAAACTGGGGAAGCGGACGAAGTACTTTGCCTCCGATCCGGGGTTGCTGGCGAATCTGCTGGGATGGGACGAGGAATCGGTATATTACGATGACGATGCCTGTGGCAAGCTTGTCGAGACATGGGCATACCATGAACTCGCCGCGCTCGTCGACATGCATGCGGGATATGATCTGACGCAGTACCGCGACAGCGACAAAAGGGAGATTGATTTCCTTGTCAAGGGGGACGGCGGAAGAATGCTGGGATTTGAGGTGAAGTCCGGCACCGTGGGGGTACAGGACTTCAAGAACCTCAAATGGTTTGCGGAATATTTTTCCAGTCATGAATTTACCGGTATCGTGCTTTATTCTGGCCGGGAAGTGCTCAGTTTCGGGCGCGGGATGTTCGCCGTACCTCTTTCCGCGCTTGCCGTTTAGTAATCAACACGAGCCCTGTGTGAAATGCTATAATGTTTGCATGCCCATCAGAAGACATATCGCGATCCTGCTCACGGCAGTCGCCGCAGTCGTACTAGCACGTACACTGACAGTGGGGCTGCCGCCCGTGGCGCATGCCGACACGGAGACGGTGGCCAATGTTCCGCTTGCCGCATCGCTTGACACTGCGGGGTGCTTCGCGTTCAGCCTCACATGCATCGCCACGCCCACGAACAACGTGGAGGTCGCATTCGGAAGAGACGCGAACGGGAACGGAGCTCTGGATGTCGACGAGATAGAGCGCGTGGTCGGCTGGGACTGCGGGGCGTGGTTCA
>JAFXIL010000182.1 GCA_017563185.1 Kiritimatiellia bacterium | reverse complement strand
GATTTCTCCCGCAGAGACGCAGAGGCGCAGAGAATGTTAGATATTTGTGTTATTCTGCCACTTAGGCCTAAACAAAACAGCATTACAAATCTTCACCTCCTGGGTGAAAAGCAGCAATGCGCTTCAAATGCTTCAAAACTCATATAAATCTCCGCGTCTTTGCGCCTCTGCGGGAAATATAAAAACCACGTGCGCATTCAACTGTCGTTTTTAGGTAAACCGCCGCAATAAAAATTTTGATTTCTTCCGAGAGATTTCTCTGTGCCGCGCGAATATTGCAAATAGGAATGCGGCACTCTCCTTTCCGCGCCGGGAGAGATGCCGTGTGGGCAAAAGGTGCGGGAGGAAGATGTTGGTGGAAGAATGATTCTTAACGGAAACAAGACGCAAAAGATTGGGAAAGTAGCTTTGATGTTCATAAATGGGATGGCATCTATGGTGACATTGATTTTTACTACCACAGGTTGTACGCGTAAAGTTAAACCGGAAGACGTTCATATAACATGGGAATCCAAGAACAACTCCAATGATTATCAATCATCACAGGAGAGAAGTCCATCACAGGAGTGAAGTCCCGATTTCGTTTCTTTGGGAAAATGATTCTTGATGAAAGAAAGTAGGAGTGAAATGAAGATCTTATGCAGACTGATTGTTATACTAGGATCAATCGGATTATTGGGTGTCCTTGCGTTATTTTGGGTTAAAAAACTTGGAAATCTTGATAATAAGTATAATCAGGAAGTGGTGCTAAGTCAATTACTAGTACCATTGCGGGTATGTATTACAGACATAGTGAAGGTTGACGAGGAGGGGATAAAGTTTCTGATGAAGTATGAAGGCGAAGTCCCTATTGAAGTTGATTTGTCATCTGCGACTTTTGATAATACAGGGAATGAAGTCGTGATCTCTAATTTGCGAGAACCTCGAGTGGGTGAAGTGAAGATTTCTCATGATGAGCTATTGAAGGAGATTCCTATTAAATATAGTTTCTTCACTCAAGTGTTCAAAAATCACGATTATTCTGAGGTTCGTAATAAACATTGGAAAAAAGAAGAGGAGAAATTCAAGAACATTGTTAAAGGAATGGAATTAGTGACGGTTCAGGCCAAGGAAAATACAGTGAGATCTCTCCAGCAGTTTTATAAGATGCAAGGGAAAAAGGTCAGGATAAAAAATTGGGAGAAGGTAAATTGCCAGAATGATAAAGCCTCAAAAGGAGATCACCAATGAAGACCAAATTGATAGCATTTCTCGTTTTAGTCTTTGTCTTTGAGGGGTGTGATTTTGTCGATAAATTTATCGATAAAGACAATGGAAATCACAATATGGAGATATCGTTTTGTAAAGACAAGACTCTAAAGCTTTTGTTCATAAGAGCTAGAGATCTTTTGCGTGCTGAAGCAAAGTATAAAAGGGAGGATGGTACGGAAGCCTATGCAATAATGTATCAACTTTATACAGGAGAGGCGTATTATTCCATTAACCTAAGCCAAATACGTTTTCTTAAAGATGGTATCGTACAGGTGCCAAAGCCTTCAGTTCAATCTGATTTGAGGGTTACAGACCCAGAGGAGGTTCATTATGAGCAGAAGGGAATGAGTGATGGGGTTAAGAATAAAATGACAGATGAATGGAGTGCTGCTGCGAAAGAAAAATTCTGCAAGTTTGTTGAGCAAAAGAAGTATCATGATATGGCTTTAGAACAAGCTAAAGAAGTCCTTACAGGCATGTTAGGAAAGGATGTTAAAATAGCCTTCGAGGATAATCCAGAACTGCCAAAAGAGAAATTAAAATAGACACACTGGAAATGTTCTATTTTAATGTCATGATGATGTTTAAGGAAAGAGGATATGACAACAGTAAAAACAGAGCGTATTATATGTGGGTTGTGTCAATCATGGCATGGCGTTCGCCGATTTGATGCTCTTAGGCGATGTGTGGAGATTGACCCTAATTGGCAGAAAATTACATCTCCATGCGCTATGAGGTACAAAAAGTCTGGCCTTACACCTGCTAATGTATGTCGAGGTTTTATTAAATGGCGCGAGTTACCCTAGTACAATGTACAGCCTAAAGTTTCGGATATTGCCGCTTAAGCTTCATTATCGCGTCTGACGTTGTAAACTACCAGTCCACCCTTGTCTGCGCATGATCCCTGTCGGAGTTCCATTTCTCGGTATGGATTTCATTATTTCAAAAGTCGGAATGCATCCCGCAATGCAATGCCGCTATTTGGGGCGTCCTTCACGAGGTTGGTCGGCTGATTCAGCGAAATCGCCCAAGCGTGTGGGCGATTCATTTTGAACTTGTTGCCTCGCGGCGGTTGACGCTGTAGACCTTGCCATCCTTGCCAAGCGCGAACCAGATTCGCTGAATGCGTGAGAAGCCGTATGATGACGATCTTCCATGTGTATGTCCAAATCCACCAAATGAAGAGGCAGCGTATGCCGAATGGCGACGGCCGTTGATGTAGCTAAATCCGCTGCCGTACATGCTATGGGCCAATGAGATAAACGACTCGCTTTCGTGCATCGAGTTTTCGTAGATCAGCAATGTTCCATCTGCGCCATCGGATTCGGTGGCGTCGGGCTTGCCGAATTCAATGATGAGCTGGTTCTTTGTATGCCCAATGTGTTTCTTGCGGAATTCCTGCCATGCATTCTCGGCTTGCTGCTCAGCATCCCATTCGCGCTTAAGGCACATATAGGTATTCTCGACTCGAGAATACCAGAACTCCGCAAAGAACAACGAGCAAAGATCCACGATGCCATGCTTGATGCACTTTATAAATGTACGGCCTGAAGAATCGGAATCCAAGATGATGTTCTGCTCATATCTCTGCACGATTCGTTCTTCCAGCGTTGAGCCGGGCGTGTAAGAGGTACACCCTACAAGCAGCATTGACAACGCTGCCAATGTAGTAAGTTTTCTCGGCATTTGCAGTCTCCTTGGTTATCAGACGATTCATTCTGCATGGTCAATTTGGGCAATGATGTTTTTGACGAATGGTATTGTAGCACATTCAGGCTTGGGTTACAAGAATGGCGATCATTCATTCTCACAAAGAAGACGTGCGAAGTGGCTGAGGCAACGCTTGATTTGACGATATCGTTGTTGCTGCTTGCGCTGGGATTGCTTGGGATTGTGGTTGTGGTGTATTTGATTTATCTTGTCTTGGCAATGGTGTTTCAGTGGAAGGTGCGGCTGCCGTTTCGCCGCCCTGAAGGGGCGGCTCCCAGGACGATCACCCGGCGAGTGCATGAAGTGGACAAAGAGGGGAAATGCTAGGCGAGTTGCAGGTGCTGATACGCGATCATCCTGAAAGCCGCCCCTTCAGGGCGGTGGGTGGCAAGTTGCAGGTGCTGCCTTGCGGCCATCCTGAAAGCCGCCCCTTCAGGGCGGTGGGAGGCGAGTTGCAGGCGCTGATACGCGATCATCCTGAAAGCCGCCCCTTCAGGGCGGTGGGTGGCAAGTTGCAGGTACTGCCTTGCGGCCATCCTGAAAGCCGCCCCTTCAGGGCGGTGGGAGGCAAGTTGCAGGCGCTGCCTTGCGGCCATCCTGAAAGCCGCCCCTTCAGGGCGGAGGGTGGCAAGTTGCAGGTGCTGCCTTGTGATCATCCTGAAAGCCGCCCCTTTAGGGCGGTGGGTGGCAAGTTGCAGGTACTGCCTTGCGGCCATCCTGAAAGCCGCCCCTTCAGGGCGGTGGGTGGCAAGTTGCAGGCGCTGCCTTGCGGCCATCCTGAAAGCCGCCCCTTCAGGGCGGCGATTGGGCTGCGAAAAAGGATTCCGCTTCCGCAGCGAATTGTGCTATAATTTCCACATGCTCGCAAACGGAAAAATATTGCGCTTCCGCCGCTTTCACGGTTATGACTACAGCCGTGGCGCAGTTATGTTCATCACGTTTGGCCTGGCGCGGCGACGGCCTGTGTTCGGCCAGGTTTCCGGCAGCAAGGTGATTTATTCACCAGTCGGATTTGCGGCACTCGAAACCTTGCAGAGGGAAATGCTGCGCAATCTGGATATTACCGTGTTTTCCTTCGTGATCATGCCGGATCATGTGCATCTGCGCATTCATATCCGCCCAGGCGCCCAGGAGCCGCTAAAGGCCATTGGAGGCTTTGTCAACAACTTCAAGCGCTGGACTCGATGGAAGGCTGCCAAGCTGGGCGTAGACATCGAATGGCAGCCGAATTACCATGACCGCCTGTGCTTGAACGCCGAGGTCATCGATCTAGTGGAAAAATATATCGCCAACAATCCGCTCAAATGGAGCCTCATGAACGGCCCTAATCCACCTTTAAAGGTGCATGAGCCGCTTGATGCCGTGTGCCTGCCAGATGATGAATGGTGGACGGGCGTTGGCAACATGGACTTGCTGTCGCCCAATGTTAAACTGGCAGCTTTCCGTCTTTCGCGCAGCATCCCGCGCGGTGATTTTACTGCTGTTGTCAACCGCTGTCTTTTGGCAGTCGAGAAGGGATTCGTGCCGGCATCCACGTTCATTTCGCCTTGTGAGCGCGTGCTGAAGGATGTGCTCGCGTCTGCCGGGGCGCCGATGGTGCGAGTGGTGCCGGATCCGCTTGCAATGATCTATCGCCCTAGGGAAGACGAGCCAGGTCTATTCGCCGCAGGTAAACTGCTGCTGCTTTCGCGCGTGACGGCGGCCGGGATGAGCCGTTCTGCGGCGTGGCATGAAATCAACAACGTGCTGGCCGATGTCGCCTGCAAGGGCGGCGGGGTGGCTGTGTATATGAAGGGGCGGGGGGACTGGCGGTTTCGCCGCCCTGAAGGGGCGGCTCTCAGGACGACCTCCTGACATTTTCCTTAAGCTTAAGAAGGCGGGCGTGCAGGAGGCGCAACTGGCCCTGGGCAATGCCGGACAAATTGAAAGCCCGGCATCCCCGACGACCGCGCGGCATTTTCCTTAAGAAGGCGGGCGTGCAGGAGGCGCAACTGGCCCTGGGCAATGCCGGGCAAATTGAAAGCTCAGTCTTGCGATCGTCCAGACAGTTGCCCCTTCAGGGCGACGTCATTGAGTAGTGCGTTACTTCGTCTCTCTCACGCGGAAGAAGGCGCGGGGCGGGAAGTCGCCCAAAATCGCAAGGTCTAATACGGCGCTCATCGGCTCGTCTTCGCCCTGAATAGTGCCCATTCCGGGGAACAACTGCCAGTCGCCCCCTGCGAGATCGGTGCACCATTCGACTTCGTACGTGGCGCCAAGCGCGCCCTGCCAGGAAAGCGAAAGCGATCGTGCGGATGAAAGATCGCCGGCTTCAAGCCCCACGGCCACGAGCGTGTTCGTGGCGGGGGGCAGCACAGTGAACGTGAGCGGAAGGGCGTCTGTCACGGTGCCGTTGGCAATGGCGCAGAGGTAGAGGCGGTACACGCCGGGAGCCTGGCTCTCCGAAGGTGTCCACGAAAGTGTGCCCGAGGCGTCCACGGCGAGCCCCGCAGGCACTTCGGCGCCAGCAGCTTCGCCGCGCAGCGCAAACGCCGCCACGTTGCCGTCCGCGAGAGATGTCGTGGATGTGAAGGGCGATGCCGCACGAAGCGTGTGGCTTGAGGCGCCAGCCAGGTTTACCGTGGCGAAGCGCGAAGGATGGTTCGGCGCGCCTGGCGTTGGAGCGGCGAAGACGGTCCAATCGCCCCATCCGTTTGGCCAGCGGCCCATGCTGGCCACGTCGGTCTGCGCAGTTGAATAGGCGATGCTGTCCACGAGATTCGTCGCAAGGTCGAAGAGGTAGATCGTATCCGCACTCTTGCCGAGGCCGAAAGGCGCCTGCAGGTTCAGCGGATCTAAGGGCAGCGTCTCGGAGTTCTTCGCGCCCGTCCAGATGCGCAGCGCCTCGCCGGGTGCGAGATGTACGCCGCGCGGGATGACGAGGGCCTTGGACGACTTTGCACTTGGAACGGGAGGCTCTGCGCCGTCAAGGGTGTCTGTGACCACCCATCCGGCGAGTGAGACGAGGTTCGTGCCGTTGTTGTACAGCTCGAGCCAGTCGTCCATCGCGCCGGTGAGTGGATTCACGAACAGCGCGTTTTGCGCCATGAACTCGTTCAGTCGCACGTCGTCGTGGCCGTGGCTGGGCAATGGCGCCGGCTCTGGCATGTTCGGCGGCAGACCGTCCGGCGCGTCCGGCGATGTCTGGTACTGTCCCGGTTGCGCCACGCCCAGCACCGAATTCGTTGCCGTGATGAGCATTCCCCATTCGATGTCCGAACTAGTGGCCACGTTCTGGTGCACTTCCACCGCGATTGTGTTCGTGCCGGATACGAGCAGCGAAGGATCGATCTGGAAGAACTCCGTGAAAGTGCCTTCAGTATTCTGGGGGGCGTGCGTCGTGGCGAGCGAGCTTTCCGTGAGCGCGCCCGCGGGCGTGCGCGCGGAGCGGTGGATCTCGCGTCCGTTCAGGTACACAGCCGCGCAGTCGTCCACCATGTACGCCGCGTACACGGCGTCCAGAACGCCGCCCGCCGTGGTCGCGCCGTTGTCGAGCGCCGGGAGCTGGTCTGGACCCAGCCGCGCGTTCTCGGTGAGCTGCGCGTCGGAGAGGGCGGCGTTCCACACGCGCACTTCGTTGTACGCGGCCGAGGCGTCGTTGTCGCCGTACTGCGAATGCGCGAGCCAGCAGTTGGCCTGGCCCTGTGCCATTGGGGACCATCCGGTCGTGCCGGAGTTGATCGTGCAGAATCCCATCGTGACGCCGGTGCGCGCGTTCTTTTTGCGGAATGTGGCGTTCCATGTGCCGTCTGACGCCTGGGCAAACACGGCCGAGATGTGGAACTCCGTGCCGAGCGTGAAGGGGGCGAGCTTGCCTGTCACGTCGCCGCCGATCTTCTTGATGCAGATGGCGTCTTTGCCGATGTCCGTGCCGCTGGTCCAGGCTATGAGGATGTAGTCGGTGGTGCTGCTGCCGAAGTCGAACACTCGGCTCCAGTTCTGGCGCGCGTTGTGCGTGGCCCAGATCTCGATCGTGAAGGGCGAACCGTCGGAGGGCATCACGTTCGCGCCGAGATCGATCCACGACGTTCCCTTCGATCCGCCCGCGCACACTATTGAGTTCGTGGCGGCGTTGAAGGTGGGCCTTGTGCTGCCGCACAACGCTGCAGTGCGGCCGCCTGCGGTGTCCAGGAGCGAGCCGTTGAAGCTCCAGCGGTGCAGAAGATGGTTGCGCGAGGCGACTTCCGCGTCGGGTCGCTCTGGAAATACGTTGTCCATGTGGCGGATCGACGCGGGGGGCGTGTAGAGGAACTGCGTGCGGAAGTAGTATGCTGCCCGCGCGGGGAGCGCTCCGATGTCCGTGGCAAGCGGAATCGCCCACGATGTGGAGTCCGTGTCGTGGCCTAGCGGACCACACCCGGAAGGCCATGCGCTGTCGTCAAACGCGGGGGCAGGCCAGTTGCTGCCGGGCGTCTGCATGGAATACCGCCAGCGCTGGTTGAGCGGCACGAGCTGCCTCCCGCCCTGCTGCACATACGATATGCCAGAAGCGCTCCAGCATTCGGCGCACGAGTTGTCGGCTTCTGGAGTGTAGAGCGAGATGGCAGTGCCTGGCTCCACCTCCGGCCATCCCTCGCCGCCCCATTCCACGCGGTCGATTACGGTGTCGTCCAGCTCAAGCCCGCGCGCCGCGCGTGCAAGGCGCAGCGTTCCCGTAGGACCGAGCGCGCCTGAGGTCGCAGCGCCCGTAGGTGTGATCGCCCCGCTCGCGTAGAGACCCGCGTACACTTCCGCATCCTCTGCCACAACCGCGCTTTCGCCGGGCGCGAGGATGATGCCGCGCGGAAACGCGAAGTCGATCGATCCCGCAAGGTACACGCCGTCAAGGTTGAACGTGGTGCTGCTGGACGCATTGAGTATCTCCACGTAGCCGCCGCGCGGCTGGGCGGGCGAATGCATGATCGAGACGACCATGAGGCTCTCTGCGATTGAGTCAAGATCGGGGCCCGTGTAGATTAGCGTGGTCTCTGCGGTGTAGAGCGTGGCGCCGTTTTCGCCGATGCCGGCAAAGGTGGCGGGCGTCTGCGGCTGCGTCAAGACGAACTGCGCCTTCCAGGCCGTGGGCGAGGTCCAGGTTACGTCCAGCGGCTCGCCGTTGCAGGTGATGGACGCCACCTGGAACGGCGCCTCGCCAGTGACTGTGGCGAGGTTCGATGCGAAGGACTGCGGCGAAGTGAGCGTGAAATCAGAGGCATTTGCGGAGTTGATCTGCTGCAGCACGTTTGAGCGCCTCGTCTGGATGTTAGCCTGCGCGCTCGAGAGGCCGCTCATGTTAACGCCGTCCGCAGCTAGGGCCGCATATTGTGCGCTGTAGTCGGCAAGTTCGTCCGATCCCGTGGTACATGCTTCGACGAGCGCGATGAACTTGCGCCAGTAGCCGCGCGTGTGCTCGTAGTTTTTGAGCATAGTGCGGAAGCTTGGGTCGATGAGCTTGAGCGAGGACGACTGCGGGTTCACGATGTCGGTCATGCTTCTGTCGCGCGTGTTCGGCGCGCCAAAACTCGTGTCGATGTCCCACGCGAGAAGCGCCCATCCCTTCGGCCCGTTGTAGATGTATGCGTTCTTTCCGCGCTCTTTGCCGTACGAATCGTAGTTGCCCACGTACTGGTGAAGTGCGGAGACGGCGAGGAAGGAGTCCACGTCGGCCACCTTGGCAAGATCGCGGGGATATGTGGGGCTTGCTACGTTGTTGAATGCAGTGACGAGATTGTAGAACTCGTCGTAGTCGCTCGCCTCGAAGTTCTCGCATGCGCGAGCGAGCCAGTGCCAGCGGTAGCGCGAGCGCTTGTACACGGTGTTGCCGTCGTTGTCAGTGGTCTTGAACGACTCGAGCGTGGCGCCGACTTCCTGTCCGCCGCGCGTGTACTTGAAGTCGCCGAAGTTGTTGGGGTTGTACTCGAACCAGTCGTCGCACTTGTAGAGGCGTCCGTTCGTCTTCTCGGGGAACCAGTGGTCGATCATGGAGCTGTTGGGCTTCTCGGTGTCTTCCACCACGCCCTGCGAGTTCTGCAGAGTGCCGTTCGCGTAGAGGTGCACGACGCGGCGGTACACAGCGGCCTGGCCAAGGCGGCGTGCGAGGGCGTAGCAGAACTGTTCCTTGAAGACGGTGGGATCCTCGCCGCTGCCTGGGTTGCCGGCGCAGGCGAGAACGAGGCCGTCGTCGTCGAGGAGCGCGTCGTCCTTCTCGAACTCGAGCTTGTAGTCGATGAAGCCGTTGTTTATGGGCCTAGAGAAGCCCTTGCAGTGGAAGGGCGAGCCGCCGTACTGGATGCCGGCGTTGTAGATCACGCGGTCGTTGCCGTAGATGAAGGCGCAGGGAACGGGCGCGTTGCTGTCCTGGTTCCTCACGCGCCATGCCTCGAGGTTGGCGGCCGTTATCCAGAAGCGGTATGTGCCGAAGGTGTATGAGACGTGCGGGTCGTTCCAGCGGACGAGGCATTCGCGCGACGCGTCTGCCGGGAATGAGCGCACGGCGTGCGACTGCGAGGCGTCCGATGCCGTCACGCGGAATCCAACAAGCGAGTTTGCCGCCGGCGTTGGAATCGTCGCGGAATACCATCCCGCTTCGCAGGCGGCCATCGCGACCGTCGTGGTGGTGGCGTTGCCGTCCACATGCCAGGCGAGAGTCACGGCGTCGACGCCGTCGGGATCGTCCACGCGGGCATACACCGTCACGCTCTCGCCGTTCGCGGGCAGCAGCGGCTCGTGCGTCACTTCCGCGATGGCGGGCGCGGCGTTTGCGGCGCGGCTGTTGGCGCGGCCGGGCGTGCCGAACGCATGGGTGGTGGTGATGTCGCCGCATGCCTCGATCCAGTTGCCGCGCGCGCGCATCAGCACGTCGGGCGAGCCGGCGAGCCACTTGACGCGCATCGAGATCGTGCCTGAGCCGGACTCCGGCAGGTTCGACGTGAGCGTGCCGCGAATGCCGTTGCCGCCCGTGTGCAGACGGCCCGTCGCGCGCACGTGCAGAACCTTCGCGCCGGCATCGGCCTGAGCGTTCGCCTCTATCGCGCTCGCCGCGTGCGTGCCGTGGAATCGCCATGTTGAGTTGGAGGCCTCGAAGGAGGGATTCGCCACGAGGTTGGAACCGGTGGCGGATTTCAGCACCACCGAGTCCACAAGGCATTCGCCGGCGCCGTAGAGGCCGAGCTCCACTTGCGTGGGATCGCCATAGCTGTCGTCGGAGCGGCCGTACTCAATCGCGCCGGTGTATTCGATCGTCTTCCAGCCGCATGTGCGCGTCTCGTCGCTGGCGGACCAGCTTCCGGCGAGCATCGGGTCCGAACGAGGGTCCACGCGCTCGAGCGAGCTGCCTCCACCGTCCGCAAGATCGCCCCATGCGCCGCCGTCGCGGTAGCGCACTTCCTCCATGACCACAAGGCTGGTGGTGGTGGCATCTGCAGCGGCGTCCCACACGTCCATCGGACGCCTCAGCCGCACGGTGCCGCTGCCGTTCGGGAGCGAGCTCGTGAAACCGTCCGCCGCCAGAAGCCCCGCAAAGTCGGCGTACAGTTCTCGAAACGCGCTACGCTTGCCTGCGACGACGAGATATCCGTTCGCGGGGATGCGTTCGGTGAATTCATAGTCCACGTCGCCCGAGATCGTCCAGCCGGCGAGGTCGATCTCCTGGTCGGTTGTGTTCAGAAGCTCGATGTACTCGTGGTCGCGGTTTTCTGTGAGAGGGTGGTACATTATCTCGTTCAGCACCACTGGGGACTGCGTGCGCGGGGCGTTGCGCGATCCAGGTGTGGGCAAGGAGAGAAGGGCGAGGCGCGAGGAGCCGTCGGGGGAGCGTCCGTACGCGCCGCCGATCGGCACTGCCGGAAGGCGCACGGCGTCGATGACGGCAGAAGATTCGGCTGCGGGCGCGCGCAGGAGAATTTCGTCCTTCGCGCCTGTCACGGCGAAGCCGAGAGTCGCCTCGTCGACTGCGAGAAGCGCGTGCGGGGCGAGTGTGGCGCCTGCGGGGAAGGTGTAGGATGCGGATGTCTTTGCCGAGGAGATGGTGCATCCGGCGAGAGAGACGGTGGATGCGCCGGCGTTGATCAGCTCGACTGCGCCGTCTGCGGAAGGGGAGTGGGGGATGAGTTCGTTGATGAGCAGCGTCGCGCGCGAGGCGCTGCGCGAGGGCTCTGCGGCGCCGGGAGAGCCGCCGGGAAGGGCGGAGCGGGACCAGGCGGAGGGATTGGTCTGGCCGAGCGAGGGGCGGGCGAGGACGAGAGAGTGCCCGGATCCGGCGATGCCGGCGGGCCATGGATCGGAGTCCTTGATCTTGAACGAGAAGAGCTCCGCACCGAGTTCGTCGTGCAGCTGGAGCTGGGCGGTGTATCCGAAGGCATTGTCGCGGCTTGCCTGCAGCACGCCCGTCAGGCCGTAGATTGAGGCGACGTCGGCGGCGCGAGGGGCAATGACTATGCGCCCAAGGGCGGGGATGGAGTAGCCCTGCGGGAAGGTGAACTCGAGCGCGCCGGAGAGAGTCCATCCGCCCACGCGCTGCGGGAAGGGGTTGGAGTTGTAGAGCTCCACGAAGCGCGCGTCGAGCCCGTCGGCGCGCGCCGGCGGCTGTGCGTGTACTTCCGCGAGCACGATCGGTCCTCGCCGCGTCGCGGGGCCTGGCGCCTCCTCGCCGCCGTGCAGAAGACGCAAAGGCACTGGAGCAGGCGCGGACGCGTGCAATATCGCCGCAGCACACAGGCCTAGCGCTATGGAAAGAATGAATCTTGTCATGGTTGCCTAAACCATTATATCATATTTTAACGTGCGCGCGCGTAGTTTGTTCGTCCACCAGACACTTGGTGACAAGACAAAGTAAATGCGACTCCCCGCTTCGCAGGCAGTCGCATTTACTTTGTCTTGTCACCTTCCCCAGTTTTTGCGCCGAGATCATTGCACAGTTTAGATTAATATGATACAATCATTGCGTTTCGTAATTTATGACACTTAAGATAAAGGTCAATGATGAAATCTAAGGCATTGATTGCGTGCTCCGTGTTGGCGGCCGGGTTTTGCGCGGTGGCGGCTGCGGAATACAGGCCCGAGGCGTGGAACCTCGAGGCGCGCGAGAAGTTCGCAGCGCACCGCTACGGTGTGTTCATTGTGTGGGGAATCTACGCCAACTACGCGCAGGGCGAATGGTATCTGCACAACGGCCGCCTCGACCGCGATGCATACGAGCGCATGGTGCATGGCTTCTATCCATCGAAATACGACGCACGCGAGTGGGCGCGGATCGTGAGGAAGTCCGGCGCGAAGTACATCACGATCACCGCGCGCCACCACGACGGCTTCGCGTTGTGGCCTTCGAAGGTCGATGACTACAACATCGGCTCCACTCCGTTCAAGCGCGACATCATCGGCGAGCTCGCCGAGGCGTGCAAGGCGGAGGGAATAGAGCTTTCGCTCTACTATTCGCTCCTCGACTGGCACCGCAGCGACTACACTCCCGGACGGGCATACCTGAAGCAGCCCGTGAGCGGCATGAAGCCCAACTACCCCTCGTACAAGCGATACATGATGGGGCAGATAACGGAGCTGCTCGACAACTACCATCCCATCAACATCTGGTTCGACGGCGAGTGGGACCATCTCGACAAGGACCGCGGCGGCACGTTCGACTGGGAGTTCGACGACATCTTCGACCTCATCCACTCCCGCCATGCGCTCGTGGCGAACAACAACCACCGTGCGCCACGCCCGAAGGAGGACATCCAGCTCTTCGAGCGAGACCTGCCCGGCGAGGGGACGATGTTCTCCAGGCACCAGCCGCTCCTCGATGATCGTCCAGTGGAGCAGTGCGACGTAATCCAGGCGAACGTCTGGGGATACAAGATCGGCGAGAATCGTTTCCTCACTCCGGAAGAGTCCGTCGCGCTCATCGTGCGCGCAGCCGCGAAAGGCTCGAATCTTCTCCTCAACATCGGCCCGGACGGCTCGGGACAGATTCCCGCCAAGGCCGTGGAGGTGTTCGAGGGAATCGGCAAGTGGTTCGACAAGAACGGCGACTCGATCTACGGCACGAAGGCTGGTGGCGTGTCGATGGGCAAGAAGGTGGTATCCACGCGCAAAGGCGACATGCTCTACATCCACTTCCTCGATCCGGCTGTGAAGGAGTTCGCGTTCCTGCTGGGCGGAAAGAGGACGACCGTGAAGTGCGAGCGCGCCGAAGGCGACGTATCCGACATCGTGGTGCGCTTTCCGCTCGGAGGGAAGGTGCCGGCGCAGTACGTTGAGCCTGGTTCTCGGCAGATGTGGAAGATCGTCGGCGAGACGTGCAAGAACCCCGGCAACGCGAAGGACGCCATCGACGGCAGCTTGACTTCGCTGTGGCATTCCCATCCAGTGCCGATGGCGCAGAATGCGCCGCTTCCGCCGCCGCAGAGCTTCACGGTGGACTGCGGGGCCGTGCGCGAGATGAGCGGATTCAAGTACACGCCGCGTCCGGAAGGCTGCAGCGTGGGCGTGGTTGACAAATGCGAATTCTGGGTTTCTCTTGACGGCAAGGAATGGGAAAAGGCCGGCGCTGGTTCGTTCCCTGACGTGCTGGGGTCGCGCAAGACGCGCAAGGTGGTGTTCGCGAAACCCGTGAAGGCGCGTTACTTCCGTTTTGTGGCCACGCACGCGCTCCCCGTCAACGACCGTCTTGCCGTGGCCGAAGTCGACGTGTTTTGACATGGCAGACGGCATGTGCGCTTGCGTCTTGGTTATGCTGAAATCTGCATGAGGCTATTGTGCGGGATGGCGGATTATAGTACAATGTGGCGATGTTTGATTGCGGCGCTTGCGCCGCACGCTCAAATGGCAACCAAAACGGAGAGAGAGAGAAGACAATGCGCAATTGCACAAGACTGGTTCGAATTTGCCCGGGATATGGCCGGGGCACTTTCCTGGCGGCTCTGATCTGCTCGCTCGCATGCAATGCGGCCGAATGGCAGAGCGGCGCGAATGGAACTTTCAGCAATGGCGCGAACTGGGGCGGAACCGTTCCTGCCGCAGACGAGGCGCTGGTCTTCTCAGGACCTTCTGGGGCATGGACTTCAATCGAGAACGACACTGCGCTTACCTATGGCTCCGCAGCGTTCGGCGCAGGGCATTTCCTCTTCACCGGGCCTTTGAACGTCTCTGGCGGCATAACCATCGACTCGCCAGACAATCCCGTCGTCGTCAAGAAGAGCGGCGACTGGGCGGTGGGCACGACAATCCAGATCGGTCTGGCCGCCAACTCCACGGCTGTATTCACGAACAAGAGCGGCAACGTGTCGTTCGTCAACATCAATCTGGGCCAGGCAGCTGGCGCGAAGGGCGTGTTCGTTCACGAATCTGGGCATCTCGCCGCCGGCACTACGGCCAACAACATCGGCGGACGGTACAACACGACTCTGGCCAACGCCGAAGGAGTGCTTGAGATAAACGGCGGCACCGCCACTTTCAACCGCGCACTGCTTCTCGGCGAATCCGCAAACAGCATAGGGCGCTATTTCCAGCGGACCGCCGGCGACGTGAAGGTGAACGACTGGTGCCGCTTCGGGCGCGGTGCAGGGTCGTACAACGAAGTCGTGATCGGCAGCGGCACGTTCTCGATCGACAACGGCAGCCACAATCCGCAGACTTTTCTCGCTCAGGGCGCAAACTCGAAATGCGTGATGACCGTTGCGAACGGCGCAAAGTTCACGTCCACCTACTATGTGTATTGCGGATACGAAACATCTGCGGATACGACTTTGTTTGTGACGAACAACGGCAGCTTCACGGCCAGGCGGTTGTGGCTGACCTCGTATAACAACGGCTCGCCAAAGAAGGTGAAGGGCAGGCTTGAGCTGAGGGACGGAGGGACGCTGAACGTATCAGAAAACCTCTACATAGGAAACGGAATGGAGAGTTCAGATACGACCATCATCGACGGCGGCGCGTTGAACGTCGGTCATTTCAGCATAGGGAACAACGGCGATTCCGTTGTCGTCATGGAGAAGGGCACTATCACGGCGCAAGAGGTCTCCACCGGTGAAAGGAACGTCGGCTCAGCCGACATAACGGTGAACGGCGGCAAGTTCAGCATCTCGGGGATGTTCGAGCCGGGACGCGGCGCCTCGAAGTTCTGCGTGATAAATCTGAACAACGACGGCGAGATCGAGACGGGCAACGTCACCCAGTTTGGCTACACTGGTGACGTGTGCGCCAACCTGAGGATGAATCTGAACGGCGGAGTGTTCAAGACGACGGGCCTTGTCCACAACAAGGGCGCGAACAACGCGACGATAAACTTCAATGGCGGCACGCTCAAGATACACGGCGACAGAACTGGCAGCAAGCCGGACGGAACGGACGCCGCCGGCAGGGCATGCTTCATACACCACAACGTTCCCGCGAACGCGGGGCGGGTTGTGTTCAAGATACTGGAAGGCGGAGGCACGATCGACGTCTCGGGTAATTTCTACCATGTGTTCATTCCTGTCTCGTCCGGTGTGGCCGAAGGAAGTGACGGCGGCCTCGCCATCGCCTCCGACCCTGCTGGCGGCACGCTCACGATGACGAACTCGCTCTCCTACACAGGTCCAACTACCGTGAAGGCCGGCGCCACTCTCGCCCTCGCGGACAGCGGAGCGGAAGTCTCCAACGCGCTTGTGCTTGAGGCTGGCGCCACGAACGTCGTTGCCACCACGCTCTCGTTCAAGCCAGGCTCGTCGCTTTCGATGGAGTTCTCGTCGGTGAAGGGCGATCCGGCAATCACGGCAGCTGCGGGCGTGACCACGGATGAACGCATTCCCGTCACATACACGGCCGACACGACGCTTCGCGGCAGCATGACGAAGACGCTCATAGGAGGCGGCAGCATCCATGGCCTGGGTGCGGGTTTCCGTCTCGCACAGGCTACCGAGGGCGGCGTGGACACCACGAGCCGCCTCGAGCTGAGGGTGGAAGACGGCAATCTCGTCATCGGCAAAAAGCGCGGCACTTGCGTCTGCATCAGGTAGAGGCGGCACGAGCGTTGCTTTGTCGGGTTTTCGCTAGGCACTTTGTCCGCGTTATGGTACAATAGTGCCCATGAAGAAAATATTGATTTGTCTTGCCGCGCTCGCGTGCATCGCGGCCGCGGCCGATTATCCCATCGCCATGCCGCGCATGGGAAGCGTGAAGCCCACGGGCGGATTCTGGGCGGCCCGCGAGGCGACCAACCGCCTCGTCACCGCCACGGCGAACTTGAAGCAGAGCCGCGACACGGGCCGCATAGACAACTTCGTGAACGCGGCCAAGAAGCTGCGCGGCGAGCCGCACGGCCGGTTCCGGGGAATATTCTTCAACGACAGCGACGTGTACAAGGTCGCAGAGGGCATGGCGTACGAGCTCGCGATGTTCCCCGACGCGGCAGCCGCGCGCGAGCTGGAGGCGCTCATCGAGAAGTTCGGCGCCGCCCAGGAGCCTGACGGCTACATCTACACCGCGCGAACGCTCGGCAACCGCCACGAACGCGTGGGCACCCACCGCTGGTACTGCGACGACGCGCACGAGCTCTACTGCATGGGCCATATGATCGAGGCCGCTGTCGCGCACCACGAGACCACGGGCAAGGACAACTTCCTCAAGGTCGCCTGCAAGGCGGCGGACATGATGCGCCGCACCTTCGGTCCCGGCAAGGACCAGATCTGGTTCCTGCCTGGCCATGAGGAGATCGAGCTCGCTCTCTGCAAGCTCTACAAGGCTACCGAGAACAAGAAGTACCTCGACCTTGCCATGGACCTTCTCTCAACGCGCGGAATGCCGCGCGACAAGAGAGTGGGCGAGAGGAAGCGCGGCTTCCCCTCAAACCACGCCTACTACCAGGATCACCTGCCCGTGCGCGAACAGAAGGAGGCTGTTGGCCATGCGGTGCGCGCGGGATACCTCTACGCCGGAATGTGCGACGTGGGCGTGATGTCGGGCGACGATTCGCTTCTGCGCGCGGCCGACACGATCTGGAACGACATCGTAACGGGGAAGCTCTACCTCAGCGGCGGCGTGGGGGCGCGCCCCGAGATCGAAGGCTACGGCCCCGCCTTCGACCTGCCCAACGACCGCGTGTGCCTCGAGACGTGCGCCGCAATCGCCAATGCGCTCTTCAACGAGCGCATGTTCCTGCGCTCGGGCGACGCCAAGTATCTCGACATAGTGGAGCGCATCGCCTACAATGGATCGCTCTGCTCGATCTCCATCTCAGGCGACGAGTTCTTCTACCCGAATCCCATGGCCTCGCGCGGCGGATACAAGCGATCCAAGTGGTTCGGCTGCGCGTGCTGCCCGCCGAACGTGGTGCGTTTCATTCCGCAGTTCATCAACTGGGCATACGCCTCGGACGCCGCAAAGAACACGTTCTACTGGAACTTCTTCATGGAGAACGAGGCCGATCTCGGCCGCGTGCGCCTTGCGCAGAAGACTGACTATCCGTGGAGCGGGGTCGCCACGCTCACGGTCAACCCCGCGCGCGACGGCGACGAGTTCACGCTCAAGATACGCGTGCCCGGCTGGGCGAGAGGCGTGCCCGCGCCTGGCGGCCTCTATGAGCTGACGAAGCCTTCTCGCGCGGAGGACGTGCGCTGCACGGTGAACGGGAAGTCGGTCTCGTCAATTCTCGGCGCCGACGGATACATCTCCGTCAAGAGGGCGT
>JAFXIL010000181.1 GCA_017563185.1 Kiritimatiellia bacterium | reverse complement strand
GATCGCCTGGTGCCGCGCCTTGAGCGCCGCCACCAGCTTCTCGCGCTGCACGCTGCACTTCGCCGCCGCGTCCACCGCCTCCTCGAACTCGGCGCGCGTCGCGCACGCCTGGACCTTCACTGCCTTGATTCTTGCCATGTTTTTTTCTCCTAGTTGCTTGTTGATAACGGCGGTCGCGGGGCGACCGCCCTACCTTTATCAGTAGTTCTCTGTCTTCATGTTTTCCAGTGCCAGATAGCCGTTCATCACCTTGGCGAACGCGGCCCATGTCATGGGCTGCTTCACCTTGTTCATCATGGCGTATGTCTTCTGGAGATACGCAAAGAGCCTGGACAGCCCGAACGTCGTCCGGACTAGCTCCTTGACTCGCCGCAGGTCGTCGCCCTGCGGGACCGGCAGCCCGAACGCCCTCGCGATTGCGTTCAGGTCACGCACCGGCGGACGGTCCGGCAGCACAGCCTTGATGATGCTCCGCCCGATCAGCTGGTTGAAGGTCAGCCGGTTCGCGCCGGTCTCGAAGTTCTCCATGCCGACCTTCGTGGCACACAGGACGAGCCCGCATCCGGTCTGGTCCCGGATGTCCCGGATGAACTCCAGGACGGTCCTCTGCTGGCGGTCGCCGGTCGTGGTCAGGGCCTTGTGGAATTCGTCCACTATGAGAAGGTTGCGCCGCGTAAGGGTATCGAATATGGCGTCCTCCAGCGCCCACGCCTTGGTCGCCTTGACGCCGTTGCCGAACTTCCGCGCCAGCTCGCGAACGAACCGCGCGCGTGTCCAGCCGCTTCCCATCTCGATGTAGATGGTCTGTCCGTGGTTGTGCTCGCGCTGGTAGGCCCTGAGGCACGTCGACTTGCCGATCTGCGTGTTTCCGTAGATGAAGCTCACCATGCCGTCGTTCAGGGCGGCGTCGCAGCACCGCCACACGGTCTGCTTGACCTCGGTGTCGATGATCCCGATGTTTTTCTTCTTCATCTCCTCGATCTCGATCGACTTGAACTCCCGGATCGTCTTGACGATGTTGCTCCACGACGCGAACTTCTCGCCGCCCGACACGCCGTACGAGCCCCTGAAGAGCTGGTACAGCGTGTTTTTGTCATATGCCTTCATCTTGGCGGCGAGGTCGGCTTC
The DNA here is from genome assembly GCA_017563185.1 of Kiritimatiellia bacterium. GTDB lineage: Bacteria > Verrucomicrobiota > Kiritimatiellia > RFP12 > UBA1067 > RUG572. The sequence continues at coordinate 5,088 of JAFXIL010000181.1, read as the reverse complement.
CTTGAGGTGGTTTTCCTGGGCATAGTTGTACAGCCACCAGACCTCCTCTCCGTCCTCCTCGCTCACCTGGCCGCGCGCGACGGCCTGCCCGATCGCGATGCGCACCTGGTGCGCCGGCATCGAGATTCCCCGCGTGACGATCGCGGAGTGCTTTTCGCCCGACCCGGCCTCGACGGTCGGCCCGGCGTTTTGTCTTTGTTCGTTCATGTTTCTTCCTCCTGTTGTTTGTTGTTGGCGGTCACGCGGGACGCGCGACCCTGCCGAAATCATGCGTTCACCAGCTCGCCGAGCAGGGCGAGCGCGGCGGCGTTGCCGTCGGCCTCTGGCTCGTCGGCCACGCCGCCCGGCTCGCTTGCCGCAGCCCCGTTCAGCTCCTCTAGGCTATACCCCTCGCCGTCCGGCTGCGGCCCTGCGGCCTTCGCGGCGGCCGCCGCCTTGATCACGCGCAGGTTGTTCGCCATGCGCGCGGCGCGCTCCTCCGCCTCCGCCTGGTGACGTCCGCGTATCGGAAGCACCTTGCCCGCGAGGTCGTGCGCCTGCTCGCCCATCTTGACCTCGATCGCGTGGCGGTCGTACGCCGGCGCGCGGTCGTACCGCGCCGCCACGCCGAGCGCGTTGCGCGTCGCCGGGTCCGCGAACACGGCGAAGTCCGGCATGAGCGGGTTGACGAGCACCAGCACCTTCTTGCCGGGAGGCAGGGCGGACGCGTACCCGCGCCGGTCCTTCACCACGGCCCGGAACAGCAGCTCGTCGCGCCCGAAGTAGAACCCGTCCCGCAGGCCCACCAGCCCGTTGTCGCGCACCGCCAGTTCCATCCAGTCACCGAACGGACGCCCCGCGCGCGGGTTGAACGTGAAGAAAGCCGCCATGTCGATCAGCGGGAACTCCGCCCACTCGCCCTTCGCGCGCAGGTCCTTCACGCCGCCGTGCCACGCCTCCAGGCGGCTCATCGGCCTGTCGCGGATGAGCTTCGGGTTCTGCCTCACCGCGACGCCCATCAGGGCCACGTCCTCCGGCGGGCTGTCCGCCGCGAACGCCGTCGCGTCCACCCACCGTCCGCCCACGCACACCTCGCGCACCATCCGGCCGCCCCATCCCTCCAGACGGTGGTCGCTGCGCTTCATCACCTCCCGGCAGATCGTGTCATACGCCGCCTCGTACTCGCCCCACGTCTGTAGCCCCGCCACGAGCTTCGCCGCGAACACGGGGTCGAGTGCCCCGGCCGCGTCCAGAAGCCACTGCTCGTACTTCACGAGCGCCGCGTTCGACTCGTGCAGGTGCTCCGCGTCGCGCCCGTGGCTGCCCGGCAGGCTCGCCAGCGCGTTGTGGAGGACGTTGTGCGACCCCTCGCACAGCGCCTTCATGCGGAAGTTGCCGCCGCCGCAGCCCTTCATGAGCCCCGCGTGCGCCTGCTCCGAGAGGATCCCGCTCTCGCACAGCTCCACGTTGAAGCCCAGGAGCCGCGCCGCCGCCATGATGTTGTCGCGCACCGGCGTCGTGCGGTCGTTGCGGATCGCCGTGGTGCCGTGCTCCAGGATGAACCGCGCCCGCGTCTTCCAGAATCCCGTCCGGCAGCAGTGGCACGCCAGGAGGCATCGGAAGTCGTACTCGTTCAGGTTCTTCATCCGGCCCGTCTCCTCGTTCCGGACACGCGGCTTCATCGCCCGCGCGCACTGGTACGCCGAGGCGTAGTCGTACCCCACGAACGCCAGCGGACGGCACACGCGCCCGCCCACGATCACGTCGTCGTTCAGCCACACGTCGTCGAACTGCGTGATCTCGCCCACGCGCACCCCGACGCGGCTCTGCAGCACCGGCACCAGGAACCTGTGCGCCGGTCTCCGTCCCTGCCGGTTGAACGCAAGGTTGAAGCGCCGGTCCGGATCCCGCCGCGCAAGCTCCGAGAGGTTCCCGTACGTGGCCCCGCGCGGCATCCACCCGTCCGGCGGCACGAGCTTCCCCGTCAGCGGGTCGCGCAGCTCCTCGATGTCGCCGAACCTGTTCTCGGCCTGCCACGCCTGTATCCAGTTCCCCACGCCCGGCACCGTCAGCGTCCCCGCGAGGAATTCGCGCCGCATCGCATCCCAGCCGCCCCGGTCCGTGTTCTTGTCGTTCTCGCAGTACCGCTTGTACACCGGGAGCCAGGGATTGGGACGGCTCGCCGCCGCGAGCTTCCGCCCGTCCGCGAGCGCGAGGATGCGCTCGTCGTCCGTCTTCGCGCGCTTCCACGCGGTGTAGAGGTTGTGCAGCCGCTTCGCGCTCACGCCCGCCACAAGCGCCGCCTCCTCGAACGCCCCGCCGCGCTGCCCGTGCGGCGCCGCCGAGATGCGCTCCATCGCCCGTGAGAGCACGTCAACCCTCAGACGCTCCGCCGAGTCGTCTATCATCGCGTAGCCGCCCGCCGCGCGGACCTCCATGCAAACCGTCTGCAATTCCATTTGAATCTCCTTGAAAATCTTTTTCAGATGCTGTTCACGCGCGACGCCATGAACTCCAGGAACGACGCCCGCACGATCGAATACCGCTTCTTGTTCTTCTCGCCGCTGCCGAGGTTGATGTACTCGAACAGCCCGCTGTCGATCCAGCGGTACACCGTGTCGACCTTCCGGTCGATCGCCGTCGCCACGTCCGACACCGAAAGGAGCGGCTTCGACGGCAGGCGCTCCGCGACGATCTGGAGCCCCTGCGACTTCACGCGCGCGAACAGCGCGCGGTCCTCCGCGTCCACGAACATGTCCACCTGCTTCATCGTCCTTCCTCCGATCCCGGTCCGGTTCACGCCCCGTTACTCGCCCTCCGCCACTCGGCGCTTGAGCGCCGTCACGAGCGGCTGGAGCGCCGAGAGCGCGAAGTTCGCCACGCGCCACTCCACGAGCGGGATGGACTTAAGCGCCCACGGCGCCGCCAGCGCGGCCGCGTTCAGCTTCCAGAACGCGTCCGCCCGCTCCGCGTCCGTCCTCGGGACGTTCTTCGACCCCTTCGCGCGGCCCTTCGGCTTCGCCGGGGCGTCCGTGAAGTCGAAGTACATCTGCTCCAGCTTCCGGCGGCTGTCCGCCGCGCGGAATATCGCCTCCTTCCGCTCGACCACCTCCGCGTCGATCGGCACCTCGTTGCCGTCGGGGTCCGTCACCGTGTCGCGCCCGAGCAGCGCGGCGACCGCCCCCGCGCCGCCGCCCAGCATCCGCACCGTCTTCTCCGCAAGGTGCTTGTACCCCATCGCCGTCTGGTAGTTGATCTCGGGGCAGTTCTGCGCAAGCCACGACCGGAGACCTTCGCCGTCACGCCCTTGCGTGTCGCCCAGGAAGTCGCCCCACTCCTTGAGCATCGCGCCGAAGCGCACGGTCTGCTCCAGGGCATTCTTCCAGCTGCCGTTCACCTTGGCGTACTGCCGCGAGAGCCGGTACGCGGCGTCCCGGTCGCGCGTGGCTGCCACCGGCACGGCGGCGGGGACGTTGGCAGTTGGTTTGTTGGTGGTTGGTTTGTTGGTGGTTGGTGGTTTCTTCGCCTTGGCGGCGACGGTGAACGTGACGTCGCTGCATTTGCCGTCGAAGCGGTCCGACTTCACGATCTTGGTGACGACGTATTGCTTGTATGGCGTGGGCCCGCCGTAGCAGCAGTCGCCCTTGATCCGGAGCATGACGCCCTGGCCCACGACGAGGCCGTCGGCGTGCATGGTCGAGACCTCGACGTCGCGGGGCGCTGTCTGCCCGTTGCGTGTAAGCGTTATGTTCTTCATTTGCATTCCTTTCCGTTTGATGATTCTTTCACGATGCCCAGCTTCTGCAGGGCGGCGACGAGGGCCGTCAGCGTCTCGGGCGTCAGCGTCTCGCCTACGTACTCGATCGAACCGCATGTCAGCTCGATGTGCATCATCCACTTGCCGGTCGGCATGTCAGCCTCCGAGGACGTCTATGGCGAGCAGCACGAACGGCAGGGCGCAGATGGCCAGGGCCAGCCAGTCCGGGATGTCGCCGTTGGAGGCGCACACGGTGTGCGTGTAGAGGTCGAACGGATTGTCAGTCATGGGGTTCTCCTTCCTCCTTTGGCTTGTCGCGGTAGGTCGCGGCGAAGCGTCCCCAGTTCTGAGGCGGCTTCGCGCCGAACGTGACCTCATGCTCGAACCTTTCGGCATTGTACACGCGCAGCGCCGTCACGTCGTGCGCCCCCACGTAGTCCTCCAGCTCGACAAGCCTGATTCCGGGCAGGTTGCGCGTGAAGCACTTGTTGGTCTTGACCATCTCCCACACGTCGATCCACGAGCCGGTCACGGAGGCGCAGAACATGACCCGGCCGGTGATCCTGGAGACGGGCGCCGACTCGTAGATGTAGATTTCCTTGTAGAGGGGCGGCGGCGCCTTGCGGAACTCCCAGTTCTTGCGGCCCTCGTAGATCGCCTTGGCGTACTTCGGCTTGATCGCCATCACGATCACCGGCGGATGCGCCTTGCGGTGCGCGGCGCGGATCTTGCGCCGGATGTCCGGATTCCCCGCAAGGAACAGCTGGTTCATTTCGTTGACGGGTAGCATCGTTTTTCCTCCTGTTTGTTGGTTAGTTGGTTGGTTGGTTAGTTGGTAGTCGGAGCAACCCATCTTACTTGTCCTTATCTCTGTCTAGCAACTCTACAAAGATTGCGCATGACTGGCCGATAAGGAAAAACAGAAGGATGGTGTTCAATTCCGTCTGCAGAACATCTGCAAGGGCTCTTGCAAGAACGGAAAATAATACGGATGCAATCACCACAAACACCGTTTTCATCACTTCGCCCTCCGCTTGATCCGCTGCGAACGGCGGTACCGGGCCTTCTTGCGGCGCTCCTTCTGCGACACCTTGCGCGGGGGCGGCGGCGGCATCCAGCGAAACTCGAGCGGCACGGGGACCGACAACGGCGAGTACACTGTTACGTTGACCATCACTCCACCTCCACGTCGATGCCGAGGCGCTTGAGGCCGCGGGCGAGTTTCGCCGACGGCTTGCGCTGGCCGTGCAGCACATACGACAGGTGCGGGCGCGAGCAGCCCAGCAGCCGCGCCGCCTGCGTCAGGCCGCGATACACGACCTGAGTCCGGGTCTCCTTCTTCAACACTGGCT
>JAFXIL010000180.1 GCA_017563185.1 Kiritimatiellia bacterium | reverse complement strand
TAGATGGCGAGGCCCGCCGTGACGCTGCCGCCCGGCGAGTTGATGTACATGGATATCTCCTTCTTCGCGTCCTGCGCCTGCAGAAAGAGGAGCTGGGCCACGATGAGGTTGGCCATGTCATCGTTCACCTCGCCGCCGAGGAGCACGATGCGGTCCTGCATGAGGCGGCTGTAGATGTCGTAGGAGCGCTCGCCGCGGCTAGTCTGCTCCACGACCATCGGCACCAGATACGAACTTGCGCGTGTTGTGCTCATTTCACCTGTCTCCGTGCGCACTTGCTTCTACTTCGCCTCGGCGAGAATGAAGTCAAGCGCCTTCTCGGCGCGCACCTGCTCGCGGTAGACTTCGGTCTGCTTCTGCTCAGCAAGCTGCTTGCGGAGGTCGTCCACCGTCATGCGTCCGTTGGAGCCAGCGGCGATCTTCTCAAGTCCGGCGGTGATATCGGCGTCAGAGGCCTCGATCTTCTCGGCATCGGCGATGCCGAGGAGGATATAGGAGAGGCGCACCTGGCGCACGGCGTGGTTCTCGGCGTCGGCGATGATGCGGTCGCGGTTCTTGTCGATGTAGTCGCCGCTCACGCCCTGCTGCTGGGCGCGCATGGCGAGATCCTCGAGGTAGCTGTTGGTCTGGCGCGCCACGAGAGAAGGCGGCACGTCGAAGTCGGCCTTGGATAGCAGCTGCTCCATCGCCTGGTTGCGGCGGTCCGCGAGCTCGGCCTCGCGGGCGTCCTTCTCCATCTGCTCGCGGAACTGCCCGCGCAGGGCGTCGAGCGACTCGACCTTGGCGGCCTCTGCAAACGCCGCGTCGTCGGGGAGCGTGCGGCGGCGGAAGCTCTTGACTGTGATCTTGTACGTGCAGGCGCGCCCCTTGAGCGCTTCGGGAGCGTTTTCCTGCGGGAACGTAACCTTGACGTCCTCCTTGGTCTCGCCGGCCTTCATGCCCTTGAGAGCCTCGAGTATCTCGGGAATGAACCGTCCCTCTTCGAGCTGCGTCCAGAATCCCTCGGCGGAGCATACGGCCTTGAGGTCTGGCACGACGGTGGAAAGCGGGGTCTGCGCGCCGTCGTCGAGGAAGCCGGCGTAGTCGAACTGCACGAAGTCTCCATCGCCCACGGCCTCGCCTTCCTTGGCGTCATCGAACTTGGCGAACGCCTTGCGGAAGCTCTCGAGGTGCTCGCCAACCTGCTCGTCCGTCACGGTGACGTCGCCAGGCTTGATCGCAAGCTTCTTGTACTTGGGCAGATCGAACTTCGGCTTCACCTCGACCTGCGCGGTGAACACGCAACCGGTCTCCGGGGTGAACTGCATCTCGTCGACGCCCTGCAGATGCACCACGTCAAGGCCGGCCTCCTTGACGGCCTTGGGATAGAACTCGCGGAAGCACGCGCCGGCGCACTCTTTGGTTATCTCACCGCTGAAACGATCCTTGACGATGGCCGCAGGCACCTTGCCCTTGCGGAAGCCTGGCACCGACGCCTCGCGCAGGAACATGCCAAGCACCTTCTTGTAGGTCGGCTGGACCTCTTCCGCATTGACCTTCACGGAGAACGCGACTACGCACGGAGCGGACTCTTTTTTCTCAAATGTCATTTCTCTTCTGCCTTTCTTGAAAAACGGATTGTATATTTTACCAAAAAATGGGCGACTTGACGAGGGGGCACGAAATTTTAATCGCGAACGGGCAGGACGGTCATCGTGGAGAGGCGCTTCCCCGCCGGCGAGTAGCTCCACACGATCTTCTTCTCGCGCGTCACCTCGAATGCCGTCGCGCGGTCGCCCTTCTCCGTGCCGTTCGCGTACGTTCCCACCACGAGATTTCCGTTCGGCCTCTCGAATATGCCGCAGAGGTTGGCAAGCTTCTGCGCGGGAGCGTCCTCGCACGAGAAGCGCCACGCCACCTTGTGGTCGGGCGTGTATTCGGTCACAGCGCCGAGATGGGAGACGAGCGTGTTGCCGTTCGCGCGACGGAACGCCTCGAAGGCTAGCGCCGGTGTGGCCTGCTCCCAGATGAGCTTTCCGGACGCGTCGTATTCGCGCACGATGTTCGCGCCCGAGCAGCACACGAGATAAGTGCCCGCCGCGGTGCGGCTCACCATGCGGTAGTGGTGGTGGCGCGATGGCGTCTTGCCGTCCGCTCCGCGCGGATCGCCCTTGAACTTCGCCACAACCTCCTTCGTGTCGAGCTTCATCTCCGTTATGAAGTCGGTGGCGTTCTCGGCGACGACGATGTTGCCGTTTGCGGCGATGTCGAACCCGTACGTTCCCTCGCGCGGCGCAGGCTTGTAGTAGAGCTCTGTCTTGCCGGTGGCGATCTCGGTGACCCACACGTTGCCGTTTGACCAATACACCTTGCCGCCGCGCTTCACCGCGCGGTGGATGTTGCCGCAACCGTCCTTCTTCCACGTCACCTTTCCGTCGGGATCGACCATCCACACGCTTCCGCCGCCGCACACTAGCAGCGTCTCGGGCGGACGCCCCTTCAACCTCTCTCCGCCAAGCTCCAACGCCTGTGCGGCGATCGCAAGCGCAATGCACGCCGCCGATGCCAGAATCATCTTCTTCATTGAATCTTCTCCTTTCGTCTTTCCCTTGTGCCGGGGATCTTAAGCTCCTCGCGGTATTTCGCCACGGTGCGCCGGGCCACCACCACATGCTCCTTCTTGAGAATCTCCACGATGCTCTGGTCGGAGAGCGGCTTGGCGGGATCCTCTCCTTCGATGATGCCGCGGATGCGGTTCATCACGGCGGTCTTCGCCATGTCTCCGCCACCGTCGGTGGCGATGCCCCGCATGAAGAACCTGCGCATCTCCACGACACCCATCGGAGTGGCCATGTACTTGCCGTTCACCGCACGCGACACCGTGGAGCTGTGCAGGCCTGTAGCCTCGGCCACCTGGTCCATCGTGAGCGGACGCAGCGCCGAGAGCGACCTGGCGTCGAACGCCTGGCTCTGCTCGTTGACTATCGCCTGCGCCACACGGCGTATCGTCTCCTGTCGATCCGCAAGCGAATCCAGAAGGCTCTCCGCCTCGTCGACCGATCTTCTGGCATAGCTGCGCGCCTCCGCGTCGATGCGTCGGTCGTTCTGCATGCGCCTGTAGTCGCTCGATATGACCACATTAGGCAGACTGCCCTCAGGCACGCGCACCTTCCATGCGCCCGAGGCAGTCTGCACCACATAGACCTCGGGAACCACGTATATGGACGGATCCACGCGCTGCAGAAACCCTCGTCCGGGATGACGCGTGAGCTTGCGCAGCTCGGCCAGCACGCGCGGAAAATCCGCAGCGTCGATCTTCAGATCCTCCAGAACGGGCTCCATGCGGTTCGCCATGAGATCGGGGATGTGGCGGTCCACAAGCGCGCGCACCTCGTCCTCCCACGGCGAATCGTCCAGCTTCTCCATCTGCATCAGCAGGCATTCGCGCAGGTCGCGTCCGCCGCAGCCCAAAGGGTCGAAGCGGCCGATCTGGGCGAGAACGGCGAGCACGTGCGCCTCCGGCACCATGCCGCTCGTCATCTGGATGTCGGGTATCGAGCCAGTGAAATAGCCGTCGTCGTTGATGTTGTACACAAGCGTCTCGGCGAGACGGCGGTCCTCCGCCTTTATTTCCGAGAGCGGTATCTGCGCAAGAAGATGCTCCTGCAGCGTCTCCGTCTTCACCTGGCGGTCGAAGAAGGCCTGGCGGCGCGTCTGCGCGTCGGGATCCGCAGCACCGCTCTCGGAAGTCGGCTCGAAGTTCTCCATGTTCTTGAGGAACTGGTCGCGGTCCGCATCGTCGGTGGAAAGCGTCTCCATGCCCTGCGGAGTGGAGGGATTGAAGTTCATCTCCTTCTCCGAGACGCTTCCGCTCACATGCTCCTCCGGAAGCGCGGCGGACATCGGCAGCTCCGCCTTCCATTCAATCGACTCGATGGCAGGATTGAGGCTCATCTGCCTCTGCAGCTCAGCCCTCAGCTCCGTGATTGGACGCTGCAGAATCGCCAGGCCCTGCTGCATCTTCGGCGACAGGGTCTGCGTCTGCGCGAGTCTTGGGGCTAACTGCTGCTCTAGCATCCTGACTCGTGCGCCCTATTTGATCACGACCCTCGCCATCACCGCGTCGTGGTCGCTGGGATGCACGCCGTCCGGGCGCTCGTGGCACGTGGCATGGCGCAGAACCCGCACGTTGCCCGTGGCGAATATGAAGTCGATGAGGCAGCCGTTGCTCGGCCTGTATCCGCTGAACGTGTTGACCGGCCCCTCGTGCGGAGTCTCACTTCTGAGGCGCGTGTCGTAGAGCGAGTGCAGCGCCGCCGTGATGGGATGCCCTATGGACTCGGGGTCGTCGGCGACAGGCCCGCCTCCCGCCTCGAGGCGCGCGCGGTCCGCCGCGGGCACGTGCTGGTAGTGCGCGTTCATGTCGCCCGTCAGGAACACGGTCTCGCCCTGCGAGAGACGGCGCATCTCGGCGAGGAGCACCCTCATGCCCCTCACACGCGCCTCGTCGCTGACGTGGTCGAGATGCGTGTTGTAGTAGCGGAATTTGCGCCCCGTGCGCCTGTCGCGGAAGAGACCCCATGTGCAGCAGCGCGGGCAGGCCGTGTCCCACGACCTCGAGCCCGGCGTGCGCGGCGTCTCGGAGAGCCAGAAGGTGTCCGTCGCGAGGCACTCGAACCTGTCCTTGCGGTAGTAGATGGACATCGACTCTCCAGCGTCCTCCGGCAGACGCCCGATCCCGACGCGCCCCCACCCGTCGCCGAGGGCCTCGTCGAGCCACGTCCTCTGGACTGTCGTAAGCTCCTGCATTCCAACGATGTCGAAGGCGCGGTCTCTGATCACCTTCAGCACGTACGGGAAGCGGTTCGTCCAGAAATGCACGCCCGCGTCGGCCTTGGTGGCACAGCGGACGTTGAACGAGGCGAGGTTGAATGCGTCTTCGCTGTCGCACTTCTCTGCGATGCCATAGTCGATGTACTGTCCACCGTAGTCCTGATGCGTTGTGGACGCGATCACGTTGTCGCCCTTCTTGAGCGCCTTCGCGGCGGCGGCGGAGACTCTCTTCGTCTCGTAGTCGCAGGTGTAACCACTGAACGTTCCAGCGAGAACGCCGTTGAACCACACCTTAGTGTCGTCGTCATGGTGCAACGAGAGAAGCGGTTCGCCCGGCACGGCATTTAAAGTCACGTGGCGGCGCAGCCAGATGTTCTTCGTATTCCACTTCGTGCAGACCGCTGCGCCGGGCGTGCCGGGCGTACCGAATCCACCCGCGCCCGTCTGCCACCCTGAATCATCGAACTCCGGCTTCTCCCATCCATAGGGCGGATTGGCGAACGTATACTTCCAAACGATGTCTGCGGACTTACGCCCCTCCGGCGCGATGACCCTGTATCTCGCCTGCTCTTTGAGCGGCGCGTAGAGGCCGGTCTTCGCCTTGTCGCGAGAGGCGTACTTGCGCCAGATCGCGCCGTCGCGGAGCATGGGCATGAACACGCCGCCGATCACGCTGCGGCCAATGAAGTGCACGTACCTGGAGCTGTCGGTCCAATACCAGTCGGAGAACGCCACGCGGCTCGGCGTCTCGTTCGCGAAACGATAGACGCGGTCGACGATCGCATCGATACATTCGCGGCGGTCGGTGAAAGCTGCGCACCACAGTTCCCAGTCGGTCTTCGTCCAGAGCTTGCGGTTGTCGAGCGGCAGGCCGAACGGATGCGCGAGACGGCAGTAGGCGTTGGCCTCCGCGTCGAATACGGACTCGGGGAAGAGCCCAAGGCCCAGCACCTTGTCCCACACGATGTTGTACTTCATCGACCACGTGCCTGGACGGTCGTAGGCGAGGCGGTACGCGCCTTCGGCGCCGCCCTTTGCGGCCTCCATCCACTTCGGCACCATGTCCTTGGCCATCGCCGCGTACTTCGCGGCGGCGTCGGCATGGCCGAGCGCTTCCGCGAGGCGGGCATAGCAGGCTAGCGCCACGATGGACTTCGCGGCAAGGTTCGCGTTGTGCGCGAGGTGTCCGGCAAAGTCGTCCGTGCATAGCTGATTGCCGGGATCGAAGCCGAACTTCGCGAGATACTCCGCCCACTTCGTGATCGTGGGCCACCAGTACGACGAGAACTCGGCCGTGCCTTCGATCTGCGCGAGCGCGGCGAGGCAGATGATCATGTTGCCGCTCTCCTCGACCGGCATCAGAAGCGATTCGTTCTTCGACTTCTCGCCGCCGCCGTAACGCTGCTGATTGGCTAGTGGATACTGGCCGAGGTCGTGCGGCGCGAAGGGCCAGGGCCAGCGCGGATGTGAGGCGTACACGAGAACGGGCGCGAGCATGGCGCGCATGAGCGTGGGGCTTGCAAGAAGCATCTGCGGCGACTGCGGATAGAGGATGTCCACCGTGCCGATGCAGCCGTTGGAGTCCTGTTCTTTAGAGAAGTAGAGCGGCTGGTTGTTGCGGTCCGCCGCAAGCTTGCAGGCGGCGAACGTCTGGCGGTAGGCGAGGCTCGCGAGCTTCGCGTACTTCTCGCCGCCCACCTTCACGAGGTCGGCGTAGAATTCGGCGTCGAAGGCGTCGAGCCGCTTCAGGATCGAGACGCGTTCGGCCTCGGCCTTCTCGAGCATGGCGGTGAAGGAAAGCCCGTCGCGCCGCCACCAGGCGGGAAGGTCTTCGCCGAAGAACTGGATCGCCTTCACGTCGTCGTAGGCGAGAAGGAAATGCGCCTCGCCGGACTGCGCCGCGCTTGGGCCGACGAGCCACGCATAGCCCCAGTCGCAGCGGACGTGGTCGCCGCTATACGAGAGCGGACGCTGTTCGACGCGCCCGATGGACATCGCGGGAAGTCCGGCCACCGTGCAGCGGTTGGTGACCATCTGCGCCCTGTCGTTGTTCGTCGCGAGGGCGGGGGAGATGGCGGCGTTGAGCTTCCACTTCTTCGCGCCCTCCACGTATGCTGTCACGTATGTGACGGGGCGCGAAAAGACGTCCAAATCATCGGTCAATTTCGCCGTCGAGAATACGAGCGAAACTCTTAGGCCCGTACCTTCAAAGGTGTAGCGGGTTTGGAGCGGCATCACCTCCACGCCCGTCTGCGGAAGCGCGGGCACGGACTGCGGCTCGAGCCCGCACAGCCGCCACGTCTTCCCGTCCGCCTCGAGTGTCACGGAGATCGGCTGCTTCGCGCCGGCCCAATGCGTCGTCTCCCTCTCCGTGAGCGTATCCGCCGCGCTCCACACGCTGAAGAACGGGTCGCACGACACCAGCGGCACGGCCGGCGGACGAAACGCCGCCACTGCGGGAAGCGCCACCAGCATTGCCATCTTGACCAAGTTGAATCTGTTCATTTTCTCTATTCCTTCGTTGTTGAAACATTGGCGTATATTATACCATACAAAACGCCAACCGTGGCGTCATGAACGAAGGAATGGTCGGACTGGCGGGGATCGGACCCGCGACCCCAACATTAAAAGTGTCGTGCTCTACCAACTGAGCTACAGTCCGCGAATGAAAACGACGCATAGTATACATGATTCTAGGCCAATAGGCAACTAGAAAAGTTACCGTGTCGGCCGCGGCTGAACCATGAAACTTCTCCTCGAAAAAGTTGGTGGAGAAAATATTTCCATTTTTCTGATTCAACTTCTCGCAAGTTCAACAACTGGCACAGTCGATGTCTCGCTAAGGCACTCGCTCCTGCCTTGCCTGTAGCCATGCCGGTACAGCCTCTCAGAAATCCAAATCGTCCACGCGCCAATCACAACCAGGACGAATCCGGCAAGAACAACCCATTTGCATATTGTCTTCATGTCCATTTCTCTTAGGGGTTCGGATTGGGCATAGCCATTCAACTGGTGGGCGGTGAGGGATTCGGACCCCCGACCTAATGCGTGTAAAGCACTCGCTCTAACCAACTGAGCTAACCGCCCGAAAACAGAGATGGATAGTATATCACAAATTCATCGGAGTATGAATATGGCAAATGCAGAATGTTAGTGCCTAGCACTTGGCACCTGGTGTATAGGGCGAGATTACTTCTTGATGCGGATGACGCGCTTGGCCTTGCCTTCGCTGCGGGGAAGCGCGCCCACGGGAAACACGTCGCCCTTCGGAAGGAAGCCAAGGCGTTCGCGCAGATGCTTCGCCACGGTGTGGCCGGTAACGCCAGGCTCCGCCTCCACGTTGACCGTCACGTCAGTCATGCCGTTCTCCTCGGTGAGGATGATCTGGAACTCGTCCTTGACGCCGGGAATCTCCATGAGCGCCTGCTCGACCTGGCGCGGATAGAAGTTTACGCCCTTGACGATGAGCATGTCGTCCGTGCGGCCGGTGATGCGGTCGATCCTCAGCGAGGTGCGTCCGCACTCGCACTTCTCGCGCGAGAGGATGCGGGAGATGTCGTGCGTGCGATATCGGATGATCGGCATCGCCTCGCGCGTGAGGGATGTGAACACCACTTCGCCGTACTCGCCGTCGGGCACGTTCTTGCCCGTGGCGGGGTCGAT
>JAFXIL010000179.1 GCA_017563185.1 Kiritimatiellia bacterium | reverse complement strand
GATTTCTCCCGCAGAGACGCAGAGGCGCAGAGAATGTTAGATATTTGTGTTATTCTGCCACTTAGGCCTAAACAAAACAGCATTACAAATCTTCACCTCCTGGGTGAAAAGCAGCAATGCGCTTCAAATGCTTCAAAACTCTTATAAATCTCCGCGTCTCTGCGCCTCTGCGGGAAATATAAAAACCACGTGCACATTCAACTGCCGTTTTTAGGTTTACTGGACTCAACGGCGGAACCGATTGAAGTCCTTTCCGGCCGCACATAGGAGAAGCATTACTGCCCCCATGGCGATGACGGGGGCCAGGCCACCATGCAGCGTGTCGAACTTGTCGATTCCCGCGACACAGCACGGCAGAGAGTACACCAGGTTCTTGTCCAGCACTTCAGCTGCCGCCAATGCCGAGAGCGCGTTGACAATGCCTATGTACGCGAACGCGATCTTCCCGAGCGCATTTGCCATGCGAGGATGCACGGCGATGATCATTCTTGCAATGGAGCCTGCAATGACGACCACGCCGCCGCACTCCATCGCCACGAAGAAGAACTTGGTCATATCGCCAGGGAGGTTTGGGTAGAACACCGCCAGCGCGGACGACACCACCACGGCAATTAGCACCCCGAAGACCATCGAAGGCACGCTGCCCGTGGCAAGCGGGAAGAGAATTGGCCACAGAGCCTTTGGCCGTGGCATGATGTGCGCCACGGCGCCACGCGTGATCGGCACAGGATAGAACGCCGCATGCAACAAGATTATACCTGCGCCTATGTACCATGCAGCGCACCAAGGAGGGCCAAACACCAGCAACGTGCTTATGCCGAAGACGACGAGCTGCGTTATGCGGAGCGGACGGAGATAATCTGTGTGCGGCGGCGCGAGCATGGCCGCGGCCTGGGCGCGGCATAACGCGACAATGATCGCCGACAGCAAGACATAAAAGACGAACAACGACGACGCCGCAAAATCGCCGCCTCCTCGCACTCCCCGGCCAATGCCGATTGCGGCGGTGATGCTCGAAAAGAAGAATGGCAGAAAAATGTACAGCACCACAAGCGAGATCACCTTCATCGCGATCGAGCGGCGCCGTGAACAGGCCGGCAGAAGCCCGAGAGCGGTCACCGAAACGCTGGACACGAACAGCAACACGGGAATTAAAACGGTAATGGACAGGTCGATGCCTCGCATCAGATACGAAAGCACGAAGAACGGCATCGCGATCGCAACCGCAATCGCGGAAATGACCGCGGCCGCAGTTATCTTCCCGGAGACGATCTGGCTCGGCGTAAGGGCAGTGGTGAATTCAAGCCCAAGATCCGTCTTGCTAGTCTCAATCGCCGTCTTGATCGATGTGAAGAGCGGAATCAGCACGCACGTGACGACGCCGGTGATTATCGACACTGCGATCAGCGGTTCCTCTCCTAGCCCTTTCCCGTACATCGCCTCCTGGATCGAGATGTCGTGCATTTCGGACAGAAGCACGGCTCCGGTCGCCAGGATCAGCACGATCGGGAGCGCCACCATTCCCCAGAGGATGAGGCGCGAGCGCACGAGCTGGCGCAGCTCCTTGAGGGTGACGGGGTTTATTCGCGGCTGGAACTTCATGCGAGGTTCCCCTTTGTCACGTGCATGAAGATGTCCTCGAGCTTTCCGAGCTCCGGCTCGAAGAGAATCGGCACAAGGTTTCTCGCGGAGAGTTTTCCGAGGAGCGCCGCCGCGGCCTCGTCGCCCGAGGCCGTCTTCACGCGCCAGCCATTGCCGCTCGGCTCGGCGGCGATAACGCCTGGCGTCTCTAGAAGGATCGGCAGCGCATTCTCGTTGACGGCGGGAAGGAAGCGGAGCTTGATCCACACTTCCGAGCTCGCCTCCACCTCCGCCTTGAGGCGCCTGCCTCTCTCTATGATCACGGAAGATGAGCACATCTCCTCGAGTTCGGTGAGAATGTGCGACGAGATCAGAATCGCCTTGCCGTTCTCGCCGAGCGCCTTCACAAGCTCGCGCAGCTCGATGCGCGCGCGCGGATCGAGTCCGTTGGCCGGCTCGTCGAGGATCAACACCGCGGGATCGTGCACCAGCGCGCGGGCGAGCGAGACGCGCTGCTTCATGCCCTTTGAGAGGGCGTTGAGCGTGCGGTCGCGGAATCCCGTGAGGCCGGTGAAATCCTCCACGCCCTCGACCGCCCTGCGTATCGCCGCGCCGCGAAGGCCGTAGGCGCGGGCGAAGAAGTCGATGTACTCGTCCACGGTGGTGTCGGTTCTGCTTGGAAGGTCGTCGGGCATGAAGCCGATGAGGCGGTGCGCCTCGTCAGGATGGTCCAGCACGGAGACGCCGTCAAGCGTGATGTCGCCCGAGTCCGGCGTGTCCAGAGTCGCCATGATGCGCATGGTCGTCGTCTTGCCCGCGCCGTTCGGGCCCACGAAACCGATCACCTCTCCGGACGAAAACGAGAACGAAAGGTCGTCAACGGCGCGGAATCCGCGGTTGAACGTCTTCACGAGGTTTGTCACTTCAACCTTCATTCGGCCACCTCCTTGAACTTCCCGAACACGATGCCGGCGGCCGATGTATCCGCCTTCTTGCCCTTGAGCGGATTCTCGAAGAACGGCGAACCTTCGACTTCCGCCACGTATTCGCCCTGCGGCAGCCTATGGCACGAATCCGCCACAAACATCAGGTTCTTCTTCCAGTCGCGGCCGAATGTCGTGCCCTTGTCGGCAAACGGATATCGCGGCCCGCTGGGGGACTGCGGAAGCTTTTCCAGCTTCTCGGCATCCACCGTCGCGCCCGGCTCGACGTCGTGGAACGCCCACAGCCTTCCACCCACGTTCACGTGGCCGGTCTTGACCTTCGCGCCGAGCAGGTTCACAACCGCGACGCCGCCTGTTGGCGATACGCGGAAGTCGAGCCGCTCGGACCTCTCGCAGACGCGCGTGAAGTCGAAGAACGTGGTGACGAGCGGCTTCACCCAGCCGCCGGCAAGTCGCTGGGCGGCAGCGGACTCCACCCGGATGTCGTCGTTCTTGCCGTTGAATCGTGCGTTCCTCCTCGCGAAGGCGGCGTCGGACGGGAATTCGATGCGGCCGTTCACAGACATCGGCGAGAAGATCGCGAACTGCCCAAGCGTGAGCGCCTTCTTTGCGGTCTGGTCGAGAACCGTCACCGACTGCAGACGCACCGACGGCGTGGTGCCGAAGAAGACGTATGCCGATATCGCGACTATGACGGCGAACACGGCGGCCGAACCAGGAAGAAACGCGAGCAGCTTCATCCGCACATTGCGCCTGACGCTGATGAACACCGCTAGCGGAACGATGCCAAGAGCAAAGACGGCAAGCACCGCAAGCAGCGTCTTCACGGGAATGGTCGCCTTTGCCGCGATGGGAACGCGTCTCAGGTCTTCAGTGGTGTCGCTTTTGCCGCCGTAGTAGTAAGCACAAATATTCAGATCGCCTACGAGGACATCGCAGGATTGATCGATCATCTGGGGGATGTCCGCCGCCTCCTTCTGGTCTGCAAACCCGTCAGGCCCCTTGGCGACCACAACGGTTCCGCCGAGCGTGCGGTAGGCGTCGAGCGCCGACTTGGCGGCGGCGCCGAGAGTGGCGTATTCGTCCGCCGTGATGAACACGCCGTCGTATGTGGAGTAGCAGCGCCAGTCTCCGGGCCAGTTCTCAGCCGGGAACTTGAACTGGTTGGCGTTGAAGAGAAATGGCTCCGCCTTGTACTTGCCCTTCGTGCCTCCGGAGTGTGAAGTGTAGTCTGGGCGCTTGTACTTCTGCGTGTATCTCTTCGCGTGCATTGCCTTCGAGAGATCGTCCTGCAGCTTCTTCGGCGAGATGCCGGCGGAGAGCAGCAGCTGGGGGTGTTCGTTGTAGTCGAATTGGCCCACGGACACGTCCAGATTCTTCATCACGCGGCCAGTGGACGCGTTTGGCGTTGTCTCCATGATGCTAATCGATCTATAAGGGGCCTCGTCTGTTTCGCCGGCAAGCGGCATGAAGAGCGTAAACTCCACCGTGCCGCCGGGCTGCATGGAGAAACTTCTGTTCACCGACGCCGAAAGTTTGACGCCCGCCGAAACAAGGAAACTGCGTTCTTGCGCGGCTCGGTTGCTGAACCTGAGCGTTATGCTGGGCGTGCCATGGCAGATGCTGTTGGCGCTGTGGACTAGGTATGACCCCTCTATGTCCTTCATGTCGATCTTGTCGAGCCTGAGATTAGTCGCAAAAGGCGTTGAGACGACATTCTCCGAGGTGTCGGGAATAGCTACCGACAGCGCGTTTACACTCGCGGCCAGGGCGGACGCAACGACCGCGAGCGCCAATGTCTTTGCGAATTTCATATGTCTAATTCTCCTTTCGTTCCTTGCCTATAAGTTCTATTGGTGGAAACAACAAAAACAACGTGTAAAAACAACATCCTCTTTCTCGCCGCGAAACCTCGCGGCGTTCTTAAATCGGCGGGCATGTTGCCCGCCGTAAAAGAAGTTGTTTTTATCAGTTGTCAGTGTTGTCTCCATACTAGCTTATCCTCATTTACATTCCCATTCGAAGCGCGGGTGGGGGCTTTCCACCATCTTGTGAAGTCAATTCCGGCCGCGCAGAACAGCAGCACCACGGCACCGACGCCCATGGCGACGGCGATGGGAACATGCACTTCGAACATTTGGACGACGCCGAACAGGTAGCACGGAACCAAGGCGAGAGCTTCTTCGCTCACGACGTGAACTTCAGCCAGGAATATGAAAAGATTGACTATGACGATGTACGCGAGGCCGATTTTCCCGATGACGTTCGCAATGCGCGCGTTGCCTGCGAGGGACATCCGCGCAAGTGCGCCTGCGGCTATGGCCACTGCGCCGCACTCGTACATGAAGACGATGATTTTCTTCGCATAGTCGAAGTCCAAAGTGATGTAAGTGCGCAGAGCCATGACGGCTGCCGCCGCCGTGGCGAGCAGAATCGCGAACACCATGGATGGGACGCTGCCAGTGGCGAACGGGAACGCCAGAACGCGGAGAATCTTCGAGCGCGGCGAGTGGAGAATCGCGCCACGCGTGACGGGCGTTGGCGAGAATCCCGCGCAAAGGGCGATCATGCCGGCGATTGCAATCCATGCAATGCCCCACAGCATGCTTTCTTCCTCGTCCGCTGCGAACACAAGCGGAACGCTTGCTGCGAAGACGACGAGCTGCGTTATGCGTAGCGGACGGTTGAAGTCGGTGTGAGGCGGGGCCAGTTCGGCGGCGGCCTGCGCGCGGCAGTAGGCGGTTGTGGCCACAGGCAGAAAGATTGCGGCGAATGCGCCAGCGAGCGACAATAGAATCGACGCGACAATCTCATGCACTCCGCTGTTGCCAATGTTCATCACGGCGACGACGATTGCCGAGAACAACCACACTGCCACGCCCAGTAGAATAAGCAGCAATATCTTCCAGACGATCGACCGCCGCGAGCAGGCAGGCAGAAGCCCGAGCGCTGTGGTTGCAGTGCCGCCGAGGAGAAGCAGCACCGGGATGGCTACGGTAGTGGAAAGCTCGATGCCGCGCATCAGATAAGACAGCGCGAAGAACGGCATCGCCAGGGCCACGGCGATTGCGGATATGATCGCCGCCGCGGCTATCTTCCCGCTGGCTATCTGAGAGGAGGTGAGCGCGGTGGTGAACTCTAGCCTCTCGTTGGTTCTGCTCGTCTCGATCATCGTCTTGATGCACGTGAAGAGCGGTATCAGGCCGCACGTGACGATGGCGGTGATCAACGTCGTCACGTTCAACGGGCCTTCGCCGAGGCTGTTCCCGTACATGACCTCCATCGGCGACATTCCGTGCATGTCGTCCGAGAGCACGACGATCATCGCGATGAGAAGCACGATCGGAAGCGCCACCATGCCCCAGAGGATGATGCGCGAGCGCACGAGCTGGCGCAGCTCCTTGAGAGTGACGGGGTTGATCTGAAGCTTGAGTTTCATTCTGCGACCGGGGTGGAATCAAGCACGCCTTCCACAACGTTGCGCGCGTCGACGCCGTCCAGCTTGGCGCGGTAGTCGAGGATGAGCCTGTGGTTCAGCACGGGGAATGTGACCTTGCGCACGTCGTCGAAACCGACCGACGGGCGCCCGTCCATCAGCGCAAGCGCGCGGGCCGATTCCGCCATCGCGATCGCGGCGCGCGGCGATGCGCCGCACGTGACGTACTTCGCGGAGTGCGTGGCCGCAACGAGCCGACCGATCCAATTGGCCACAGCCTCCGGCAGAAGCACCTTCCCCACCGTGTCGAGCGCGCGGTTCAGCGACTCCTTGCCGAGCGTGAATCCGCTCTCTGGCATGTCGCCGTGCGAGCGCGTGGTGATTATCGCGGTGAGGGTGGGGGCGTCGGGCGGGGAGACGTGCAGCTTGAAGATGAATCGGTCTGTCTGCGCCTCGGGAAGCGGGTATGTGCCTTCGAGCTCGATCGGGTTCTGGCTTGCGAGCACGAAGAACGGCTTGGGGAGGGGACGCGTCACGCCCATCAGGGTGACGGTGCGCTCCTGCATCGTCTCGAGCATGGCCGACTGCGTCTTCGGCGAGGCGCGGTTTATTTCGTCCGCGAGAAGCAGGTTGCAGAAGACGGGGCCCGGCTTGAACACCATCGCGCGGTTGCCGTCCGGGCCGGTCTCGAGGATGTGCGAGCCGAGGATGTCGGAAGGCATCAGGTCGGGCGTGAACTGCACGCGCTTGAAGTCGAGGTCGAGAATCTGGGCGAGGGCGCGGATGAGCGCGGTCTTGCCGAGTCCTGGCAGGCCTTCGAGGAGGATGTGCCCGCGCGCGAGAATGCCGGCGAGCACGAGGCGGTGGAGCTCGGGGCGGCCGAGGAGCATGCGGTCGAGCGCGGCGAGGGTGGCGTCGAGATCCTGCTTCACGGGGGCGACGTCGTCTGGGCTGAGAAGTGTCATGGAGCTTTCCTTTCGATGTCGAAGAATCTTTTCACTGTGCCGCGGTGGCGCGGCAGCACATTCTGGCCTGCGGAGGCGCCCTGGCTGCGTCCGCCGATCGCGCGCCTTGCGCCGGGCGAGGAGGGAACGCCGCGCTTCGCGGGGTCTTCGTTTGAGATCGACTCGCCCACCTTCGTCTCCGAGGGGTTGCCGGCGAGCCCAGCCTTCTCGGCGAGGTCCTTGAGCTTGGACGCGCCGAGCTGGGTCTCGTCGCCGAAGTCGAGCGGGGCGTCGCCTCTTCCGCGCGAGACGCCTCCTTTGCCTGGACCGTTGCCGTCGCCGTCCTTCGACTCCTCGCAGGCGCAGCAGTCGCCGCTGCATTCGTCTTCGCCTTCGCCGAGTTTGCGTCCGCAGTGGGGGCATCTTCCCTCGGACGACTCCTCAAGCATCTTCTTGAGCTGCTCGGCGCCGTTTGTGAGCGTGGCGAGCGAGGCGAAGGTGTTGTTTTCCGGAAGAAGGTGCTTGGCGGCCTCGGCGTCGATGTCGAGGAGCGCGTCGAGCTTCTCGCGCACTGCGTCGACCGCGTCGAGCGTCTCGCCAGGGGCGGAGGGATCGGCCTCCTTCTCGATGCGGTCGAGCTCCTCCTGCAGGGCCTTGATCTCCTCTGCGTCGAGGGTCTTTGCCTCCTCTAGTTCGGCGAGCTCGTTCTTGATCTCGGTGGTGACGTCGGGAAACGCGGGCGCTAGCGGCTGCGGGGCGCCTGCGGCGAACCAGTCGTCCGGCGCGGCCGCGACGGCGGCGAGCGCGGCGAGGGCGACGAGGGCGCCTGGGATTGCGCGGCGCCAGGTGGATGGAACGTACGGCGCGGTTGGAACGGGACGCGGCCATTTTTCGGCGCCGGGACCGTCCTTCGAGAGTATGAGGCCGCCTGCGTGCGAGGCGTCTTCGACGAGCGCGAGACACATTGCGCGCGACGGGGCGCGTCTTAGCGCAAAGAGGGCGCAGGCGAGCGCGCAGATGGGTACGGCGGCAAACATCGCGAACGCGGCTGGCGGCAGCGGAGATAGGAACGCGCGCGCGGCGAGGAGTCCGCACGCCGCAACCGCCGCGCCGATGGCGACGCCCCGCAGCGCGCCTCTGGCGAGAAGGTCTCGCCTGAACGCCCACATTGCAGGCTCTGTCATTTGGTCGGTCATCTCTGGTGAGGAAAATCAGATGTTAATATTCTATCATATTTCCTTGCGTCGTGCCGTTTCGGCCATGCTTTTTTCGGTGATAATACAGGGCAGATTTGGTTTGTTAAAAGAACATCGGTTATGCTATAATCTTCGCCGATGAAAAAAGCAACAGTCTATTTTACCGACTTCCGCTGTTCAGACTCCGAGAATCTGCAGCAGAAGTTCACGCGTCTTCTCAAGACGGCCGGTCTCGGAAAGATCGACCTCGCCGACAAGCTCGTGGCGATAAAGACGCACTTCGGAGAGCCTGGATGCCTGGCGTATCTGCGTCCGAACTGGGCCAAGACGCTCGCCGACTTCGTGAAGGCCGCAGGTGGTCATCCGTTCCTCACCGACGCGAACACGCTCTACGTGGGCCGGCGCAAGAACGCGCTCGAGCACATCACCTCCGCATACGAGAACGGCTTCTCTCCGTTCTCCACGGGATGCCATGTGATCATCGCCGACGGGCTGCGCGGCACCGACGACGTGGTCGTGCCGTTGCCCGACGGCAAGTACGTGAAGGAGGCCTACATCGGCCGTGCGCTGATGGACGCCGACGTCGTCATCTCCCTCAACCACTTCAAGTGCCATGAGATGACCGGCATAGGCGGCGCGCTCAAGAACCTCGGCATGGGCGGCGGTTCGCGCCGCGGCAAGAAGGCCATGCACTCGAGCGTGCATCCCACCGTGGACCGCGACAGCTGCGTTGGCTGCGGCCGCTGCACCAAGGAGTGCGCTCACGACGCGTGCACCCTCGGCAAGGACCGCAAGGCCAGAATCGATCCGGAGAAGTGCGTTGGCTGCGGCCGCTGCATAGGCGTGTGCAACCGCGACGCCATCATGAGCGACTTCGGCGAGCCATGCACAGTGATGCAGGGCAAGATAGCAGAGTACACTGCGGCCGTGGTGCGCGGAAGACCGTGCTTCCACGTGTCGTTCGTGTGCGATGTTTCGCCCCACTGCGACTGCCACGCGATGAACGACGTGCCGCTCGTGGGCGACATAGGCATGGCCGCTTCGCTCGACCCGGTGGCCCTCGACAAGGCCTGCACCGACCTTTGCAACGCCGCGCCGGTGAACCCGGCGAGCTGCCTTGCCGGCAAGGACACCCATGGTGACCTCTTTTCGACGATGCATCCCGCCACGCGCTGGCAGGACGCCATCGCCGAAGGTGAACGCATGAAGCTGGGCACTGCGGAATACGTCCTAAAGCGCATCTAGAAGGGCATTTTTCGCAATTTGCCCATGCTCTCACACTTTCTTTTCGCGCCCTCTTGCGCTCTGCCCCGAAAAGTTGTATAATATCCAACTCTTTTTCGAGGAAAAGAAAATTACGCGGAGACATAATGAACACCGAATATCTCAAGATGGCCCATGAACGCATCCCTTCGATTCCGGTTCTCGTGAACCTGATCTCGAAGCGGACGAAGCAGCTCATCGGCGGCGAGAAGCCGCTTGTGAAGCCGCTTTCCTCTGACGAGGACAAGGTGGATACGGCGCTCCGCGAGGTCGCGGAGGGCAGGCTCATCAGCGAGATCGACTTCGACGCCATCGCCAAGGCAGAGGACGCGAAGACGCGCTGGCAGAAGCACGCCGCATCCAAGAGCATCTTCGCCACGATTTAACGCTGTCTTCGGCGGATGACGGAGGGGGCCTGTGGCCGAGAAGAAGAAGACCGCGCCCGGCGATTTCGCCGTCAACCGTCGCGCCTATCACGACTATGCCGTGCTCGAGAAGATCGAGTGCGGCATTGAACTGCGCGGCACGGAGGTGAAGGTGGTGCGCCACGGAGAGGCTTCGCTTGCGGGAGCCTACGGCGCGGTGCTCGGCGGGCAGCTTTACGTGGTGGCGATGAACATCCCCGTGTACACGTTCGGCAACAGGTTCAACCACAAGCCGCAGGGCAACCGCAGACTGCTCGTGCACCGCAGGCAGATAGAGCAGCTGCGCCTCAAGACGGAGGCGAAGGGCCTTACGCTCATCCCACTCAGGCTCTATCTGAAGAACGGACGCATCAAGCTGGAGCTTGGCGTGTGCCGCGGCAAGGCCCTGCACGACAAGCGCGACGCGCTGAAGCAGAAGGCCCTCAAGCGCGACATGGAGCGAATGTGACGTCTGAACCAAACAAGGAGATCATCATGCAGCGTAGAAGATTCATGAAGCTCGGGTTCGCCGCGGCGGCGGTGCCCACGATCGTGCCGCGCCATGTGCTGGGCGGCCCTGGCCACACCGCTCCCAGCGAGCGCATCACGCTGGGCGGCGTGGGCATTGGCGGAGTTGGCCACGGCCAGATCAAGGGACTCGCCAAGACCGGCTTCCAGGTGGAGGCGCTGTGCGACGTGGACGATCTTCACGCGAAGAAGACCTACGACAAGTTCCCGCAGGCCCGCCGCTACCGCGACTTCCGCGAGATGCTCGCCAAGGAGGGCGACAAGATCGACGCCGTCTACTGCGGCACGCCCGACCACACGCATGCCTTCGTCACGCTCGCCGCGCTTCGCGCGAAGAAGCACGTGTGCTGCGTTAAGCCCCTCACCCGCTCCATCGAGGAGTGCTACAAGGTGGTGGACGAGGCGAAGAAGGCCGGAGTCGCCACGCAGGTGACAGCGACGCCGTGGACGAACGATGCCGCCTGCCGCGTGCGCGAGATCATCGCCTCTGGAATCCTCGGCGACATCGTGGAGGCGTATGCGTGGACGCGCCGGCCGGTGTGGCCGCAGGGAATGCCGTCGTATCCCTCGTTCACCACGCCCGTTCCGTCCACGCTCGACTGGGACCTCTGGCTTGGCTCTGCGGAGAAGCGTCCGTACGCCGACAAGTGGCCTGCCGACAATCCGATTCCGAAGATGTCCCCCGAGGCCTGGAGCGGCGCCGCCGTGTACCATCCCTTCAACCACCGCGGCTGGTACGACTTCGGCGCTGGCGCTCTTGGCGACATGGGCTGCCACTGGGCCAATACGATCTACAAGGCCCTCGAGCTCGGCCATCCCTCGATGATCAGCGCCAGCTGCACGCGCGCAAGCGACGTCGCGTTCCCGCTCGCGAGCGTGGTCACTTTCGACTACCCGAAGCGCGGCAGCTTCCCCGAGCTGCGCTTCACGTGGTGCGATGGCCTCATCAAGCCGCCCGCCCCGAAGGAGCTCAACGGCGCGCCCATGCCGAAGGAGGGCGTGATGTACGTGGGCACGAAGGCGAAGATGCTCATCGCGATGGAGGGCAGGGACGGCATTCGCATCCTCAACCCGAAGCTCGACGCGCTCGCGAAGACGATTCCCGCCACGCTTCCTCGCCGCGGCGACATCTGGAAGGAATGGCTCGTCGCGTGCAAGGGCGGCGAGAAGGCCGGCTGCGACTTCGACTGGGCCCTGCTCATCACCGAGTTCGTGCTTCTCGGCAACCTCGCCGTTCGCACCGGCGGCTCGGTGGCGTTCGACCCCAAGACGATGCACGTCGCCAACAATCCCGCCGCCGACGCTCTTCTGCGCCTCAAGTACCACAACGGCTGGAAGCTCTAGCGCTGCTATGTTTGCTGGGCGCGTCCGGAGGTTTCACTTCGGGCCCCTTAGTCGCCGCGACGAAAGTGCGCTAACGCGCCCTTGCGTCGCGGCGCCCGCATTCCCGAAGCGAACCTCTGCTCCGCGCCCCGCCCTTTGGCATGCAAAAGGTGTCGTTGAAAAGTGACTAGTTTGGAGGTTGGGGAAGAAGGTGCCCGTTGGGGAGAGGCGCATGTTTTTTCATGTCACCTCTTGCGGTGGAATGGAGGGTGTGGTACAATTACCAACAATCAGAAACTTTGAGGAGTTTTATATGAGCATAGTAATTGATCTTCCATTGCAAAGGCAAAGGAGATTTGTGGATGGGCAACAGTTCAAGGTTCAGCACTTGAACTGTTCTTTCTGGCAACCTCGTTTGAGAGGTTAATATGTTTTATAACAGGAATATGAGTTTAAGACGGTAGGGAGAAAAAAGATGAACGTAAGAATGGTCGTTTCTACGGCGGTGGTGGTATTGTTTTTTATATGTTGCCTGTTGTCTGGGTGTGCGACACGTAGAGTGCCAATGGCCAACTTTCCTGATTTGCCATACAATCTCTTGACACCTCAAAATATGTTCTAATGTACCTGAGATTATGACGGCTGAAAATTATGTTTCACATACTTCTTACGAAAGTGTGGTGGAAAAAGTAGTAAAAAGTTGCGCGCTTGTATGCGTTTACGAGTGAGACGTTTGTTTTACAATGTAAATTGCTAGACCAAGTGGGAATGAATATGCCATCGTCAAGCATCAGGTTTCGATTGAAAAAATTACGGAGGAGAGGGGCTTGTGTCCTTCCTGTTTCCGCCTTTGAGCCGAAGGGATTTAATCGGCGACAGGGTAGGCGTAATCGGCTTGCGATTACGCCGTAAGAACAATCGCGACTAGCGCGGCGGGCGCAGAGGGGCGGGGATGCGAGGCGGAGCGCCCGCGCAAGGCGGGACGGCCATCCGCGCCGCGAAGGCGAGGGCAGGCGGCGAAGGCGGTATTCCGCCGACGCCGGATGCTCCGCATGCGCGGATGCGGGGGCCGCCATACGCCGCGCGCTGGCGCGGTAGCCGGCGGCATCACCGCTCCTCGTAGCCCAGACGCGCCGTGCCCCCGCGTGGGATTTCGCCTCCGCAAGCCGACCAAAGGCGGCGGAAAGGGCCGGAGCGCAAAGGGGACGCGCCCGAAGCCAATCTGGCGATTGGCGAGCGGCGCGGACACAAGCGCCAACGGCCCTTTCCGCCCCGAAGGACGGTTGGGGCGAAATCACGCGCACGGCGTGGGGAGGGAGGAAGCACTCAAGATCAGTGTTACATGTGCCGTATTCCTGATGATTGCGTCAACAGGGTCAACGGGAGGCTTGAACGCGCTTACGGTGTTTGATATACTATCTGCCGACGAAAGGAAACAACTTCAGGAGATAAAAATGGCAGACATGGACGGATTCAAGGAGGCTGCGGCGTACGGCCTCGACAAGCCGCAGACGAACACCGCGTTCTTCCTCAAGGGAAACGAGAACAAGGGATGGGGCGTGAAGAACCGTCTCTCGCGCATCTTCAACCCGAAGACGGGCCGCACCGTCATGCTCGCGTGCGACCACGGCTTCATCATGGGCCCCACTAGCGGACTCGAGCGCGTTGACCTCGCGATCAACCCGCTCATCGAGTACGCCGACTGCCTCATGTGCACGCGCGGCATCCTCCGCAGCGTCATCCCGCCCACCATCTCCAAGCCCGTCTGCCTCCGTTCCGATGGCGGCACCACCATCCTCACCGAGCTCAACCTCAACCGCGTCTACGACGTCGAGGACGTCGTGCGCGTGAACGCTAGCGCAATGGCCGTGATGGTGGCATGCGGCGACAAGGCGAGCGAGCAGATCACCACCCACAACCTCGTGCAAACCGTCGACATCGGCGAGAAGCTTGGCATACCCGTCCTCGGCGTGACGGCCGTTGGCAAGGACATGGCGCGTGACGCGCGCTACTTCCGCCTCGCCACGCGCGTGTGCGCCGAGAACGGCGCCTCGTTCGTGAAGACGTACTACACCGAAGAGGGGTTCGAGACGGTGGTGGCGCAGTGTCCCGTGCCGATCGTCATCGCCGGCGGCAAGAAGCTGCCCGAAGACCAGGCGCTCGAGCTCGCGTACAGGGCCGTCCAGGCCGGCGCGGCGGGCGTGGACATGGGGCGCAACGTGTTCCAGAGCGCGAAGCCCCTCGCGATGATGAAGGCCATCTCCGCCGTCGTCCACCAGGGCCTCTCGGCCAAGGACGCCTTCCAGCTCTACAACGACGAGAAGTAGTCCCACGGCCTCGTGGCGATGTCGCTGAGCCTTCAGTTCCTCGGCACCGGCACGAGCGTGGGCGTGCCGCAGATAGGCTGCCGGTGCCCTGCGTGCACCTCCGCCGATCCTCGTGACCGGCGGAGGCGCACTGGCGTGTACGTGCGCTCTGGCAAGACGGCCTTCCTAGTGGACACGCCGCCCGAGCTGCGCGAGGCGTGCATCGAGCTCGGCATCAGCAAGGTGGACGCCGTCGTTGTCACGCACGCGCACATGGACCACATAGCAGGCTTCGACGACGTGCGCCGCTTCAACACTCTGAACGGCGGCGCCGTGCTGAAGTGCTACGCAGCGCCCGAGACAGTCGCCGCCATGCGCCAGGTGTTCCCCTACATCACCACAAAGGCGAACACGCAGGGGCTCTTCCGCCCGATGATCGACTTCACGCCCGTGACGCGCGCCTTCCGCATCGGCTGCGTGAAGGTGACTCCGCTTCCGGTGGAGCACGGCGGCCCGCGCACGAACGGCTATCTATTCGAGGCGGAGGGGCGGCGCATTGCATACATCTCGGACTGCATCTCAATTCCCGCACGCACCATGGCGAAGATCCGCGACGTTGACGTGATGGTGGTCGATTGCCTGCGCGAGCGCGCCCATCCCACGCACATGAACCTGGAGCTCTCGCGTGCGGCGCTCGCCGCCGCACGCGCTCGCCGCGGTTACCTAGTGCACATGAGCCACAGCGTGGTGCATGCAGAATTCTCGAAGCTACTTCCGCGCCACGTGCGCCTCGCCTACGATGGACTTGTTGTGAGAGTTTGAAAGCTTGAGAGTTTGAGAGTTTGAAAGTTTGTCTTACTCACGATCCATGAATCACGCCCCATGACGAAAGCCAACCTGAGAATCATTGCCCTCGACCTTGACGGGACGCTTCTCGACTCGCAGAAGCGCCTGAGCGACGTCAACCGCGCGGCGCTCGCGGCGGCGGCGGAACGCGGCGCGCTCGTGGTGCCCACGACGGGACGCTTCTTCGGCATGATGCCTGAGGCCGTGCGCGATCTTCCGTTCGTGCGCTACGCCATCACCATCAACGGCGCGCAGGTGTACGACCGCGAAACCGACGCCGCGATAGTGCGCGAGGAGATTCCGCTTGAAATGGCGCGCGAGGTGATGGCGCTGCTCGACGGCTACGACGTGATCTACGACTGCTACCGCTCCAACTGGGGATGGATGAGCGAGGCGTTCAAGGCGAAGGCCGAGGACTACGCCACGGACGAGCACTACCTTCGCATGATACGCGAGTTCAGGCGTCCTGTTCCCGAGCTCAAGACCCATCTCGCATCCACCGCCGCAGATGGCGACGTGCAGAAGATAATGCTCTTCACGCGCCGCGACGCGTCGGAGGGCGCAACGCGCGAGATCGCCGCCGCCGTTTCCGCGCGTTTCCCCGGGCTGAAGGTGACGAACAGCACCCGGAACAATCTTGAAATCAACATTCGCACTGCGCACAAGGGACGCGCCCTCGCGCGCTTCGCGGAGCATCTTGGCCTTTCGCTCGCCAACTGCATCTCGTTCGGAGACGGCGCGAACGACCTCACCATGGTCGAGGCGGCGGGCGTGGGCGTGGCGATGGCGAACGCATGCCCCGAGGTGCTCGCGGCGGCCGACTACGTGACGACCTCGAACGACGAGGACGGCGTGGCCGCCGCGCTGCGCCACTTCTGCCTCTGCTAGCGCGCAAAAAACGAAAAACGCGTCTCGTCATCGACGAAACGCGATTTCAGATGGAGCCAGGTAACGGATTCGAACCGCCGACCTGCTCATTACGAATGAGCCGCACTACCAGCTGTGCTAACCTGGCTAGGTTGAAAACGGCTAATAGTGTATCATCTTCGCTTCGGTAGCGCAAGAGGGAAAAACGATTTTTTTCATTTTTTTAAATTTCCCTATTCACATTCGCCGCGGTTTTCGGTAAAATATACCTTCAATTCGTTTAGGACCAACAGGAGTAATTCACAATGGCGAACATCAAAGGCGGCCGTGCCGCCCGTAAACGCGACCGTCAGAACGCGAAGGCGAACAAGCGCAACGTCGCGGTCAAGACGCGTCTGCACTCGGCGCACAAGAAGCTTTTCAAGGCTGCGGACGCCGGCAAGGTGGAAGAGGCCGAGAAGGAGCTCGTCTCCTTCGTGAGCGGTCTCGACAAGGCTGCGAAGAAGGGCGTGATCAGCAAGAACACGGCCAACCGCAAGAAGTCCCGCGCGCAGCTGAAGCTGAACAAGGCCAAGGCCGCGGCGGCCGCAAAGGCCGAGACGGCCGAGAAGTAAACAAGCAAGGATCTACAACATGGCAAAGAAGACACTCCGCGACGTAGAGCTCGCGGGCAAGCGTGTTTTGATGCGCGTTGACTTCAACGTCCCGATGGCCAAGGACGGCTCGGGCAAGATCACGGACGACACGCGCATCGTCGCGGCGCTTCCCTCCATCAAGTACGTGCTTGAGCAGGGCGCCTCTCTCGTCCTCATGTCGCATCTGGGGCGCCCGAAGGGCAAGGGCTACGAGGCCGAGTTCTCGCTCAAGCCCGTCGCGGAGGAGCTTGCGAAGCAGCTCGGCCGCCCTGTGGCCTTTGCGCCCGACTGCATGGCCGCCGACGAGATCGTGGCCGCCATGAAGCCCGGCGACGTGACGCTTCTCGAGAACACCCGCTTCTACAAGGCCGAGGACGGCAAGGTGAAGAAGGACGACGAGAAGAAGGGCATCCACCTCACCGAGGAGGAGTATCAGGCGAAGAAGGCCGAGCTCAAGGAGAAGCGTGCCGCGATGGCGAAGAAGCTTGCCTCCTACGGCGACGTGTACGCGAACGACGCGTTCGGCACGGCGCACCGCGCCCACGCCTCCACGGCGGTCGTTGCCGACTATCTGCGTCCTGCCGTGAGCGGCTTCCTGCTCGAGAAGGAGATCAAGTTCCTCGGAGACGCGGTGGAGAATCCGGTACGTCCGTTCGTCGCCATCCTCGGCGGCGCCAAGGTGAGCGACAAGCTCAAGGTCATCAAGAACCTCCTCAACAAGGTCGACACCCTCATCGTGGGCGGCGGCATGGCGTACACCTTCCTCAAAGCCCAGGGCATGAAGGTGGGCGCTTCGCTCTGCGAAGACGACCAGCTCGGCTACGCAAAGGAGATGCTCGAAGCCGCGGCCGCGAAGGGCATCAAGTTCCTGCTTCCCGTGGACAACGTGGTTGCGGACAAGTTCCCCGCCGAGAAGGACGCCAGCGACATCACCATGAAGGTGACCGAAGGCGACATCGAGGACGGCTGGATGGGCCTTGACATCGGCCCGAAGACGATCGCCCTCTTCTCCGAGGCCGTCAAGGCCGCGAAGACGGTGGTGTGGAACGGCCCGATGGGCTGCTTCGAGTTCGCCCCCCTCGCGAAGGGCACGTTCGGCGTGTGCGACGCGGTGGCCACTGTGAAGGCCAACGGCGGCATGTCGATCATCGGCGGCGGCGACAGCGTCTCCGCAGTTAAGAAGAGCGGCAAGGCGGCCGAGATGAGCCACATCTCCACCGGCGGCGGCGCTTCTCTCGAGTACCTCGAGGGCAAAGTGCTTCCCGGCGTGGCGGCGCTTGACGAGAAGTAAGTGCCTAGTGCTTAGTGCCTAGTGCAAAGAGAGTGGCGTCCGATGCGAAGTTCGCGTCGGGCGTCATTGTTTTACGATTGCCTGGACAGACGGTTGTACTTCGGCTGAAAATCGCCGGCTGCAAATTTCTGAAATTCCCTCTTGATTTTCACCTGCAAAAAAGTATAAACTATACGCTCACTTTTTCGAACACACCAGGAGTACACAGAAATGGCAGCAAAACCCTTCCCGCTTGACCATGTGCGCAATTTCGGCATCATGGCCCACATCGACGGCGGCAAGACAACTACGTCCGAGCGTATTCTCTACTATTCGGGCAAGAACTACAAGATCGGCGAGGTGCATGAAGGCGCCGCGACGATGGACTTCATGGTGCAGGAGCAGGAGCGCGGCATCACCATCCAGTCCGCCGCCACGTGCGTTCAGTGGGGCGCCTACCGCCTGTCGCTGATCGACACTCCCGGACATGTGGACTTTACGGCCGAGGTGGAGCGCTCTCTGCGCGTCCTCGACGGCGCGGTGGCCCTCTACTGCGCGGTGGGCGGCGTGCAGCCGCAGTCCGAGCAGGTGTGGCGCCAGAGCGAGAAGTACAAGGTGCCGAAGATCGCGTTCGTCAACAAGATGGACCGCATCGGCGCGAACTTCTACGGCGTGATGGACCAGATGAAGAACCAGCTCGGCGCCAATCCCGTTCCGATGGTGCTTCCCATCGGCGCCGGCGAGACGTTCAGCGGCATCGTCGACCTGATCAGCATGAAGGCGATCCGCTACGACATGAAGACTCTCGGCAAGACGGTGACCGAGGAGGAGATTCCCGCCGACATGGTGGAGAAGGCCAAGGAATACCGCCACAAGATGATGGAGAGCGCCGCCGAGCAGGACGACGAGCTCATGATGAAGTACCTCGACGGCGAGGAGCTCACGAACGACGAGATCAAGAAGGCGATCCGCAAGGGCTGCATCGCCCGCACGATCACCCCGGCGTTCTGCGGCTCCGCCTTCAAGGACAAGGGCGTGCAGCAGCTTCTCGACGGCGTGTGCGACTATCTTCCCTCGCCGATCGACGCCGGCGCGGCCGTCTCGGCCGACGATCCCTCCGCCAAGCGCGAGGCCAGCGACTCCGAGCCGTTCTGCGGCCTTGCGTTCAAGATCATGAACGACCCCCGCTCCGGCGGCAAGATCACCTTCGTGCGCGTCTACTCGGGCACGCTCAAGCTCGGCGCCGAGCTGCTCGACTCCACGATCAACCGCGAGCAGCGTATCTCCCGCCTCTTCCGCATGCACGCCGCCAAGCAGGAGCCTCTTGAAGAGGCGCACGCCGGCGACATCGTGGCGTGCGTGGGCCTCACCGAGACCCGCACGGGCGACACGCTCTGCGATCCCGAGCACCCGATCACCCTCGAGTCGATCGACTTCCCCGCGCCTGTGATCTCCGTGGCTGTGAAGCCTCAGTCGCGCCAGGACAACGAAAAGCTCGGCGTAGCGCTCCACGCGCTTGCGATGGAAGACCCCACCTTCGTGGTCACGTTCGACCAGGAGACGAGCGAGACGATCATCGCCGGCATGGGCGAGCTCTACCTCGAGGTCATCGTGGACCGTCTGAAGCGCGAGTTCAACGTCGCGTGCGACGTGGGCGCGCCGCAGGTCGCGTACCGCGAGACGATCACGACTTCGGTCGAGAACGAGTACAAGCACGTCAAGCAGTCCGGCGGACGCGGCCAGTACGCGCACGTGTGCCTGCGCCTCGAGCCGCAGGAGCCCGGCAAGGGCTTCGAGTTCGTCAACGAGATCAAGGG
>JAFXIL010000178.1 GCA_017563185.1 Kiritimatiellia bacterium | reverse complement strand
GTGAAGGAGCTAAAGCGCGCGGTGGAACGCTGCGAGAAGAAGATTGACGAGCTTCAGGCTTCGCTCGACGCGGCCATCGAGGAGCTGTTCAACCCTAAGCCCACCACAGACTTCGCCGAGGTGAACAGGAAGGTGCGCACGCTCCAGTTCGAGATCGACCGCTACACGGAAGACTGGGAGAAGGCCGCGACCGAACTCGAGGAGCTGCAGAAGTAGGGGCAGGGCGAAGATGCTGTACGCGATTTTCTCAGACATACACGCGAATCCGCAGGCCTTCGACAGGGCTGCTGCGGATGCGCGCGAGCAGGGAGCGGAGAGATGCCTGTGCCTTGGCGACGTTGTGGGGTACGGCCCGGATCCGCACGGCGCAGTGAAGAGAGTGCGCGCCGTTTGCGGCGTGACGCTGATGGGCAACCACGACGCCGCGACGGCGGGCCTGATAGACACGTGGAACTTCCGCACGGAGGCGCGCGTGCAGGCGGCGCGCCACGCCAGAATGCTTGATCATGACGAGCTTGAGTGGCTGCGCCAGCGCAAGTACGTATATCGCGCTCCGGGGGGCGCGTTCGCCGCCGCGCATGGCACGCTGGCTCATCCCATGGACTTCGGCTACATCTTCAGGGAGAGCGAGGCGCGCATGGCCTTCGCCGAGCTCGCCAGGAAGGGGCTGCGCCTCCTCTTCGTCGGCCACACACACTCCTCGATGTGGTGCAGCATCGATGCCGGCGGGCACATCGTGGCCGAGCGCTCTGACGAGCTGAAGATCGAGAAGGGCAGGCTCTACATTGCGAACGTCGGCTCCGTGGGGTATCCGCGCAACGAGCCGCACAGCGTGTATGCGCTCTACGACACACACCTCAGGGTCGTTAGATGGCGGCGCCTGGCGTTCGACTTCGACGGCTACTTCAGGCGAATGGAGGCGGCGAACGCCTTCATAGCGCCCTGGCTGCGCGAGAACGCCGAGCTGGCGCGCCGCGGTGGTGGTTAAGACGCATGAACTTTGGTATAATATTGCCCACGGATTTCAAAGAAAGGTGATTAGAATGGAAGTACGCTACACGGTAGGCAGAAACGAGTACAAGCGCATGACCACGCAGGAGCTGCGCGATGCGTTTCTGAACACCTCGCTCTGCGAGAAGGGCAAGGTGAAGCTCATGTACTGCGAGGTGGAGCGGGCTGTGGCGGGTTTCGCCGTGCCGGCGGGGCGCGCGCTGTCGCTGCCCGCCGGGCGCGAGATAGCGAGTGAGTATTTCTGCGAACGGCGCGAGCTCGGGGTGCTCAACGTGGGCGGAGAGGGCGCCGTGACGGTTGACGGCAGGAAGTTCACTGTGCGCCCGCGCGAGGTGCTGTACGTGGGCCGTGGCTCCAAGAAGGTCGTGTTCTCGTCTTCAAGCGCCAGAACGCCCGCCGTATTCTACCTCGTGAGCTATCCCGCGCACCGGGAGTTCCCAACGAAGCTCATCAGGTTCGCGGACGCGAACCACCGTCATCTCGGAACGAAGGAGGACTGCAATCTGCGCACGATCCACCAGTTCATCCTGCCCGGCCGCTGCGACAGCTGCCAGCTCGTGATGGGCTACACCGAGCTCGAGCCAGGCTCAAACTGGAACACGATGCCCGCGCACACCCACGAGCGGCGCACAGAGGTGTACATGTACTTCGACATCGCGCCCGACGCCGCCGTCTTCCACTTCATGGGCCCTGGCGACGAGACGCGCCACATCGCCATGCACAACCACGACGTGGTGGTGAGCCCCATGTGGTCCATACATGCCGGAGTCGGAACGCGCGC
This sequence comes from Kiritimatiellia bacterium, assembly GCA_017563185.1. GTDB lineage: Bacteria > Verrucomicrobiota > Kiritimatiellia > RFP12 > UBA1067 > RUG572. Next base: position 9,437 of record JAFXIL010000178.1, on the reverse strand, counting down.
CTACACGTTCTGCTGGGCCATGGGCGGCGAGAACCAGGTCTTCGACGACATGGACGGCATAGCCATTTCGGATCTGCGATGATCCGGAGCGCACAGGAGCAGCCATGATCACATACGACCTCAGCGGAAGAACGGCGCTCGTGACAGGCGCCACAAGGGGCATCGGAAAGGCGATGGCCGACGCCCTCGAGGCGGCCGGCGCCAAGGTGGTGCGCACAGGCTCGAAGGACTGCGACCTGTCCGACAGGAAGGCCGTCTACGCCCTCGTGGAGCGCGTGAAGCGCGAGCACCAGATCGACATCCTCGTGAACAACGCCGGCACCATACTGCGCAAGCCCGCCGCCGAGCATCCTGACGAGTGGTGGGACAAGGTGATGAACGTCAACATCGACGCCGCGTTCATACTCGCGCGCGAGTTCGGCAGGGACATGGTGGCACGCGGCTGGGGCAAGATCGTGTTCACGGCATCGCTTCTCACGTTCCAGGGCGGAATCACGGTGCCCGGCTATGCCGCCTCGAAAGGCGCCGTGGGGCAGCTCGCAAAGGCGCTCGCCAACGAATGGGCCTCGAAGGGCGTGAACGTTAACGCGATCGCGCCAGGATACATCGCCACGGACAACACCGCCGCACTCCGCGCCGATCCCGTGCGCAGCCGCCAGATTCTCGAGCGCATCCCCGCCGGAAGATGGGGGCGCGCCGAGGACATCGCGGGCGCGTGCGTGTTTCTCTGCTCAGAGGCCTCCGCATATGTCAACGGAATCGTCCTGCCTGTGGACGGAGGCTGGCTCGCGCGCTAGGCGCGCCGAAATCGTTTCCCGCCATGAAGATCCTCTCTCGATACGTCTTCCGCGAATTCTGCGTGCCGCTCTTCTACTGCATCACGGGATTCCTCTCCATCTATCTGCTCTTCGAGCTCTTCGGCTCATTCAGCCGCCTGATGGAGGCTCGTCCGGGCGTGGGCAAGGCGTTCACGTACTTCGCCGGCTACCTCGCTCCGTATCTCGAGTGGATGGCGCCTGCCTGCCTGATGCTGGCCACGTTGTACACGATGTGGAGCTTCTGTCGTCATTCGGAGCTCATTGCGATGCGCGCGAGCGGCATCGGCTTCTTCGCGATAGTGAAGCCGCTTCTCGTCGTGTCGGTGCTCATGGCCGCTTTCGTCGTCTGGGTGAACGAGTGCTACGTGCCGCGGGTGGGGCAGTGGGCCGAGCAGTACAAGAAGGCTAAGTTCAAGGACTCCGAGATGGAGAAGGCGAACGACCTCGTGTACCACAACGCCGCGCAGAACCGCACGTGGAGGGTGGGCCTCATGGCGAGCGATGACGCGCAGGCCCTAGAGGATGTGTCGGTGATAGTGAACACCAGAAGCGGCGAGAGGCAGATGACGATCAAGAGCGCGCGCGCCGAATACCTCGACGGAGTGTGGTACCTCATGCATCCCGAGATATCGTACTACAACGAGCGCGGCGAGGAGATGGCCTCGCCCACGCCCGATCTCGACAAGCTCTCGCTGCGTCCGTTTCCGCAGTTCAACGAGCGTCCGGCCGACTTCCTTCTGCAGAACCGCGACTGGAAATACTGCTCCACGCGCGAGCGGCTGCGCTATCTTGCCATGTACCCGTCTCTCACTCCCGAGACGCGGCGCGACCGCGTGTACGACCTCTGGGCGCAGATAATGGCCCCTCTTGCCTGCATCGTGATCACGCTCTTCGCCATTCCCGCCGGCATCGCCACCGGCCGCCAGAGCGTCTTCTGGGGCATAGTGGGCGCGCTTCTGCTTTTCTTCTCGTTCTATGGCCTCACCATACTCTGCATGGCGCTTTCGCGATGGGGATTCCTGCCGCCTTTTGTCGCGGCAGTCCTTCCGGACGTGCTTTTCTTCGCAATCGGCTGTTGCCTCTTCTGGAAGCACCGGTAGAGGAGATGGGCGGCTTCGTGCGATTCGATGGCCACCGGCCTCGATGACGCATTCCAGATTTCGCTTCGAGGAACGTTGACTTCGGGAGCAGAAATTGATATCATATTCCCAGTCAAAATAAAGGAGAACAACATGGCTTGTGTTACAGTACCTCTTGCAACCGCAATTGTGGCGAGCGCCGCGAAGAAGGCGCTTCCCGAATCGACGCACAAGAATCCGTTCGTCGCCAAGCTCGGATGGCTCGGCAAGATGATGTTCGGCGGCAGCTTCCTGCTCGCGATCGAGCACGTGTACCATGGTGAGATAATCTTCACGCCTCCGTTCCTCACGGCTGTGAAGAACGGCGAGACGGCCGACATGCTGCACGAGATGGCCACGCGTGGCGCGGCGATGGCGGTGCTGCTTGGCGTCGTATGGATTGGCATGGTTGTGGTGTCGAACATGCTTGAGAAGGCTGACGCAAAGCGAATGGCTCCGCAGGGATTGTGACCATGTGCGAGATAATGACCATTGTCGCAGCGATTGCGTTCACTGTATTCTACTTCATTGGCAAGCGCCGCGGTCAGCCGAGCAAGGCCGCGTTCACCGCCACGCTCATGTTCTGGGGCGCGGCGCTCATGTGGGCGGTTGACTGCGTGGCTGAAAAGATGGGCGGCGAGCCGCTCTTCGACATAAGCCGTGAAGACACGATCCTTGGCTTCATCATCCTCGGCGCCGGGCTACTAGTCTATGCCGCACTTGCAGTCATCGACAGACAATCTCGGCTTCGCGCAGGTTGACATCGATCGCCTGCGGCGTCAGGGAGTGCCTGAAGTCGTGTACGGCGCAGGCAAGACGGCCGAGCAGATAACCGCCATTCTTTCGTCGCTCCGCGAGCACGGGCAGATGCCTGCGCTCGCGACGCGCGTAGATGCCGAAAAGGCCGCGCGCGTCGCCGAGGTTCTTGGCGGCGATTTCACTTACTTTCCCGTCGCACGTATCGGCCGGATTGGTCCTGCGCGCGCGCCGGACGGCATCGGCACGGTGGTTGTGGCCGCTGCGGGCACTAGCGATCTTCCTGTGGCGGAGGAAGCCGCCGTGACGGCCGAAACGCTCGGCAACGAGGTCACGCGTCTCTTCGACGTCGGTGTGGCCGGTCTGCACAGGCTTCTTGCTTGCGCCGATCAGCTGGCAGGCGCGAGCGTGGTTGTGGCTGTGGCAGGGATGGAGGGCGCGCTTGCAAGCGTGATAGGAGGGCTTGTGTCGTGCCCCGTGATCGCAGTGCCCACAAGCGTTGGCTACGGTGCGGCGTTCGGCGGCGTATCGGCGCTGCTCGCAATGCTCAACTCGTGCGCGGCAGGAGTTTCCGTGGTGAACATCGACAACGGATTCGGCGCGGGATTTCTCGCGCACCGCATTAACCACATGGGACTTGGAAGATGAAGACTCTCTACATCGACTGCGGCATGGGCGCCGCAGGCGACATGCTTTCCGCCGCGCTTTTGGAGCTGATGCCGAACCCCGACGCAGCAGTGGCGCGGCTTAGCTCCTTCGGAATCGAGGGCGTTGCGTTTTCGCGCGAGAAGACGTCGCGCTGCGGGATTGCCGCGACGCGCCTCCTCGTGAAGGTCAACGGCGTGGAGGAGTGCGCCCACGAGCATGCGCACGAACACTCACACGAACACTTACACGAGCATGTTCACGGGCATGCCCATGTGCATGAACTCGCCCATCTCCACGACGGGCACGATCATCATGGGCACCATGCGCATCACCATGCGCATCGAAGCCTTGAGCAGGTGCTGAAGATCGTGGAAGGCCTTGACCTTCCGCCGAAGGTGAAGGAAGACGTAGCGTCTGTTTACCGTTTGATCGCCGACGCGGAGAGCAAGGCTCATGGAAGGGCGGTGGGCGAGATACACTTCCACGAGGTTGGCGCGCTTGACGCTGTTGCGGACATATCTGCGACGTGCTGGCTGATGTCCGAGCTCGCGCCTGACGAGGTGGTGGCAAGCCCGGTAAACGTGGGCGGCGGCACTGTTCGCTGCGCCCACGGAGTAATGAGCGTTCCTGCTCCAGCCACGGCCGCACTGCTGGAGGGAGTGCCGGCGTATTCAGACGGCGCCGTGCCGTGCGAGCTGTGCACGCCGACGGGAGCCGCTCTGCTGCGCCATTTCGTGCACCGCTTCGGAGCGATGCCGCTCATGCGCGCCTGCGGAACAGGTTATGGCGCGGGCGGAAGGGAGATCGAAGGGCGAGCCAATCTGCTCAGATGCACGATTGGAGAGGGGCTTGGCTCATCCGGCGCCGACGAAGAGGTGTGGGAGCTCGCATGCAACATCGACGACATGACAGGCGAGGACATGGCCTTTGCCGGCGAGCGGATAATGTCCGCCGGCGCACTTGACGTGGCTATGCTGCCCGCGACCATGAAGAAGGGGCGCCCGGGCGTGGTCATGCTCGTGCTCTGCGCGAAGGCAGCCCACGACGCGGTTCTCGACGCCGTCTTTCGCCACACGTCAACGCTTGGCGTGCGCGAACATCTGTGCCGCCGTCATGTTCTCGCGCGGCACGAGGGCGTGGCAACACTCGCTGGCGGCGAGACGGTGCGCGTAAAGACTTCCGAAGGACGCGGCGTGGTGCGCGAGAAACTTGAGCACGACGACCTTGCCTCCGTTGCGAGGGCGTCAGGCGCGTCGCTCGCCGAAGTGCGCGCGTCGTTCCACGGTTCTGCCGGAAGATAGCGCAGGAAGTCGGCGGGGGGGGGGAGGAGCTTACAGATGGATTCAGGCATTCAGAGAGTTGTCCATCGGCTGTGCTCCATTGTCGCTGTGGGCATTGCGGCGATTGCCTGCGCAGCTGACGGTGCAGTTCAGCGTCCCGAGACCTACTTCTTTTTCTTCGGCGGCAACATCTCCGAGAAGGGCATCACAGCGGACCTCGAGGCCGTGAAGGCGGCGGGAATCGGCGGCGTGAAGCTCTTCAACGGCAACAGCGCGCGCGGCGCGTGGCCGGGCGTGCCGCGCCAGGTGGCGTGCCTGAGTCCAGAATGGGACCGCATGGTCGGCCACTTCGGTGCCGAGTGCAAGCGCCTAGGCATAAGTTTCGCCATGCAGGTGTGTCCCGGCTGGGCGATGGCGGGCGGACCCTGGATCAAGCCCGAACACGCGATGCGCCATCTCGCCGTGTCGCGCACGGACGTGGAGGGCGGTCGCGCGGGACGCGTGACCCTGCCTAACCCTTGCGCAAACTCAAAGCCGTGGCGCGACTGGCGCGACATCGCGGTCATCGCGTTCCCGGCGCCGGAGGGCGACTGGGAGAAGCCGCTCGCGCCGTCGTCCGTCACCGGCACTGACTTGGGCGGCTCGCCGGGGATGGCTCGCCCTGTCGATTGGAACGCTTGGGCGCGCGGGCGCGCCGCCGCCAAGATTCCGGCGAATGCGACGACGGAGATTACCTACGAGTTCGCACAGCCGGTCACGGTTCGGACGCTTGAGCTGCCGTCCGTTACAAGCCTCGCCTCCGTGACGAAGTCGTTCGATCCAGGAACGACTGTTTCGCTGAAGGCCGAGAACGGCACGATGCCCGTGGAGGAGGTCGCCCTGCCGCCGTCAAGCTGGCAGGACGAACGCACGCTCTCGCTCGCCTGCAGCGAGACCACCGCGCGCAGGTTCGTGCTAACCGTAAAGACCAGCCACGCGATAACGCTGCACTCCGTGCGCCTATACAGCGCGGCTAAGAAGGACAACTGGGAAGCAGAGGCGGGATGGACTCTGCGCAGCCTTCTGCGCCGTGATGCGCCGAGGCAGAGCACTGGCGCGTGGATCAAGCGCTCTTCCGTAACCAACGTAACGCACTGCATGGCGAAGGACGGCACGCTCACGTGGGACGCGCCGCCCGGCAGGTGGGCGGTGCTGCGAATCGGCCACGTCAACACAGGCGTCAAGAACATTCCGGCGCCGCCGGAGGGAACTGGCTTCGAGTGCGACAAGTTTTCCACGCAGGCCGCAGACATCCAGTTCGACAACTACATAGGCCGTCTCACTGCGCCTGGAGGCCCGGCGGAAGGCACGCTGAACACGATGCTTATGGACAGCTGGGAATGCAAGCAGCAGACGTGGACGCCTGGTCTCGACGCTATCTTCGCCTCGCGTCTCGGCTATGACCTCTTCGCGTGGATTCCGGCGGTATTCGGGTACGTGGTGGACACCCCGAACGACACCGCGCGCTTCCTCAACGACTGGCGCACCCTCCTTAGCGACATGATCACCGAGAACTTCTTCGGCCACATGGCCAAGCGCGCCCATGAACGCGGACTTTCCGCAGAGTTCGAGGCCGCGTTCGGAAACTCCATTCCAGGCGACATCATGAAGTACTACAAGTACGCCGACACGCCCATGTGCGAGTTCTGGCAGCCCGCAGTCTCCTTCAACTTCACGCCGGTGAAGCCCATCATATCGGCCGCGCACGTCTATGGGAAGCGCAGCGTCGGCGCTGAGGCGTTCACGGCTTTCCGGGTCACATGGGACGAGAAGCTGCGCGACCTCAAGCACAACGCGAACATGAACCTCGCCGAGGGCATCACGCACTTCGTGTTCCACACCTTCACGCACAATCCGCAGGAGCCATGGCTGCCGCCCGGTACATCCTTCGGCGGGCAGGGAATCGGCACCACGTTCGTTCGCGGGCAGACGTGGTGGCGGCACATGCCGGCGTTCACGGACTACTTCGCCCGCTGCCAGACGATGCTTGAGGGCGGCGTTCCCGTTGTTGACGTGCTGTGGCATCTCGGCGACGAATGCGACGGGCGACCCAACCACTACGCGCCTTTCCCCGTCGGGCACAAGTACGACTACTGCAACCCGGACGCGTTTCTCACGCGCATTTCCGTGAAGGACGGCAAGTGGTGCACGCCCGAGGGAATAGAGTATGGCATTCTCTGGATTCCCGAATCGCAGCGCATGCTTCCCGAGACGATGGAACGTCTAGTCAATGGAATCGAGAAGGGTGGCATCGCCGCGGTGAGTGCGCTTCCAGGCGAATCGGCCACGCGCAAAGGTGGCGCTGAAGGCGAAGCGCGCTTCCGCACGGCGCGCGAGAGGCTGGAAAAGCTTATTGGAATGTGCCCCCACGGCAGGGCGCGATCACCGGGCACGCCGCAAGGAATCCCAGTGATGGGGCGGCTTTACGTTGGCCGCTCAATTGGTGATGTGCTGAAGGCAGAAGGCATCGCGCGCGATGTCGAGGCCGAGGGGATCGTCTGGAACCACAGACGCAGCGGAGAAGACGACTGGTATTTCGTCGCACCGGCGAAGGAAGGCAAGGGATTTGATGGCGAGGTTGAGTTCCGCGCGACAGGCACTCCAGAGATTTTTCATCCCGAATCGGGTGAACAGTCAGGGGTACGCGTCCCGCTTGCCCGTGCCATGCCAACGCGCATTCATCTTTCGCTTGCGCCTGCGCAGTCGTGCTTCGTGGTGTTTAGGAAAAGTGGAGGCAGCGCGTTAAAGTTTCATGACGAAGGCGAAATCACAACGCGCATCGAGATGAAGGGACCGTGGAAGGTCGCCTTCCCAGAGGGATGGGACGTTCCAGCTGTGACGACGGCGGAAGAATTGAAGCCGTGGCGGGTCATGTTCCAAGAATCGCCTTCCGCAAGGGCGTTCTCCGGCACAGCGGTGTACACGACGGAGTTCGAGCTCGAGGATGTTGGCGGGCGCGTTGTGCTTGATCTGGGGCAGGTGGAGTCGATTGCGCGCGTGGAGCTGAACGGAAGGAGGTTCCATGACTTGTGGTCGTATCCGTACAAACTGGACGTGACGAATGCGGCGAGAAAGGGAAGGAACTCCCTGAAGATAGAAGTGACCAACACATGGTACAACAGGCTTGTGTATGAAGGCTGGCTGCCTGAGGCTAAGCGGCGCACATGGACGTTCCGCAGGCCGTCGGAGCGTCTGCCGCTGCATGACTCGGGCCTGCTGGGCCCGGTTACCGTGAAACTTCACCGATGACGAATGGCTGAATACTATCCCAACATCGGACTGGAGGTTTCTTTTATGATAGATGAACCGCTTAAGCGCCTCGGGGAAGCGGCACTCTTGCCGCTTCTGCACTGGCGCGTCATTGTGAAGCGACAGGAGTGTCGCTTCCCCGAAACGCGTGGGAACTGTCCCCGGTGAGTCACACTGGTGCCAGACGAGATGCCAGCGTGCATACGATGGAAAAGCTGAAATGGCGCTATGGCTGCCGGCCGAAGCTGCGGGCGATTTCGCGGTTCGAGCGATAGACCATCACTGGCTTGCCGCGCGGGCAGACGTACGGCATCTTCGCGTTGGCAAGCTCCTCGACCAGCTTTGCGGCCGCTTCTGGCGTGAGCTGCGTCGAGGCGCCTGCGTACGCCCTTGAAACGGCGCGCGCCACGAGTTCGTCGCGCCAGCGAGCGGTGCCGCGTCTTGCGCCGCCTTCGGCGATGTCGGCGGCGATGGAGGCGAGCGCGGCGGCGGTCGAAAAGCCGGCGAGAATGTCCGGCACTGCGTCCACCTTCCACGTGTCACGCCCGAACTCCTCGATCTGGAAACCGGAGGCGGAAAGCTCTGACAGGAAAGAACGTATGCGCGCCGAATCGGCAGGCGGCAACTGCACCGTCTCTGGAATGAGCAGCGGCTGGGATGCGTTTTCGCGGCGTTCAAGAAGCGTCTCGTATGCGATGCGCGCGCGCGCGGCGCGAGGATCGACCATGACAAGGCCAGAGTCCGTCTCAAGGAGAATGTAGCCGCTTGAAGTCTGTGCAAGGTAGTTGAACCATCGCCAAAGATTCGTGGACGAGCCTGAAGGGCGTGTGCGTTCTCCTGACGTCGCGGCAGGCTCGGCCGGAGCGGGCGATTGCTGCGCCGGCGTTGCAGGCGGTTGCACAGGCTGTTGGCGCGGAAGGGCGAAAGAAGTCTGAATCGGCGCCGACGTGAATGGAACGGCGAAGTGCGCGTTGGCGGTGGAAGGAGGTGGTGGAGCGGGGGATTCCGCAGGCGGGGCGACGACGGAGGGCTGCTGTGGCGTTGCCGGGACGAGCGCGGCGGAAATGGTTGATATGATGGCCTCGCGCACGTCGGCGGGGCGGCGGAAGCGCACTTCACGCTTTGCGGGGTGGACGTTGACGTCCACCTGCGTTGGCGGAAGGTCGATGAAGAGCACAAGGACGGGACGCTCGTCGTCCCTGCTGCGCGGATATGCCTCGCGCACGGCGTAGCTGATTGCGGCGGCTGTGGCGGGGCGGCCGTTCACGAAGATGAACTGGTCGCGGCGGATCGACGCGCCGGAGGATGGACGCTCGACGTAGCCGTGAACGTTCACGGCGGATGGATCGGATGGCGAGGACGCGCCAACGGGCACTAGGCTTTCGGCGAACTCGGCGCCGAAGAGGTCGCGGATGCGCTCTTCAAGCGTCGCGCCGGGAGCGAAGCGATACGTCTCGCGTCCGTCAAGGACGAGCGAGAATCCCACGTCGGGATGGGCGAGGGCGTGCACGGTGAACGCGGCGCGGATG
>JAFXIL010000177.1 GCA_017563185.1 Kiritimatiellia bacterium | reverse complement strand
GTAAGGCGGTCAAATCGCTGAGTAACTCGTTTGAACTGTTCGATCCTGCCGCCGCCAGAAACGAGGCCAGGACGCTGGCGGTAAAGAATGCCCGTGATCTCGCCCAAAGAATGGCCATGGACGCGGACGTAACACTTTGCGGAATCAACGAAATCATTTACACCGGGTTTGAGGCCCGGGACTATACATACACCAACCATGCTACTCCATCATCTGCATACGATGGCTCCGGGTCTGTGACATCGTTGCGAGACATCGTGTTGTCCGAGACCGTCTGCATAAAGTGGAAGATAAAATAAATAGTGGTTGTGGACGTGATGTTAGCGCGGGTTCCTGGCGGGACGCGCCCTGCGGCGGCAAGCGAAAGGAGTAGATGAAAGATGCGGAAACTGACAAAGGCAATGAAGAACGCAAAGGCCGCAAAGAAAGGAAAGCGAAGATGAAGAAAATGATGCTTGCGCTCGGATATGTGGCGATGCTCGCAGCGGTGGTGAATCTGGCTGGATGCCGTCTGTATGAGTGCGATGTGGACAGCGTTGATGTCGATGACGCGCTTCTATACGAACAGGTTCCGGTACCTGACGAGGACAACGCTTTTATTCCGCTGATTGCTGCAACGAATCTGCTGCATCGCGTTGAAGACGAGTGTGCCGATGATGAGAATGAACCAATCTCGACGGAGCAAAAGGACAGACTGCTTGCCGAAAACGCGGCGTTTTTCACAGCTGTTGAGACGGCGTTACGACGACCTCGTTTTCACAGCACGGTTATGGGAACCTTGGATTTCTTAAACCTAGAACGCACCGAGATACCGCTAGACATTATGGTTGAATATTTGCGCCTTCTAGGGATGCGTGTAGAACGTGCAATGGAAGCTAGCGACATTCCGATGGCACTGCGGCACATCGTGATATTGATCAGGTTTGGCAAGTTGGTGGAAGAAGATGCAGATACTTTCATCTCGCTTGCATTTGCTGTGTCCATAGTAAAGTCGGCATGTGAAAATCTGAAAGATATTGCACGAGGTCAAAACACCACGTTAGAAACGCTTGAACGCATAGCAAAGATGCTTGAAGGACTTGAGCCGTCAAATACGAGCTTGGAACGGTCTGTCAAAAACGCCTATACGTTGGCGAAAGCGATTGTCGAGTTAAGGCCCAGGCAAAATCTCCATTTCTGGCAGTTGGCTTATGCCAGATTTGCATTGCACAGGAACGAGACCATGTCGAACCTAAACGAGATCACGCGCAAAGCCTTACGGGGAGAAGTCGCTTCAGACTTCTGCAAGAAGCTAGATGTAGGAACGTTTACGCCGAATTCTATTGGGATCTTAATTTCGCATGAGCATGCGAAAAACTGCAAGGCGATAATCAGTATGACGGCTGAGCAATGTTTTAAAGTAAGGGCCGCGCAGGTTATGGTGGCAGTGCGTCGCTGGAGTCGTGCAAACGGTGGCGGTTTCCCAGACACGCTCGATGCGCTTGTGCCAAAGTTTCTGCCGTCGGTGCCGACTGACCCATTTGATTGCGGGAAGGCGTTGAATTACGATTCGGGACGTGGTATCATCTGGACCGTCGGCGCGGATGGCAATTTCAATGGTGAAAAGATTCCCGGCAAAGATTCATACGGGCGCAACAGCGGGTATGTCGTGAATATTGATGGTTCGCCTTAAGGAATGCAAAGGCCGCAAAGAAAGGAAAGCGACGATGAAGAGAATGATTATGGCACTTGGATGCGTGGCAGGGGCTTTAGCCGTGTTTGCTTTGCTGGCGGCATTAAGCATTGTACTCGACATCCCGGGAGGCAAGCGTTTTCACCGTTATTGTTCTTATTCAGATATGAAGGCGTTGATGGTTGCAGAGAAGGACGACATTACGGCCACGCTGGATTACGATCGCGACGGGACGAATTACACGTTGGTTGTTTTAAAGCCGTGCAGGTTCCTCGCGTCGGGGCCGGTCGTCCTTGTATATGGTCCAGACGGTCGCCTGTTCGACAGGACCGGCGACGAGGGTGACGACGGGCGCTTTCAGCGGGAATGGCCGCGTCCGTGGAACTGGAGACACGCGGAAACGGTTCGCCGTCTGAAGGCGATCACGATGCCAGAAGTGTACTTTTATGCCCCTGTCACGATGAAGGATTTCGTTGAGTATATGAGTCGGGCGACAAAAGACTTCGACAGCCCAGACATTCCGCTTGAGAGCCGAGGAATAACGTTCGTTTGCGCGGATTCTGTTGCCGCGAAGACTGGGCCGGAAAAGCCGAAACTGGAAACTGCCTTGATTCCCTGCGACGGTATAGGGGCAACAACGGCCTGGGATGCGTTGACGAATGTCTGCAATTCCGTCGGTTGCAGATTTAAAGTTTATTCAGGAAAGGTTGAGATAGGCAAAATGCCCGAGAAATACGACCAAGTGCATATTCTAAACAGTAGTAGCAGGAGAAAACAACAATGAAGGCGGTATTGATGACATTGTTCAGCGTTGGTCTGCTTTTGTTCTTGATGATTGCGTACGCCTTGGGCGGGAATTTCTACGGCGATCTGGCTGATCGGTTCCCTGATGCCCGGGAGCCGATTGCATGGATTCTGCACCGCGGGGACAAGATTACACGCGACGGTTCCGTCGGTTTTCGTCACCTTGAAGTGGTAGAGGCGACAGTAGCAGTAGTTGTTGAGGTTTGCATTGATGCCGTTGTAGTGCGATGCGAAAAGCCCCACCTCGTTGCCGGACGTGAAATCGCCCGCACCAAGTCCCGTCGTCGTGGTCGTCACGCCTGAACGGCGGCACGCTGAAAAGCTCGGCGACGCCTGCGAGCTCGTGGAACAAGATCATGCTGACCGACGTTCGCCTGGGCGCAGATTCTGTGATCGACGTGACGGGAAACACGTATGGCTTCATAAACCAGAACCACACGCCCTTGACGCTCGACCTTTCGGCGCTTTCGGGCGAACTGCCCGTGCGGTGTCCGCTTGCCTGGGGGTGCGATTCTATCACGTACGCGCCAGACTCGACGGTCACGTTGTATCTTGCCGGGCGCAACCTGCGCGACGGCGAGCGGATCGTCGCGTGGGAGGCGCGTCCGGAAGGCGTCACGTTCGTGATGGATCAGGATAGCCGTTCGTCCACGCTCGCCCGCATCATCGTGGCCGACGACGGAATCTACGTGAAGAAGGGCCTCACGATCTTCATCCGCTAACTTGCGCAAAGCTCCGCTTTTTGGTAAACTCTTTGGTGTGGGCGCGGTATGGCCGAACGGCGGCGCCAGCCCGAAAAAGGAGAACGAAATGAGCGGAATGATGATTGCGGCCGCGGCCGCGACGATGTTGACGACTTGGGGCGAGAAGGTGACGCCCGAAAACGCGTGGCGCGGGTATCCGCGTCCGCAGCTGGTGCGCGAGAGCTGGACGAACCTGAACGGCCAGTGGGACTACGCCGTGACCGACATCGCGAAGACCGACGGTCGCCCGGAGAAGTGGGACGGCAAGATCACCGTGCCGTTCGCCCTGGAGTCGCCGATCTCCGGCTGCGGGGGGCGCCTTCTGGAGCCGCATCAGTATCTATGGTACACGCGCAAGATAGCGCTAGACCCCAAGCCCGGCGAGAAGATTCTGCTTCACTTCGGGGCGGTGGATTTCCGCGCGAGCGTCTATCTCGGCCACGACGAGGTGGGCTGCACCCCGCACGAGGGCGGCCAGCTGCCGTTCACGGTGGACCTGACTCCGTACGCGAAGAAGGGCGAGAACACGCTCACGGTGCTGGTGTGGGACCCGACCGAGGCATTCGTCAACAGCCGCGGCAAGCAGTCCTTCAGGACGTACGCCTGCTTCTACACGCGCATGAGCGGCATCTGGCAGACCGTGTGGCTTGAGACCGTCCCCGAGAAGCACATTGCCGACTACGACGTCGTCACCGACATAGACAAGGGCGAGGTGTCGCTCAAGTTCAAGGTGTGCGGCCTCAGGTACGGCGACTCCGAGAAGGGCAGCGTTACGGTGCTTGACGGCGGGAAGGCCGTGGCCGAGGGAACTTTCTGCCCGGGCGAGCAGTGCGTCCTCAAGATGCCGAAGGGCTTCGGGCTGTGGAGCCCCGAATCGCCCAAGCTCTACGACTTCAAGGCGAAGTTCGGCAGGGACGAGATCAAGGGCTACTTCGGAATGCGCAAGTTCGAGAAGCGCAGGGACTCGAAGGGCGTTCTGCGCTTCTTCCTCAACAACAAGCCATACTACGTGATGGGCACTCTCGACCAGGGCTGGTGGCCCGACGGGCTTCTCACCCCGCCCTCGGAGGAGGCGATGGCCTTCGACATCCAGACGCTCAAGGACTGCGGCTTCAACACCATGCGCAAGCACATCAAGGTGGAGCCTCTCCGGTACTACGCGCTCTGCGACAGGATGGGCCTTCTGGTGCTTCAGGACATGCCCAGCACCACGCACAACGCGAACGACCCGTTCCGCTGGGAGGTCACCAAGGGCTACAGCCTCTACCGCCGCGAGCTCAAGGGCCTCGTCGATCTTCTGCGCAAGGTGCCGTCTATCGTGATGTGGGTGCCATACAACGAGGGCTGGAGCCAGCACGATCCGTTCCTCACCCACTCCACGCTCGACTTCGTGAAGAAGTACGACCCCACGCGCCTTGTCGATGGACCTTCCGGCTGGTGCGACTTCGAGGGCGGCTCCACATTCCAGCGCGACAAGAGGGGCCGCATCACCACCAGGCACCTTCCCGCCGACAAGTGCGAGGCGGCCGACGTGGTGGACTACCATGCGTACCGCGGCCCCGCGATGCCGCCCGTCAACGATCGCCGCATCTCCTTCCTCGGCGAGTTCGGCGGCCTCGGCCATCCCGTAGCCGGACACATCTGGCGCGAGTTCGCGCAGGGCAGGGTGCTGGGCGAGAAGACCGGCAACTGGGGCTACGGCGGCATTGAGGATACGAAGACGCCTGAAGGCCTCGAGAAGACATATCTTGGCCTCATGGAGAAACTCGGCGAGTATGCGGAGCAGGGGCTTGCCGGATCCATCTACACGCAGACGACGGACGTGGAGATCGAGATCAACGGCCTTCTAACGTACGACCGCAAGGTTCTCAAGTACAATCCCGCCGTCCTCAAGAAGGCCCACGACGAAGTGCGCCGGAAGGTGGAGGGCAAGTGAGCGAGGCGGAGATCTCGCGGCGCGAATTCCTCCGCGGCGGCTCTCTTGCGCTAGGCGGCCTCGTGGCCGCGTGCGCATTGCCGTCCGTCGCAGAAGACGATCCCGCGCTCTTCCCGAAGCGTGGACGCTTCGAGCGGCTCTCCATCGCCTGCCACCACATCAAGGCAGGCGCCGAGAAGCCGTTTTCGCTTCTCCACATCTCCGACACGCATCTCACCGCGGCCTATCCCCGGGAGGGGGAGAAGAAGCAGCGGCTGAAGACCATGCGCTCGCAGACGTTCGGCGGCCGCCAGGAGGAGGCGCTGCGCGACTCGCTTGCGTGGGCGAAGCAGCACGTGGACTACGTGCTGCACACCGGCGACCTCATCGACTGGCAGAGCGAGGCCAATTTCGACCTCGTGCGCAAATACTATGGCGAGGGCGGCGCCAAGATGTTCGGCTGCCTAGGCAACCACGAGCATTCGCCCAACATGTGGTTGGGCGATGACGGTGTGAAGAAGGAGGCCGTGCGCGCGGCCCTTGCGGCGGCGTATCCGTTCAACAACGACCTCGCCTCGACCGTCGTCAACGGCGTCAACTTCGTGGCGATAGACGACGCTCCCGGAACGGTGACGGCCGCGCAGGCGGCGCGCGTGGAGGCGGAGTTCAAGAAGGGCCTCCCCACGATTCTCTGCATGCACGTGCCGTTCAACACGCCGCACATCTGGCGCGCGGCGACGAAGTTCTGGGCGAAGAAGAACCTCTTCGCGATACCGGACGCGTCGAAGTACCAGTGCAAGATGAGCGATCCAACGACGCGGGACTTCGTGGCCTACCTCAAGGCGCAGCCGCTTCTGAAGGGAATCCTTGCCGGGCACCTCCACATCGATGTGGTCGACCGCTTCTCGCCCACGGCGAAGGAGTACGTGGTGGGCGGCAACTTCCTCTTCCACGGCGCCGAGATTACATTCACATGACGGCGCCGGGGAACTTAAGAGATTTCATCCAACTGTCCAATCCGAAAGAAAGGAAAGTACATGCTGACAAGAAGAGACATGCTGAAGACGGCGGCCGGGGCCTCCCTCTTCACTATCGTGCCCGCAGGGGTTCTGCGCGGCGACACGGCCCCCTCGAACCAGCTCACGCGCGCGCTGATCGGCTTCGGCGGCATCGCGCACAGCGAAAACCACCTGGCTTTCAAGGGCTCGCGCCTGATCGGCCTCTGCGACCCGTACAAGGCGCGCGTGCGCAACGGCCTGCGCCTTGCCCAGAAGCAGTGGGGCAAGATCAAGGGCTACGAGAACTTCCTCAAGCTGCTTGAGGACAAGGACGTGGACATCGTGCACATCTGCACGCCGCCGCACTGGCACGGCTGCATGAGCGTGATGGCCGCCAACGCCGGCAAGGACATCTGGTGCGAAAAGCCGATGACGCGCACCGTCGGCGAGGGCAAGCGCGTGATGGAGGTGGTGAAGGCCAAGAAGCGCATGTTCCGCCTCAACACGTGGTTCCGCTTCCAGAGCACGTTCTACGGCTTCGGCACCACTGTGGAGCCGATCCGCCAGATCGTGGAGAACGGCCTGCTCGGCAAGGGGCCGATCAAGTGCACCTTCGGCGCGGGCCAGGGCTTCAGCTGGAAGTTCGGCTGGTCCGGCCGCGTGAACGCGCAGCCCGAGCCGCTGCCGCCCGACTTCGACTGGGACATGTGGCTTGGCCCGGCCCCCTGGAAGCCCTACACGGCCCACCGCGCCGGCTCGTCCTTCCGCGGATACTGGGACTACGACTCCGGCGGGCTCGGCGACATGGCGCAGCACTACCTCGATCCTCTCCAGTACCTGCTCTGCAAGGACGAGACGAGCCCCGTCAAGGTCGAGTACATCGGCCCCCGCCACCATCCCGAGGCCGTGGGCCGCTTCGACCGCATCACCCTCACCTACGCCGACGGCACCACCGTGGCCCTCGACGGCGACGAGAAGCTCAGGGGCGAGCCCCTGCTGCGCGGCGCCAACGGCCTCTGCGTGTATCCGAAGGCCAAGGGCGGCAAGACGCTGCGCATCAAGGACGCGAACGGCTGGTGGCCAGAGGAGAAGGTGCTCGCCAAGCTCGCCGAGCTGCCCAAGCCCGCGAAGCAGCAGACCGACTTCATCGACTCCTGCAAGAACCGCAAGACGTTCGCGCTGAACGAGTCGAACGGCTTCCGCTCCTGCACCATGTTCAACCTCGGCATCGCCGCCGAGCGCCTCGGCCGCGGGTTCAAGTTCGACCCCGACACGCTGCACGCCGTAAACGACCAGGCGGCAGACCGCTTCCTCTACCAGGGAATGCGCGAGCCCTGGAAGAAGTACATGTTCGGCTGATAGCCCTCAAAGGAAAGGATTTCAGAAATGGCAAAAGATTCTAAGAAGCCCGCCAAGCCCTACGTCGATCCGAACCCGAACGCCGATTACGGCGCGGCGATGGCGAAGAAGGTAGGCAACCCCACGGCCGTGGAATGGCAGAACGCCAACAACGCCGCGATCGCCGCGGCCACCGCGCCCGCTGCGCTCAAGGCGCATCTGCGCGACGCCAAGTCGGCCGCCGCGCTTCTCGCGCGCGTGAAGGGCGCCTACGAGGGCGAGCCGCTCGACCTCACCGTGGTCGCCGCAGTGTCGCAGTACTCGATGGACGCCTCGGTGGGCCGTCCCGGCGGATGCCAGAAGCTCTGCAAGACGCCCGGCGCCGCGCCGTGCCCGCGCAAGGTGTGGAACCTGGCGCTCGTCGACGCGTTCAAGAAGACGAAGGACGAATACGTGCAGACGTTCCTGCTCGACCAGCTGCGCTGGTGCTGCTGCAGGGCCTGCAAGGACGACGTGTGCAAGCTCAAGTGCTGCGCCGTATCCGACAACGTGAAATCCTTCATCGACTGGGTGGTCGACGAAATCAAGTAGCGCCACGGGCGCAGAAGGAGAGCGAAATGGCCTTCATCAACGATGACTTCCTGCTCACGACCGACGAGGCGAAGGAGCTGTTCCACGGCTATGCCGAGAAGATGCCCATAATCGACTACCACTGCCACCTGCCCCCCGCGGAGATCGCGGAGGACAGGCGCTGGGAGAACATAGCCCAGGTGTGGCTCGGCGGCGACCACTACAAATGGCGCCAGATGCGCTCGAACGGAGTGGACGAGAAGTTCATCACAGGCGACGCCGACTGGCACGACAAGTTCGTGAAGTTCGCCGAGACGATGGAGGTGCTGCTCAAGAACCCGCTCTTTGACTGGAGCCATCTGGAGCTTGCACGCTACTTCGGGGTGGAGGAGCGCCTCTCGCGCGCCACCGCGGAGTCGATATGGGAGCGCTGCAACGCCCGGATGGTCGAGCCGGGCTTCTCCGCCCGGGGGCTCATGACGCGCTCGAACGTGAAGGTGGTGTGCACCACCGACGACCCCGTGGACTCCCTTGAGCACCACAAGGCCGTTGCCGATTCCGGTTTCGCGGTTAAGGTGCTTCCAGCATGGCGCAGCGACAAGGCGAGCAAGATCGAGGACGCTCCCGCGTGGAACGACTGGATGGACCGCCTTGCCGCCGCTGCCGGTTCGCCCGTGAAGACGTGGGACGACTTCCTCGACGCGATGGACCGCCGCCACGCCTTCTTCGAGAGCCGCGGCTGCGTGCTCTCCGACTACGGCATAACCGAGATATTCGCCGCCCCCTACACGACGGCGGAGATCAAGGCGATTTTCAAGAAGGTGCGCGAAGGCGGCGCGGCCACGCCCGCCGAGGCGCTCAAGTTCAAGAGCGCATGGCTATACGAGGGCCTGCGTGCCGACGCGCGCGCCAACTGGACCACGCAGCTGCACTACAGCTGCCTCCGGAACGCCAACACGCGCATGATGCGCCTTCTCGGCCCCGACACTGGCTTCGACTGCATCGGCGAGTGGAACGTGGCCGAATCCCTCGCGCGTCTCTTCGACCGCCTCGAGCTCGAGGACGCTCTGCCGCGCACGATTCTCTACTCCCTCAACCCGAAGGACAACGAGATGCTCGCCACCCTCATGGGCAGCTTCCAGAAGGGCCCCGACCGCGGCAAGATCCAGCTTGGCGCCGCATGGTGGTTCCTCGACCAGAAGGACGGCATGAAGAAGCAGATCGAGGCGCTTTCGGCCCTCGGCTGCCTCGGCAACTTCGTGGGCATGCTCACAGACTCCCGCAGCTTCCTCAGCTACACCCGCCATGAGTACTTCCGCCGCATTCTCTGCGCGAAGCTCGGCGAGGAGATGGCCCGCGGCGAGATCCCCCACGACATCCCGTGGGTTGGCGGCATAGTGGCCGACATATCCTACAACAACGCCAACCGCTACTTCTTCGGCGCCCGCTGACCGAAGATCGCCCCCTAGGGCGTTCGACGTCAAACTAGTTCACACCGCCTGGAATGGTGATTGTGAACGTTGTGCCTTTGCCGGGCGACGACTCGCATGTGATCGTGCCGGCGTACGAGGTGACTATCGCCTTGGCGAGCGCCAGGCCGAGGCCGTTGCCGGGCAGGGAGCGGCTGGAGTCCGACCGCCAGAATCTGCGGAAGACTTGCGGAATCTCCTCGGGGGCGATGCCGCAGCCTGTGTCGGAGACGCGCAGCACGATTCCGGAGGCCGTCTGCACCAGCGACAGGGTGATCACGCCCCCGGCCGGAGTGAACTTGATTGCGTTGTCGAGGAGGTTGCCGAGCAGGCGCTGGAGGCGGCCGCGATGGCCGGAGAATACAACGCTCTCCTTCGGCAGGTCGAGGTTTACGGCGAGCTTCTGGTCGTCCAGCACAGTCGCATAGAGTTCCACCGTCTCGCGCAGGAAGGCGCACAGATTGATGTCCTCGCGCGGCGTGCGGTCGATTCTGCAGCCCGTCTGCGAGATCTCAAGCATGGTGTTGATCAGCTCCAGCATGTCGGACGACTGCTCGAAAAGCATCTCGGGGAGCGGGCGCTTCAGTTCGCCGCCCATCGCGGCGAATTCGGCGGCCGTGCGCAGACGGGTGAGGGGCGTGCGCAGGTCGTGCGCTATGTCGTCGGTCAGCGTCTGCAGCTCCGTGATGGTTTTTTCGTTCTGGTCGCACATCGTGTTGAAGGCGCCTTCCAGCAGAATGAGCTCGCGGCTTTCGTGCGAGGGCTTGACGCGGGTGGCCCATTCGCCGGCTTTGATTCTGCGGGCGGCGTCGGTTACGTTCCGCAGCGATCGCACGAACGGTCGCGCCAGCCAGTCCGTCGCCAGGCCGCCGAGCAGCAGCGAGAGCAGAAACGCGACGCCGAGCGTTATGGAGAGGAACTGCAGATGCTGCTCGAAGGCCGTCACGTTGTGCCCGACCGAGAGCTTGAACCCGTCGGGCAGAATCGTGGTCTTCGCGCGCAGCACTATGCGGCGGCGGTGGGGCTGGGCGCTTTCCTTGCTGATGCGGTAGGCGGGGAGGTCTCTCTGCGCGCGGGAGAGCATGGTGCGCAGAATCGTCTTGTCCGAGCAGGCGCTCAGCACTTCCCTGCCCGCAGGGTCCGTGATTAGCAGAAAGATGCCGTCTGCGCCGTGCTCCTCCACGTCTTCGACGAATACGCTGCGCATTTTCTTGAGGTCGCCGCCGGACTCTGCGTATTCCTCCACGAGGTCCGCCGTGCTTCGGTCGAGGAATCCCTCGTACGCGGACTTCATGAACGACCACGATCCGAAGAGGATCAGCGCGCCCGAGAGCAGAAAGAGGAGCGCGCCAGCGGAGAGCGACACGGCTACGATGTACCGGCGCAGCGATGGGGCTCTTCTAGCCGAGGACATAGCCGAAGCCCCTCACGGTGCGTATGAGCTTGCGCTCGAAGCGGCGGTCTATCTTTTCCCGGAGGTGGTACACGCGCGACTCGACAACGTTCGTGTGCGGGTCGAAGCTGTAGTTCCACACGCGGTCGAGAATCGTGTTGCGCGTGACTACGCGCCCCCTGTTGCGCATCAGGTATTCGAGCAGCTGGTACTCGAGGGGCTGGAGGTCGATCGGTTCGCCCGCGCGCGTCACGCGGTGCGTAACGAGGTCCATCACAAGGTCCTCGACCTTGAGTATGGTCGTCTCTTCCGCGCGGCTGGCCCGGCGCAGAAGCGCCTGGACGCGCGCGACTAGCTCGGCGACGGAGAAGGGCTTGGCGAGGTAGTCGTCGCCGCCCGCTTCGAGGCCGTGGATTTTCGCGTCCACGCTTCCGCGAGCGGAGAGCACTATGATCGGCAGGGCGCGCCCTGCCGCCCGCACGCGGCGGATGATCTCAAGCCCGTCGAGGCGCGGCAGCATGATGTCAACCACGGCAGCGTCGTAGGGGCCGTGCAGCGCGGCGGCAAGGCCGGCTTCGCCGTCCGCGACGTGCATCGTGGCGTAGCCTACCTGCTTGAAGGCGCCAGCCACGAATTCGGCCGTCGCCGTGTCGTCTTCTATGATGAGAATGTTCATGGCGTTGCAGCCATATATTCTATCATAACTGGTCGTGCCATAGCGAGTCAATCCACGGCGTAGGAAGGCACGTGAGATGGCTCTTGACCTGCACGCGCCCGCTCTTCGTGTCGCGGAACGTGTACCCTGAGCGCGCCTCGGGGATGTCGGGGTGGCCGTGGAAGGCGATCACGGAAGCATTCTTCGGCTGGCGCGGCGCGATGAACTTGTTCAGAGGGAAGGGCGGGATGCACTGCCGCTTGAAGGAGGCGACCCATCCGCGCGGCCACCAGCTTACCTTGCCTGCGCTGAACATGGCGCGCGTCTGGAGCTTCTGCGATCCCTTGGTGAAGAGAGCGGCCTTCGACGGATCGTCTTTCTCGCGCAGGAAGAACTCGTACACGGCGTTCGAGCGGCCGGCGTCGAAGCGGAAGCAGGACGAGTTGCCGATGAGGGGCGCCCTGCGGAAGATGCGCTTGTAGAACTCGACCCAGTTGCGGATGATGCAGAAGTCGCCCGGGCGGTAGTCGAAGAACTTGTCGAGTGGGCCTGTAATCAGCACGTCGATGTCAAGGCAGAGCGTAGGCCCCTCGAGGCCGGCGAAGCCGTCCTTGAAGAGCGTGAGCTTCGAGAAGATGTTCGGCCATTTCCGTCCGGGCACGCCGGGGTTTTCGGCGAACGGCACGCATTCCACTTCAGGGCGTATGCCCGTTGGGTCGTTCGTGACGCACACGAAACGGAACTGGCGCGAGAGGTGCTTCCTGACGCCGGCGTAGAGGCGGTTGACGTAGAACGCTCCGTAGTAGCGTCCGTATTTGATGCATATGACGTTGACCATGGTTGCTCCTTTACGCTTTGGAATGCCTGGCCGCAGCGCGAAAGCCGCCGTCGAGCCGGGCGTGCGTGAAAATGCCTTCGCCGACGGCGATCTTGAAGTGCTGCGTGCGCCACCAGCGGGAGTTGAGGTTGATTTCCATCACCTGGAATCCGTTGAGAGTGCGCCTTTTAGGATGCGACTTCGCCCAGTCGAGCAGGTGCATCATGAGCGGGCGCGAGATGAGGAAAGGCTGGTCGGTGAAGTTGATGACGGACGAATCGACTATGAGGAAGTCGCCTTTGCGTTCGATGTAGGCGGGGAAACGCCGTTCGGCGTCGGCTATGGCGTAGGGGGCGCGTCCGATTGCGCGGCGCGCCTTGAACGGGCGCAGCAGACGCAGGAGGGCGGGGCGCCATCCATGGCCGTGGTAGCGGGCGAACTTCTTGCCGTCGGCGAAGCCCTGGCCGGGCTGCGTGCGCGAGCGGCAGCGCACGATGTCGGCCTCGCCGGAGGCGAGAAGGGCGGTCGCCTCCGCGAGATAGCGGCGCGTGAAGGCGGCGTCCGCGATGAGCGGACAGTCGTTCTGCAGCATCAGCAGGTAGTCGCCCGTCATCGTCCGCGCAAGCGCGTCCATGCCGCCGAGCAGACCAAGGTTCTCTGGCGATCCCGCGCAGCGCCATCCATAGTGCGCGCATTGTTCTTCGTCGGCCTGCGTCATCGCGTTGAAGAACACGCAGCATTCGTCCGCACACTCTGCGAGCCCGCCTTCCCTGTACGATTCCATGGTCCGTGCAAGCGTTTCTGGCGCGCGGTAGCTCAGCACGCCCACGGAAAGCGTGGCGCGCTGTGCGGGCATGGATGGCGTGATGCTGGATGGTGCTGTATTCATGCCTATTAGTTTACACCAGCGACATGGTAGGCACTTCACCTGAAGATGGCCATTTGACCATCTGCCGCCATTCGGCGTTTCATGGCGAAAATTTCCAATTGCGCCAGAGTCCGAAATTATGGTAAAATAATCACAATTTGGATGTGCAGAGCAATCTTCATAAAAGGAGAATTCGTCATGAAGAAGACTGTGGTTGGTTTGTTGTTCGCGGCTGCGGCCGTTGCGGCTTCCGCCGCCGTCAACGTTGATTCGCTTCTCGGCGAGGCGGCGATGTGGCTCGACGCGTCGTCGCCCGCGAACTTCGAGTTCAACGGGCGAGGCGGCGTGGAGAAGTGGCTCAACAAGGGCTCGGGCAAGGCGACGTACGGCGACGCCGTGGCCTACAAGGTGAGGAACCAGACCAGCGGCGACTGCTCCAGCAGCGTGATCTACGGCGGCGTTCAGCTGGTGGACGGCGCGCCCGCCTTCCAGATGGGCGCGAGCGGCAGCGACGTGGACCTCCGCTACGAGCGCATATCCACCATCCGCACCGTGTTCCTCGTCGGCCGGTTCATCCTCGACGACAATCTCGAGCCGCTTCTCGGCGACGACACGTACTTCGATCTTCACCGCGGCAAGTCCGGCTACGTGTGGAACGAGGCCTGGGCGAAGGACAGCTCCGGCTACCCCGGCAAGCCCACCTTCTACCTCAACAGCGCGACGGCCGCCGTCTCCAACCCAGACGCGGCCGCGCCCGTCGCGAACGCGCGCAACATCATCGCCATCGCCACCGCGGGCAACACGCGCAGCAACCAGCTCTCCCGCGACCGCGACTACGTGGGTTCGCGAAACGGCGCGCGCGCCCTCTCGGAGGTGATCATCTTCACGCGCGGGCTGACGGACGAGGAGCGTACCGCCGTCTACGACTACCTCGACGCAAAGTGGAACAACGGCGGATGGCGGAACGTCGCCGGCGCGTTCGCCGCGCCCGCCGCGTCAACCTTCACGCTCGACGAGACTGTCGGCTCCGCGGGGTCGACCTACTCGCTGCCCGGGGAGCTATACGTGGAAAGCGGAGCGACTGCTACCTTTGGCGCCCCTGTCTACGCCGCCGACCTTCAGTTCAAGGGCGGCGGGACGCTCGCGTTCGCCAACGGCGTCCACGCCTCGGGCCGCATAACGCAGACCGGCGGCGCTCTCGACCTCGGCGGCGGCGTGTACAACGTCATCGGCAATCCCGCGCTCTCCGGCGACGTCGTATGGAAGAACGGCACGTTCCACCTCGACTTCTGGGCCGAGTTCCGTCCGGCGCAGGGCGTAACCCTCACGCTGGCGGACGGCGCGGGGCTGCGCAAGAGCACCTACTGGCGCACGTTCATCGACAAGGGCATGACGCTCGTTCTCGCCGAGGGCGCGGGCGTCTCCGAGATCGCCGGGCCCTTTGTGGTCACCTGCGACTCGAATACCGACAACTACCTCGACATCCGCGGCGGCACGCTTGTGGTGACGAACGCGACCGACGGCAACAAGGTTGGCCGCGACATCACCATCGGCACGCAGCAGAAGGGCGGCCGCGGCTTCATGACGATGACGGGCGGCCGCGTGGTGACGCGCCGCCTGCGCGTGGCGGCCGGCTGGGACAACGACACAACCGGCGTCACGTCCTCCGGCACGGTCAACATCGGCGGCGGCACCGTGGAGCTGCAGGACAAGTTCGTGTTCGGCGCCAACTCCACCACCCGCTCGCTCGCCACGGTCAACTTCAACGGCGGCGAGGCGATCTGCCCCAACGGCTTCCTGATGTACGACGACGACATCGACGTTGTCACATTCAACGGCACAACTTTCAAGGTCAATGAAGACTGTGCGAAGTACTTCGACTTCCGCAAGAACTCCGCCGAGAACGTGACGATCGCGGCGGGCGGGTTCCTGCTTGACGTCGCCGCCGGCAAGACGGTCGCGCTCGGATGGGGTCCGAAGGGCGTAGGCGGCGTCTCCAAGAGTGGCGCGGGCACGCTTGTTCTCGACAGGGATGCGACATTCGCGGGCGGCGTTGACGTGCAGTCCGGCACTTTGATCGCCAGAACTTCAGGTTCGCTGGGAACTGGCGTTGTGAAGGTCGCAGCCGGCGCCACGGCCGAGATCGCCGGCGGCTCGCAGGCGACTCTTGCCGCGGACTGCGCGGGCACGATCAAGGTCGTCATCACAAGCGGCGGCAAGCAGCGCATCATCGGAGTGGCGAGCGGCTTCTCGGTGGAGAACGTCACGACGATTACGCAGGACGCGAACGGTATCGTGGTTCCCAGCGCTGTGCTCACGGTGGAGGACGGCGCGCTCTATGTCACCACGCACGCGGACTTCGCGGCGGCGTTGGTTGACGTCACGAACGGCGCATGGTATTCGCTCCCCTGGACAAGCGGTGGCGCCGCAGCGAGCTATCCAACCGCCTTCGGCGAGGTGATGAAGGCAATGTTCGTAGCCACGGGCAACAACATCGTGTCGATGGATGCCAACGCATACGCGGGACTCCTGAAGATTACGAATGGCGTTGACGTAACCGAGGCGCGGGTAGTGCTTGCGGGCGACCATCAGCTCACGGCGGCGGTCGACGCCACCGGCACAACCGCTGAGTTCGGCGTGGCGGGTCCGAACGCGCTGCAGGGCCAGGTGCTTCTGCCGGCAAACGGCAACTTCCTCGTGTATGCGGCGGCGGGCGAGGAATGGGACATCGCCGGCGCCACGTTCACTTTGGCCGACATCACCTCAAAGTTCAAGAAGATCGGCGCTGGGCGCGTCACGTATCCCGGTCTGCCCGACCATGCGATCATTTCCGAGGAAGGTTCGTTCGCATTCAAAGTTGATCAGGACGTCTCTTCTGGTGCGCTAAATCTCACCGGCGCGGGCACAAAGGAAAAGTTTGGCGCGGGCACGCTCACTATTACGGGCGGCACGTTCGGCGGCGCGTTCGCCGTCACGGAGGGGCAGGTCACCATCAACGGCTCGATTCTCGGCTTCAGCTCCCTCTACGTGGGCGAGGGCGCGAAGGCGTACATCCCGCACTGCTCGCAGGTGAACAACCGCCTGCCGCAGAACGGCCAGGTGGTGGTTGACGGCGGCGAGATACACGTCTGCGGCGTCAATCCGTTCTCCAGCCACATTCCCGAGTTCTGGCTTACTAACGGCATGTTGCGCGTCGACTGCGCCACCGGCAGCGAGCACATCAAGTTCAAGAACATCCACATGAAGGACTCCACGTTCCGCCTCCAGGGCGCGAAGGGCGCCTACCAGAACAACGGCATCTACTTCTTCTCGAACAGCGGCAAGTTCTTCATAGACGGCGAGTGCGCGTTCGAGGCGGCGGAGGGCATTCCGAACGCGATTCATGGCGAGGCCGCCGTGCCGGTAGTGGTCTCGGAAGGATCTTCGGTCGTGTGGGGCACACCGTTCATGCAGAACATTGCGAAGACCGGTCCCGGCGCGGTGCGGTTTGCCGACACCGTCGATCAGACCAAGTGCACGGCAACGTTCCTTATGCAGGAGGGAACGCTGCTCACCGGCTCCAGAGTGCCGCGCCTGAACATCTCTGCCGGCACTATTGTCAGGCCGCTTGGCGGCGCGCCGCTCACCGTCACCACCACGCTCACGCTCCCCGAAAACGGCTCGGTCGCTGTGGATCTCTCGGCGATCGACTTCGCGGGACGCGAAGCGCCCGTGAGAATACTCGCGTACAGCGGCTTCACCGAGACGATGGGCTCGCGGTTCGCGTTCTCCTCGATTCCCGAGGGCTGGACCGTCGCAAGCGTGGGCGGGCTCTCTCTCGTCAAGGCCAAGCAGCCCAAGCACATCTACTGGAACACGCAGTCTGGCGAATGGGGCGAGCGGCAATGGAACCAGGATCCCGAAGGGTACAACGGCGACGGATACCACGAAGTCACGTTCGAGGACAGCACAAACGGCGTTGCCACGGCGCTCACCACGGTGGACGTCTCTGGCGACCGGACGGTGATCTCCCTCGACTTCGACACCGAGGAGACTCCGTACCTCTTCACGGGTGCAGGCTCGATCACGGTGCCGACGTTCAGCGCCGGCACGGTAGGCGCCGGATATGAGATCGACGTGCCGCTCTACATCGGCCTGGGCGGCCTGACGTTCGCCGCAACAACGCAGGACCAGACGATCGGCGACATACGCGGCACGATCGGCGCGATCACCGTGCCTGCGGCCGACGGCGGAATGGTGAAGGTCAACTTCTCCAACTCCAGCCCGCGCAATCCGGGCGCCATCACAATCGGCGCCGGCAAGACGCTGGAGTTCAGCCTGGGCTACACGACGGGCGCCTCTGTAGTGCCTGCGGCGCCGATGGTCTCGGATTCCACCTCTAAGTTCATCCTATCCACGCAGGGCGGCAACATGCACATGGACATCACGCAGAACTCCCCGAACTTCAAGGGCGAGGTCGAGATCAGGGACGGCGCCTTTCTGCACGTCAACGCGCAGTTCAACGGCTTCACCGCCACGGCGGAGAGGCCGGTGCGCGTGCACGGAGAGAACTCGATCCTCTCCCTCTACGGCAGCCAGGTGTTCAATCGTCTGCCGGACAATGCTTACGTGTACGTTTACGACGGCGGAAGGATAATGTTCCGCGGCGTGAACGTGACGCAGCAGGTCGAGTCGCCGTGGCTAGTCGTGTCGAACGGCGTCGTGGAGGCGACGAGCGAGATGAAATCCCATCTCCACACGCGCATCGCGGGAATGCACGGAGAGAGCGAGATCGTGTTCTCGGGAACAGGCGCAACGTACAACAACGACGGCATCGTGGTCCACAGCGCGCTGTCAGTTCTCTCTGGCACGACCACGGTGCATCGAGCGAGCGGAAGCTCCGCGAAGCTGGCGTTCCAGAACGACCCGGACTACAATGTGCCGGGCGTTCTGCAGGTGGAGGACGGCGCGCTGCTGAGGATCGCCGTGCCTCTGAAGCAGCCGCCGGTCAAGAAGGGCGGCGGCACGCTGGAGCTGCTGGAGGGCGCGAAGCTCGGCGACAGCGGCAATTCTCTCACGCTGCAGGAGGGGTACCTCAAGGTCAACGACCTGGCCAACGCGCTCGGCTCCGTCTCAGCCTCTAGCGGCACGGGGCTTGATCTCACCGACGAGGACAGCGTCTATCAGCCCGCCGACGACGCATTCGCGGCTACTGGCGTGATCAAGCTCAAGACGGGAGCGCGCCAGCTTGGGAAGGGCGAGTATCTCTTCAAGTGGAAGGTTGGCCATGCGCCGAGCTGCAGTTTCGCGCTTGAATCCACGGCCGCCGACCGGGACCGCTTCAGGCTGGAGAAGGTGGCCGACGGCGTAATCGTGGGCACGAAGTTCTTCGCGATACTCGTGAGGTGACGGCCTGGCGCGCCATGCCGTGCTAGACGAAGCGGATCATTATCAGCTTGAAGATGTCCTGCAGCCTCACGGGCCAGAGGCGCGTGGGGCGGTCGAGCTTGAGAGGCGTCTTCAGAAACTTCGGCATGTCGGGGAAGAACTCGAGGCCGGAGAGCTTCTCAAGCTCGCTTATCGTCACGATGTTGTGCACGGGGAAGTCCCAGCGGCCTGCGCCCTGGTCGAGCAGCACAGCGAGTGCGCGCATGCCGTCCGGTCCCTGGCCGGCCACGATCATGTAGTATTTCTCGGGCACGTTCACCGAGGTGCCTGGCAGGCTTTCGCGAGAAGTGGGGGATGGGCTTGAGAGCGCGCCCACTATCACCCACAGCTCCCCGTACTTCTGCGTCCAGAGGTCGGAGATGCGCTGCTCCATCTCGCGCCAGGGGCCGCGGTTGAGGGCTGGGCGCTGCGGGGCGATGTTCGTCATGAGGAAGGTCTTCTTCTGCACGTCTGGGCCGAAGCGCGTGACGATGGCGCGGTTGGGCACCATGTGGCCGCGGTCGTATGGGGTGTTGCGGTAGTCGCCGGGGATGGGGGAGGTTGCAACTGAGCGGTCCTTCTGGAACGCGGGGCGTTTGCTGTTCTCGAAGCGGGCGTCGCGCGGCACGTGGTATGCGGCCCAGACGGGGCGGCGGAGGGAGGGGGACCAGCCGATGAGGAAGTCGCCGCGGTCGAGAGTGACGAGGTCAGAAGGGGCGGGAGCGCCGATGCGGACGGGTGCGCCGGCGAAGAGAACCTGCCCGTCTGGGGCGGGTTCGTCGAATTCGTACACGCAGTCGTGTCCGGTCCAGCCAAGACCGTCCGTGATGAACGCCGTTCTGTCGCCTAGGTATTCAAGGGGCATTGTGAGAAGCGAACGGTGTTCCGAAAGCCACTCCGGAGAATGGCGCACGTAGGCGACGCCGAATGAGCAGAGCGCGGCGAATGTCGCCATGACGGCGCAGGAGACGATTAAGGCGATGCGGCGGGCGAGCGAGCGCGGCGCCTTGGATTTTCTCTTCTTCTTTGGCTTCAGCAGGCTTTTGCGTGTGGTCTTGGACATTGCTAGTTCTTTTGCTGTGGACGAAGGATGTAGTCGTAGAGATGTGCGAGGGCCGCGGTGAATTCGCCAAGCGTGAAGGCGTTTGGCGTTATTTCTGAATGTGGGTCTGGAATGAGCGACACGCGCGCCTTCGGCAGGCGCGGGGGAAAACACGCGAGCGTCGCCTCGTCGGGCAGCACTACCGCGGCCGCGTGGCGAAAGGCGCTGCGCTCCATGGCGCGGGCGATGGTGGTGTGTATGCCGCGTCTGAGGCCGGGAGCCGCGAACGGCAGGTGGAACTCTGCCACGTACGGCAGGCGGCGAAGCGAGGCCCGTGCGATGGCCTTTGCCACGATGGCGCCGTCGTTCATGCCGTGCAGGGCCGCGTAGTCGCGCCGGGAGACGAGCGCAACGCCGCGCAGAAACATGAGAGATCCGATTATGAAACGGCGCAGGGACGCGCGCGGTGGAGGGGCGCCGCAGAAGGGAAACTCTGGAACGGTGAAGACGCGCACGGTTGAGGCGAGGGCGGCCAAGAGAAGGGCGCACGTGCGCGGCACGAGCAAATCCACGGCCCGGCCCTGCTCGATAAGGGAGGCCGCGGTGTCCTGGATGCGCAAGATCTCCTGCACGTCCGAGTGGACGCGTGTGGAGGCGATGATCAGAACGGCGGACGGCATGGCTCCGGCGGGCCTAGAGATCTCCCAGCTCGATGCGGATCGTGCGCGACTTCATGGCGTCAAGCTGCGCCTGCGTGGACTGCTGCTGCGCGGGTGCTGGCGTGGGCGGCGCCACGAGGATGTGGGCGCCGCACGCCGGGCATTCGACCGTCTGGCCGATTGTTTCGCGAGGCGCCTCGAGCTCTTGGGAACAGGCGCTGCACACGAATGAAACAAATGAGATTTCGTCTGCCATTTTCTGCTAGTCCGTCTTGTTGCTTTATGTGCTTTCTTTCATGGGAGTAGAATACTCCTTTCGCGCGAAAAAATCAAGTGCTTTTCTCGGCGTGCTGCGCGTCGCTTCATGTGGAGAAGGGAGAGGCCTTCTTTACGATCTGGAGGTATCGCACTGTCTCCAGCACGTCGTCGAGCGCAACCGGGAAGGGGGCGGCGGTGCGGATCGTCGCGTAGAGCGCGCGCCAGAACGCGGCTGGGCCGGTGTCGGTGCCGGGCAGGAGCGAGCAGGGGATGTCCACGACCGGGAAGCTCTCGTGCATGTCGCAGAGCGGCGGCGTGCGCACGCTCGAGCGGCGGCGTGGAAAGCGGAACGCAGGGTCTATGACGTGCATGACGCCCTCTGCGGCGCCGGGCGCCACGGAGAAGGAGCCGCGCGTGCCGCAGATCGTGAATGAGGGGGCGTAGGGCGCTAGACGCCCGCCGCAGAGCTCGACTGCGGCCGAGACGTTAGTGCGGGCCTTGAGCACGATGTGGGCGAAGTCCTCGGCGTCGCCCAGCGACACCACGCGTTTGAGCTCGCTCCACAGCTGGGCGGGGCGGGAGCGCATGAGGGCGAGCGCCTGGAGGACGGCGTCCGTGCCGGAGTGCCACACGCATCCGCCGAGGCAGCGCTTTACGCTCTGCCAGTCGTCGCGGCGCACGTAGTCCTGGTGGCGCACGTGGACTTCGAACACGTCTCCGAGGCGGGGATCCTCCACAAGGCTCAGTGCGAGGCGGAAGTCGGGAGAGAAGAGGCCGGGCGTATATGCAATGAGCTTGCCGCGCGTCTTGACTGCCGCGGCCTGGAGTATCTTGGCGTCGTCCTGCGAGACGGCGAGAGGCGTCTCCACGAGCGTCCATTTGTTTCGCTGGAGCGAGGACATCGCCACGTTCACGTGTTCCGCGGATGGAAGGGCCACGTCCACGAGGTCGATGTCGGGATCGTCTAGCATGTCCTCGACGCGCCTGTACGTGCGCACGTTGGGGAAGTCTTTTTCCACGAGATCGCGCCGTTCCTTCAACAGGTCGCACACCGCAACAACGCTGTAGAGCTCCGGCAGCGCCTTAAGCGCCGGAAGATGTCCGAAAAAAACCGCTCTTCCGAGCCCTGCGATGCCAACGCGCAGCGTTGGCCGCCGAGGCTCGTCGATGGGCCGAGTTTCTTCTGATGCGTCTGCCATTTTACCCCCATTGGACTAACAATTGTTTTCAGCGTCTAAAAGTTTACATTATTTCCATTTGCTTGTCAATGTCGCATTCAAGGTCTGATCGTTTTGACTATGTGACATGCGGTGCGCGTCATGCGAAACGAAAGCAAGTTTTGTGCGCAACGCACGGCGTCTTTTTGGTATAATGTAGTCCGCAATGGAAAAGGACAAGTCAGAGAGTCGCCTGCGGAAGGGCGAGTTTCGTATCTTGAAAGGAAAGAGAGCGATGACTAGAAGAAGTGTCTTCGCGGCGGCCGCGCTGGTTTGCGCCGTCGCGAGCGCCGACGTGGAGTGGAACGGGCTTTCCGAGGACAACTGGTACTCCGGGCGCAAGCTTGACGCGGAGAGCCTGCGCGGCAAGGTGGTGATGGTGGACGAGTGGGGCGCCAAGTGCGGCCCGTGCATCGAGCTTCTCCCACGCATGGCGGAGATATGGAATTCTTTCAAGACGAAGCCGTTCGTGCTTCTCGGCTCGCATCGACAGGGGCGCAATGCCGAAGCCGTGGCGGAGCTTGTGAAGAAGCACGGCCTCACGTACCCCATCTATCAGGGCGCCGGTCTTGCAGGCGAGCCGGACAATGGCGGCGGCGTTCCGTTCATCTACGTTGTCGATGCGCGCGGCAAGATTGTGTATTCCGGCCGCAGCGACCGCGGGGCGCTTGAGGCGGTGGTGAACGCGCTCAGCGACACACCCTCGCCGACTGATCTCTGCGGAGGCGTGACGCCGGTGAAGTTCAGGTCGCTCGCAAGGCAGCTGGTGCTCGGCCGTTCCTGCGAGGGAGCCGTGCGGCAGCTGAAGTCCGCCGCAAAGGGAACCGACGCCAAGGCAAAGGAGGCGGCCGCGCTACTGAAGGCGATAGGCGAAACGCACGATGCGCTCAAGGAGGATATGGAGCGGCTGCAGACGAAGCGCCCCGCGGCCGCGCTCGCGGCTATGGTCAAGTTCCGCCAGACGTGGCCGTCGGAGGCGAAGGAGTGCGAGGCAAAGTACAAGGAACTTGCTGCCGATCCGGATGTCGCCAAGTGCGCAAAGGCGCGCGCCGCGCTTGACGTGTACAGAGACTTCGACCCCAAGACGCCGTATGCCGCGAAGAAGGCGCTCGCGGAGGTGAAGGGCGCGCTCGCCGCGCTCGCCTCGCTCGATGCCAGCAAGAACGCCGCGGTGGCGAAGGAGGCGCGCATCTACGCCGAAGAGCTTAGGGACTGCGAGAAGGCGCTCGAGGCGGCGTCCACACGGCGCGCCCGCAGATGACGTGACGCGCGCGGAACAAGGGGAGATTCAGACGTGCAGCGGCAGAAGGTCAGTTTTGTGGAACGCCTCGAGCATTCGCTCGTGAAGGTGATTCAGCAGCCCGGGGCGGACCAGAACCAGCCGGCCGGAATGCGCATGGTGCTTGCCCTGCTCTCCGGAATCTCGTGCGTGTTCCGCGCCGTGGTGGCGGTGCGCTACTTCTTCTACCGCGTGGGCATACTGCGCCGATTCCCGCTCGGCTGCCAGGTGATCTCGATAGGCAACGTCACTGCGGGCGGCACGGGCAAGACGCCCGTCACCGAGAAGTTCGCACGCGAGCTTTCCGCCGCCGGGCGTAGGGTGGCCATCCTCTCGCGCGGCTACCGCCGCAAGGAACGTCCATGGTGGCAGCGCATGTTCTCCGACGTGGTGGAGCCGCCTCTCGTCGTCTCCGACGGCAAGCGCATCCGCCTCGACGCCGCGACTGGCGGCGACGAGCCCTACATGCTCGCCGCCAACCTTCCCGGCGTGTGCGTTGTAGTGGACCGCAACCGCGTGAAGGCCGGCCGCTACGCGATCTCCCGCTTCGGATGCGACACGCTCATCCTCGACGACGGCTTCCAGTACCAGCGCCTCAAGCACACGCACGAGGTGGTGCTCGTCGACAAGACCAATCCCTTCGGCAACGGCCACATGCTGCCGCGCGGCGTGCTGCGCGAGCCCGCCAGCCACATCTCGCGCGCCGACTTCATATTCGTCACGAAGAGCGACGGCGACTCAGCCGACGTCATCCGCCGCATCCGCGAATACAACGACAAGGCCGAGATCATAGAGTGCCGCCATGCCCCGCGCCTTCTCAAGGACGTGTGGAGCCGAGAGGAGCTTCCGCTCGAATGGCTCAAGGGCAAGACGCTCACCACCCTCTCGGGCATCGCCGTGCCGCAGGGGTTCGAGGATTCCCTGCGCAAGCTCGGCGCGAAGGTGATCTGGTGCGAGCGCTATGCGGACCACCACCGCTACGACTCCTCGGAAATCCTCTACGCACTCAACAAGACCGCCGACCTTCATGCCGACGCTCTCATAACCACCGAGAAGGACGCCGTTCGCTTCCCCCGCTTCGAGACCACTCCCGTGCCATGCTACTACCTGCGCGTGGACATAGAAATCCTAAAGGGCGCCGAGAACTTCGCCGCCGCAGTGGACCACATCTGCAATGTCAAGCCCAAGCATACTTAAGAACACCGCCGTAGTCGCGTTTCTCACCGCCTGCTCGCGCGTGCTCGGCCTCGTGCGCGAGATGCTTCAGAGCCGCCTCGTGGGCGCCGGCGTTGAGCAGAGCGCCTTCACCGTCGCCTTCGCGATTCCCAACATGGCCCGGCGAATGTTCGGCGAGGGCGCGCTAACCGCCGCCTTCGTGCCGGTCTTCAAAGGCGAGCTTGAGGCCGACGCGTCGCTTGAACGCGCTCGTCGCCTCTCGCGCGCCGTGATGACGATGACGATGCTCATGCTCGCGGCAGGCGTGATTCTCGCCTGGTGCATAATAGGCGGTGCCTTCTGGTGCGGCGGCGACGCTTTCCTCTCCGGCAAGTGGGGCCTTACGCTGAGGTATCTGCGCCTGCTCATCCCCTACATGCTGTTCATCTGCGCGGCGGCGTTCGGAATGGGCGTGATGAACTCGTTCGGACGCTTCGCGGCGGCGGCGCTGATGCCGAGCATACTGAACATCGTGTGGATCGTCGCGCTTGCGGTGCTGCTCTTCGTCGTTGGCGATTCGCTTGACGTGCGCGGGAAGGTCGCCGCGATATGCGTTGCGATTCTCGTGGCGGGACTGTTGCAGATGGCGTTCATGATGCGCGCCATGGCGAAGAAGGGCATTCCGCCATGGCCCTCTTTCAGGGGCTGGCGCAGCGAGAACGTGCGCCTCGTGTGGCGCAACATGGCGATTGGATGCGTGGGCGCAGGCGCGGTGCAGATCAACTACATGCTGGACCAGGCGCTGGCCCTCAAGGCGAACGAGTGGGCGGCAGGCGTTATCGGCTATGCCGACCGCCTGATGGAGCTGCCGCTGGGAATCGTGGGCACTGCGTTCGGCACAGTGCTTCTGCCCACGTTCTCCGGCTTCTTCGCGCGCGGGGACGAGGATGGGGCGCGCGCGGCGTTCGTCTCGTCAACGCGCAACATGCTGCTCGTGGTGCTGCCCGCGGCAGTCGCGCTGGTGGTGCTCGCGCCGGAGATGACGCGGCTTGTGTATCATGGCGGACGCTTCGACGACGCGGGCGTGGTGCGCGTGGCGCGCGCAGTAGCCTGCTATTCGACCGGACTCGCTTTCTTCTGCGTGCAGAAGACGCTCACGCCCTGGTTCCAGGCTCAGAAGGATCTCACCACGCCGCTCAAGATATCGGTGAAGATGGTGTTCCTGAACGCGACGCTGAACATCGCGGCCGTATTCGGCCTGCCCGTCGAGTGGCGGCATGTGGGGCTTGCTGCGTCCACCGTGTTTTGCGCCGGAATTTCGTGCGCGTGGCTTGCGCATGTGGCGCGGCAGCGCAACGGTGCGCTCGGCTGGCACCGCCTGGCGCGTCCCGTGGCGCTGATGCTCGCGGCCTGCGCCGCGATGGCCGCTGCGCTCGTGGGGCTGCGTGCTCTATGCGCGGGCTTGGCCAGTTCGGGCACGGCCGGCGAGATGGCCGCGATGGCGGCATACGTCGTTGTGGGCGCAGGAGTCTATTTCGCGGTGATGGGCGCGTTCGGGCGTGACGTTCTCCTGGGCCTCGTGCGCGACTTCCGCGGTCGCCGCAGCGCAGGAAAGCCCTAGCATGGACCGCCGTCTCAAGGCGTCCGGCAAAGGATCTGCATCGTCAGACTATATTTTATTATAGCATCTATAGGAATTGCGATGGTAAAGGGGCTCAAAATCCACAGATTCGTTGGCACGGGGTATGCTATGCATTGCGTGAAAGGATGAAACGAAAATGAAGTGGGAAAAGTTTGAAGCCGGGTATGCAATGCCCGTGAAGAGCTGGTGCGAGAACTGCGAGGAGGGCGCCGTCAAGCAGGCGGTGAATCTTGCGCACCATCCGGCTCTTGTGCATCATGTGGCGCTGATGCCCGACGCGCATCAGGGCTACGGAATGCCCATCGGCGGCGTGGTGGCGGCGAAGGATGCCGTGATCCCAGCTGCAGTTGGGGTGGACATCGGCTGTGGCATGATCGCCACGGAGACGGACATCCCCGCAGAGGTGTTCGCAGAGATGTCGTTCCGGCGCGCGTTCCAGGAGAAGCTCAAGGAGCGCATCCCCGTGGGCGAGGGAGAGTCGCACAAGTCCACGCAGAACTGGGAAGGCTTTGAGGAGTACACCGCGCACAACGGCATGCGCTCCAGCCTCTGGCCGTCGAAGCTCGACCGCATGAACCTCGGCACGCTTGGCGGAGGAAACCACTTCATCGAGCTGCAGAAGTCAACCGCGCTCGACGGCTCGGGCGACCCAGAAGGCGGCGCGAAGGTGTGGCTGATGATCCACTCCGGCTCGCGCAACCTCGGAAAGCGCATCGAGGAACACTACCACCGCATCGCGGCGAGGATGTGCGAGCGGTTCCATGCCCCGTTGCCGGACAAGGACCTCGCCTTTCTACCCATTGAGGAACCGACTGGCCATGACTACTTTACCGACATGCTCTTCGCCCTCCGCTACGCGAAGGAGAACCGCCGGCGCATGATGGAGATGATGAAGGCGACGCTCGCCGAGTTCGTGCCAAACGCGAACTTCTTGCGTACGATCGACATCCACCACAACTACGCCGCGTTCGAGGAGCACTTCGGCGAGAAGGTGTGCGTGCACCGCAAGGGCGCAACCTCAGCGAAGCTCGACGAAATCGGGATCATCCCTGGCTCGATGGGCACGGCCTCGTACATCGTGCGCGGACTCGGCAATCCGGATTCGTTCATGAGCTGCTCGCACGGCGCTGGCCGGCGCATGAGCCGCATCGCGGCCTCCACCACGCTCACCGTTGAGGAGTGCGACAAGGCGATGGACGGCATCGTGTGCGAACGTTGGCACAAGTACAAGGGCTTCGGCAAGGCGAAGGGGCGGCTTGACCTCTCCGAAGCGCCGCAGGCGTACAAGGACATCGAGGACGTGATCGCCTCAGAGCAAGACCTCGTAGAGCCTCTCGTCCGCCTCGTCCCCCTCGCCTCGCTGAAGGGATAGGATTGAGAAATCGTCCACAAATCGCAATTGTCATAGTTGTTCACAAATCGCAAATGGCAAATTGGTATTTGCGGCAATTGTGACATTTTTGAACAATTGAGATTTGTGCGGCGGGCTTGAAAGGGCGGTGCCTTTTTGATATACTTGAAAACACAGCCGGGCGCTTTGTGGCTTTCCGGCGCGGAACCAAGGAGAAATAGGCATGAAGCATCCAATAGGAGTCTGTTCCTGGTCATATCAGAAGCCGCTGATGACGGTGGCGGAGGAGATGCGGCGCATTAACGTCAAGTGCGTGCATCTGGCGTTGCAGCCGTTTCTGGAGGGCGATGCCCGCCATGGCGCGGCCGAGGGCGCGCTTGTGCGCGGATACGTGGAGGGGCTCATCGACTCCGGCGCGTGGAAGGTGACAGCGGCGATGCTTTCGTTCTCTTACGAAGACTACACCACTCCCGTCACGATCCGCAAGACCGGCGGCATCGTGCCCGACGAGCATTGGGAGGCAAACAAGACGCTTATCCGCAACGCCGCGAAGATGGCCGCGCAGTTCAAGACGCCCTACCTCTCGCTCCACGCCGGCTATCTCGACGAGAAGAGTCCATCCGCCGTCGCGAAGTTCACCGACCGCGTCAAGTTCCTCGCCGACGAATGCGGCGCGAACGGCGTTAAGCTGCTGCTCGAGACCGGGCAGGAGACGGCCGATGACCTCGTGCGCTTCCTCGGCACGGTCAAGAACGTGTGGGTGAACTTCGACCCCGCCAACATGCTGCTCTACGGCATGGGCGACCCCGTGGCCGCCGTGGCGAAGCTCGCCCCGTGGATCCGCCACGTGCACATCAAGGACGCACTGCCTTCGAAGAAGCCCGGCCTTGAATGGGGCGAAGAGACGCCCTGGGGCGACGGCAAGGTGAACGCCAAAGCGTTCATCGCCGCCCTCGACAAGGCGGGCTACACTGGCGCGCTAGCGGTGGAGCGCGAGGGTGGCAATAGCCGCACGGCCGACATCGCCCTTGCCGTCCAGCGCCTGCGTGCCATTTGAGACGGTGGACAAATCGTCCGTTTTTTGATAGAATAACAAGAAGTTTTCTGAAAGGAAAGGATAGAATACAATGAAGAAGATACTGTTCCTGGGCGTAGCCCTCTGCGCAACGGCCGTCATGGCCGAGAAGGTGGCCATCAAGTTCGTGCTTCCTCCGCCCCACATCACCGGCACTCCAAAGGAAATCAAGAGCGACAACCTGGAGCCCGACCGCGGCCAGGGCAAGCTTCGTCCACCGATCATGGTCGAGCCCGAGTACGCCAAGAAACTCACGAACGAGGACACGAAGGTGACCACCTCCGAAGAGCCCGTGACAGGCGATGCCGAATACGTGGTCGATGGCGACAAGACCCTCGACGCCACCGCCATGCTCCAGCTGCCCAGCGGCCTTCAGTGGGTGCAGCTCGACCTTGGCGCTGAGCACACGATCTCGGCCATTTGCGTGTGGCACGACCAGGGCGACGACCGCGTGTACAAGGACGTGATCATGCAGATCTCGAACGACGAGAAGTTCGCCGACAAGACGAAGATCACCACCGTCTTCAACAACGACCACGACCAGACCTCCAAGCTCGGCCTCGGCAAGGGCCCCGACAAGGAGTACCGCGAGCGCAACGACGGCCGTCCCGTTGACGCCAAGCTCACCAAGGGCCGCTACGTGCGCGTCTACTCCGCCGGTTCGTCCAGCGAGCCGACGAACAACTACATCGAGATCGAGGTCTTCGGCAAGTAAGGCCTTGGATGGTGGCAGTCGCAGACATAGCGATTGACTTCATGAGACGCGGCGGCAAGAGATTGCGGCCGCGTCTTTGCAAAGCCGTTTTCACTGTCTGCGGCGGCACATCCCTTGCTTCGCGCTTTTTTGCACCGGCCATCCTCTTTCTGCGTTGGCGCTTCAATGAGGCCTTCTCGCGCGGCAACATTTCGGACGTGTGCGACGCAGTGGAGTGCTTCCACAAGGCGTCGCTTGTGCACGACGACATCCAGGACGGCGACGAGACGCGCTACGGCCGTCCAGCCGTGTGGAAGGAGCACGGCGTTGCGGCGGCGATCGCCGTGGGCGACTGGCTTGTGGCGCATGGCTACGAGCTGATTCTCAAAAGCGGCTTCCAGAGCGCCCCGCAGATGCTCGCCGCCACGGTGGCAAGCCATGTGCGCCTCTGCGAGGGGCAGGGCGACGACCTCCTGATGCCCGCGGCGAATCCGCTAAAGGCGGAGAAGTTCGACGAGGCCGCCTATCTTTCCGTGTGCGAGCGCAAGACGGGCGAGGCTTTCGCCCTCGCGGCGCAGCTGGGCGCGATCGCCGCAGGAGCGGACGATGCCGAATGGCGCGAGTTTGGCCTTGCGTACGGAGTGCTGTTCCAGATCAACGACGATCTTGCCGACGGCACGGCGCATCCTGAACTCAAGGCGCTGCGCGTTGAGCGCGCCCGCACTCTGGCGGCTCTTCCCGCCGCGGCGCGTCTGCGCGGCCATTTCGACGTGGAGGGCGTTCTTTGATGAAGCATCTGATGGTGATGGCGGCGGGGCTTGGATACGCCGGGCTCGAAAGGCGCGGCCGCACGCGCCTCGCCGGCATGGAGTTCCGTCCGGCGAAAAGCGTGTTTCCGGCGGTGACGTGCGTGGCGCAGGCCACGTTCCGCACGGCGTCTGCTCCGCGCGAGCATGGCATGACGAGCAACGGCATCTTCTCCCGCGCTCTGCGAAGGTCGTTCTTCTGGGAGCAGAGCTCCGCGCTCGTGAAGGGGCCGCGCGTGTGGGACGCGGCGCGCGCGCGCGGCGCGACGGCGGGGCTGTACTTCTGGCAGCAGTCGCTCGGCGAGAGCGTGGACAGCGTGGTCTCCCCGGCGCCCATCCACAAGCACGGCGGCGGCATGATAATGCGCAACTACGCGCAGCCGGCCGAGATGGGCGACGCCCTTGACAGGCGCTGCGGCACGTTCCCTCTGCACCGCTACTGGGGGCCGCTCGCGTCGCCGAAGGTCGGCCGCGCGGTGATCGCCAACTTTCTGGAGATGGAGCGTGCGAATCCCGTCGACTTCGCGTTTCTCTATATGCCGTCGCTGGACTACGAGGCGCAGCGGTGGGGGCCTGAAGGCAGGCGCGCGGACGCGGCTCTCGACGAGTTCGAGGCGCAGCTCGCGCGCCTCGCCGCGTTCGCAGAGGAGAACGGCGCGGAGCTGACGGTGTGCGGCGACTACGAGATAGCGGCGGCAGACCGCCAGCCGGCGCGTCCGAACGAGACGCTTCGGGCTGCCGGTCTGTTCAGGACGCGTCCCGTCGCGGGCCGCGCCTATCCCGACTTCCACACTTCCCGCGCCTTCGCGATGTGCGACCACGAGATCGCCCACGTGTACGTGCGCGACGAGGCCGACGTGGCGCATGTGGCGGATCTCTTTCGCTCCACGGGCGACTATGAGTCCGTGGAAGTGCGCGGTGGCCAGGAATGGGCGGCGGAATCTGCGGGCGAGGTGCTGCTCATGGCCCGGAAGGGCGGATGGTGCGCGTATCCGTGGTGGAGGAAGACGGCCGAGGCGCCCGACTGGGCCACGCACATCGACATCCACAACAAGCCCGGATTCGATCCGTGCGAGCTTTTCTTCGACCGGTCGTTCCCGCCGAAGACGTGCCAGGACCCCTCCCGCGTCAAAGGCACGCATGGCCGCCCCTCGACCATCGCCTGGGCCAGCACGTCTTCGCGCGTCTCCGGCGACTCGATGCAGGCGATCGCCAGGTCTTTCGCGTCCGAAATCATTTTTCCCCTGTGAATCTTTCCCCCTTGCGGAAACCCGAATAATTTAGTATACTATTACACGTTCCAACCCAAAGGAGAATTAAAAAATGGCAGGTAAGCTTGAAGATCGCGTCAAAGAGATTATCGTGGACCAGCTTGGCGTCAACGCCGAGCAGGTTAACCTTGAAGCGTCGTTTATAGACGATCTGGGCGCGGACTCCCTCGACTCTGTTGAGTTGATTATGGCATTTGAAGAAGAGTTTGGCGCGGCGATTCCCGAAGAGGACGCCGAGAAGCTGACGCACGTGGGCAAGGTCATCGAGTACCTCAAGAGCAAGGGCTACGGCGACGACGGCACCGCTCCCGCCCAGTGATTCTATAGCCATATAAAGGGATGAATGGGACAGGCCCTTGGCTTGTCCCGTTCTTGCTAATGCGGAAAGACCGTCCAAGCGACGAACTCAACAAAAGGAACGTGACCTTTGACAACAGGTTGCGTCCGGGACGGTTCTCTGATTTCGTGGGCCAGCAGAAGATCCGCGACCGCCTTGAACTGGCAGTAAGGGCGGCGAAGGATCGCGGTGAGACGTTGGACCATGTGTTGTTCTCGGGTCCGCCCGGCCTTGGCAAGACCACGCTATCGTACATTCTTGGCGATGCGATGGGCGTGTATGTGAAGACCACGAGCGGCCCAGTGCTCAACAAACCCGCCGACCTTGCCGGACTTCTCACGTCCCTTGAGGCCGGCGACATTGTGTTCATCGACGAAATCCACCGCATGGCGAAGACGGTGGAGGAGTACTTGTACTCCGCGATGGAGGACTTCGCAATAGACATTCTCATCGACCAGGGCCCGAACGCGCGCAGCGTCCGCCTTGAGCTGCCCCGCTTCACCCTCGTTGGCGCAACGACGCGCATCGGCCTGATTGCGGCTCCTCTCAGGGCCCGCTTCGGCCTCGTCAACCGTCTGAGCTTCTACGAGCCCGCTGAACTCGCGGAGATAGTGAAGCGCTCCGCCGCGAAGCTGGGCGTGGACATCGAGCCAGACGGCGCTCTTGAGATTGCCGCGCGTTCTCGCGGCACCCCGCGAATAGCCAACAACCTCCTCAGGCGCGTGCGCGACTACGCGCAGGTGAAGGCCAATAATCTCATCACGCGCCAGGTGGCGGTGGATTCCCTCACGTTGCTCGAGATAGACCCCCACGGCCTCGACGAGATGGACATCCGCATCCTCGAGACCATCTGCACGAAGTTCAACGGCGGGCCGGTGGGCCTTTCCACCATTGCCGTTAGCGTGGGCGAGGAGCCGGACACCATCGAGGAGGCGTACGAGCCGTTCCTCATAATGGAAGGCTATCTGGACCGCACGCCCAAGGGACGCGTGGCTACAGAGCTTGCATGGAAGAAACTGGGATTGTCGTCACCCGGCGGCAGACAGATGTCGCTTCTCTGACGGCGTAAGCACAAGGAGGACTCATGATTCGTTCCGTTCTCAGGGCGATTCCCGCGGCGGTGTTCGCGGGTGTTTTCGGTTTGTACGCAGCTGAACCTTCCTGGCCGGCTGTCACGAAGGAGATGCGCCCCTGGGCCTACAACTGGTGGATGGGCTGCGCCGCCGACAAGGCTGGACTCGAACTCCAGGCCAGGCAGTTCGTCGAGGCCGGCATGGGCGGCTACCATGTGATTCCGATATACGAGGCCAAGGAGGAGAAGCATCCGAAGGTCGCGTTTCTCTCGGAGGAGTGGACGCGACTTTTCAACACTGCGGACGAAACGGCGCGTGCGCAGGGTCTTGGAGTCGATCTCTCGATGGGATGCGGCTGGTGCTTCGGCGGCCCGTGGGTCTCGAATGAAAACGGGGGATGGCATCTTGCGCGCATGAGGGACGACGAGAGACCCAGACAGGCCGGGGCTCGTCTCCTATGGGAGGGAAAGAACGGCCAGGGAAGGCGCATGGCCCTCTATTCCGTGCCTACGGGCATGAGGGTGAAGCGTCCGCCGGCGTCCGGCAAGGGACTGATGATCGATCCGTTCTCGCCCGCTGCCATGCGCGAGCATCTGAAGCCGTTCGCCGCCGCGCTTGACCGTCCTGGCGCCGTTCCCCCGCGCGCTTTCTACCACGACTCGTATGAATACTACGGCGCTTCCTGGACGCCCGCCCTGTTCGAGGCGTTCAAGGCGAAGCGCGGCTACGACCTGCGCGACCACATGCCCGCGTTCGCGGGTGCGGGCGGCACGAGGGAGGAGCAGCTCCGCGTTCGCCACGACTACCGCGAGACGCTTTCCGACCTTATTCTCGACACGTTCGCGGTGTGGTCCGACTGGTGCCGCGCGCGTGGCATCACCACCCGCAACGAGGCCCACGGCTCGCCCTCCAACTGGCTCGACTTCTACGCGCTCGCCGACATCCCCGAGACCGAGATGTTCAACAAGGACCGCGACATCCTCGTCTCTAAGTTCGCCTCGTCCGCCGCCCACGTGAAGGGCACGCGCCTTGTCGCCAGCGAAAGCTGCACGTGGATCAACGAGCACTTCAACGC
Source organism: Kiritimatiellia bacterium (assembly GCA_017563185.1). Taxonomy (GTDB): domain Bacteria; phylum Verrucomicrobiota; class Kiritimatiellia; order RFP12; family UBA1067; genus RUG572. The sequence continues at coordinate 8,633 of JAFXIL010000177.1, read as the reverse complement.
CACGCTCGAAGAGGTGAAGGTGTTCCTCGACAGGCTCTTCCTCTCCGGCGTCAACCACATGTACTACCATGGCTGCTGCTATTCGCCCGCCGACGCCGCATGGCCGGGATGGTGCTTCTACGCGTCGCTTGAGATGAACCCGCGCAACCCGATCTGGCGCGATGCGCCGGTCCTCAACGCATGGATCACGCGCGTTCAGTCGCTCGCGCAGACATCCGTGCCTGACGAGGACGCGCTCATCTACTGGACGCTCCACGACTACTGGCGCAACCAGCCTGAACTGACATACGGCCTGAGCGTGGCAGGCAAGGAGTGGTTCGCGAAGACGGCAATTGGCGCGACGGCGCGGCGGCTTTACGCGGAGGGCGCGGCGTTCGACTTCATCTCGGATCGCCAGCTCGCCGCGCTCGCCAAGCAGCCGAAGAGAAAATGGAACGCGATCGTCGTGCCGGACTGCGAGACGATGCCGGTGGTGACGGCGCAGAGCCTCGCGGCCCTTTCGAAGGCGGGGTACAAGATCGTGTTCGACGGGCGGCGTCCTGCGGATGTGCCGGGACTTAAGGACGTGGAGTCCGGACGCGCCGCGCTCGCAAAGATTCTTGCGGAAATCAGATCCGAGGATGTGAAGGGCGCTGTGAGGCGCGAGCCGTTCGTTGAGGCGCGTGGTCTTGCGTATACGCGCTTCCGTCGCGGCGAGGATACGCTCTACTACGTGGTCAACATTTCAGGCGGCGAGGTGAGCGGCGAGTTTCGTCCCACGGCGAAGACAGGCGGCGCGTGGACTCTCGATCCCATGACAGGCGCCATAAGGGAAGTGGTGGCGAAGAACGGAGAAGTCGCGATTTCGCTTGAGAAGGGTGGCAGCGTGTGGCTGTGGTGCAGCCCGGAAAAGAGGGAGATGCCGGCCGCTGCAGATGCGTCCGCATCTTCGCACGAAGTGTGCAGAATAGAAGGCCCGTGGCTTCTCGAGCCTGTCTGCGGCGGACCCGACATGGAGAACGGCTGGCCGCGCACGATGAAGTCGCTCACGTCGTGGGCGCGCAATGAGGATGGCTCGGAGAATCCGTTCTGCGGCACTGTGCGCTATCGGGCGACGTTCGTTGCAGAAGCAGCGCATGCGGCGAAAGGAGCGACGCTGGACCTTGGAAAGGTGTGCGACTCTGCGCGAGTGCGCGTGAACGGCGTTGAAGTGGGCGCGTGCATCATGTCGCCGTATCGTGTGGAGATTCCGTCAGGCGCGCTCAAGAATGGCAAGAACGTGCTCGAGGTGGAGGTGACGAACGTTGGCGCTAACCGCGTGCGCGACCTTGACAAGCGCAAGGTGCAGTGGAAGATATTCAACGACATCAACATCGTCGGTCGCGACTATCGTCCGTTCGACGCGGCGAAGTGGCCGCTTCGCGACGCGGGGCTCATGGGGCCCGTGCTGCTGCTGTCGAATCGGCGGCGTGAAAAAAGCGGCTTGACGCCATGAAAAGCATGTCACGGCACATTTTTTTCGCTTGTAAACATTATGCACTTGCAAATGCAGAAAAAAATAGTATCATATTGAGTAAGCAAACGGTGATTGCGCCGTCGTACGGTGCGCCGTGAGCGAACAAAAAAAAAGGACAGACACATGGCTACCACCAAGAAGGCTCCTGCGAAGAAGGCCGCCCCTGCTAAGAAGGCTCCCGCCAAGAAGTGCGGTTGCTGCTGCGCGACGAAGAAGGCTGCTCCTGCGAAGAAGGCGGCTCCTGCGAAGAAGGCCGTGCCCGCCAAGAAGGCGGCTCCTGCCAAGAAGGCCGTGCCCGCCAAGAAGGCGGCTCCTGCCAAGAAGGCCGCGCCTGCGAAGAAGGCTCCGGCCAAGAAGGCCCCTGCGAAGAAGGCTCCGGCCAAGAAGGCCCCTGCCAAGAAGGCGGCGAAGAAGTAAGTTCCTCCCCCCCGAGAGCAGTTCCCGAAACTGCTGGAGCTTGCCCGTGCCGATCGGCGGGCAAGTTCTTTTTTAACGGGGGAAACGGCGCAGACAGGCGAGCGTGGACTATGGGCGATATCCTTCATCAGTACCGCTTTGTTGTGGTGGTGGCGCTGCTGGGAACCGCAGCGGCGCTCGCGATGGAGAAGGGCAGGCTGCCTCTTGCGCTGCGCGGAATCAGGAAGGTGATGGGCCGCGACGCCGGATCTGGCGAGACGCCGCGCGGCGAGGAGCGCAGAGGAGTGCCGGCGTGGCGACGCGCGCTTGCGTTTGCGCTTGTGCTGGCGGCGTTCGCGATTGCGGTTCTGTGACCGGGCGAGACGAAATGCGATTTGAGTTGATGTACCATGAGGAATGCAATGCAAGAATGGAAGTTCAGGCGCAGCGAGTTCAGGCGGCCACCGGCCCAGCTGGAGCACGTTGACGCAACGATAAGGTTCTTCGAGGACCGAGTGGAGGCGGAGGGCGTGCTGCATCTCGTGGCGCGCGAGGCCATCGGCGAGATGCCGCTCGACTGCGACGGCGCAAAGGTGCCGTACGCCCTCGACCGCGAGTACGCGCCGGGCGAGCGCTTTACGGTGAAGGTGGGCCATGTGTCGCATCCCGACGGCGTACGCCTTGAGGGCATCTACCGCGACGTGACGCCTCCCGGCGCGCCGCAGCAGTACATGAGCCAGTGCCAGCAGTTCGGCTTCCAGCGCATACTTCCGATCGTCGACGACTGCACGGCGAAATGCACGTTCCGCACCACGCTCGAAGGCGACGAGCGATACACGCATCTCATCTCCAACGGCGACCTCGTGGAGAAGAGGTCCGCGGGACCCGGCCGCATGGCGTGGACCTACGAGAACCGCAAGCCGATGGCGCCGTATCTCTTCATCGCGTGCGCAGGCACGTGGGACGTCCTCTCCGACAGCGTGACGTATCCCGACATCGGCAAGACGGTGAAGCTTGAGTACCTCGTTCCGCCGGGCCACGTTGACGGCGCGCGCGTTCCGATGGAGATTCTCAAGAAGTCGATCATCTTCCAGCACGAGCTCACGGGCTTCGTGTATCCCTACGAGACGTACCGCACCATCTGCATGGAGAAGTCGCTCTACGGCGGCATGGAGAACACGGGCAACACAACGATCGTCACGCAGGCCGCGCTCATCGACTCGTCGATATCCGACGCGCGGCTCGTCTATGCGCACGGCGTGATCCCGCACGAGTACGAGCACAGCCACTGCGGCAGCGGCGTGACGATGGAGACGCCGTTCGACATGTGGCTCAACGAGGCGTACACCGTGAACGTGGAGCGCGCGTTCCTCGCGCGCGAGTTCGGCGCCGCGTTCACGCGCGCGATGGACGTGGCTGGGCTGCGCATGGACGGCGGCGCGCTCGCCGAGGACGAAAGCGGCTCCGCGCCCGCGATCGTGCGCGAGGGCGTGAACGATCCCGACGACGTGGTGGACGCCATCACGTACGACAAGGCGCCGGAAGTGCTCAACACGCTGCGCAGCCTCATCGGCGCCGATGCCTACGACAAGGCGTGGCGCGAATACTTCCGCCGCTTCGACGGAGGGAACGCCAACACCGAGGACTTCCTTAAGGTGTTCTCCGAGACGACGGGGCGCGACATCGGCGCGCTGATGCGTCCATGGCTCTTCTCGAGCGGACACCCCACGGTGCGTGCTAGCTGGACATGGGCGGCGGGAGAGCTGACGGTGACGCTCGTGCGCGAAGGCGACTACGTGGTGCCCGTGCCGTACGCGCTCGTGAAGGACGGGCGCGACGTCGCCTCGGGCGCGTTCGTCCTGGACGGAGCGATGCAGCAGTTTCGCACGAAGTGTCCGAAGCCCGACTTCATCTCGTGGAACCGCGGCTGCGGATTCTACGGCGTGCTTGAAGTGGAGGCTTCGGAGGAAGAGCTCGTGTGCCAGGTGCGCAAGGACCCCGACGCGTTCAACCGCGCTGAGGCGATGAAGATGCTGCGCGACCGCGGCGCCGTGAAGGCGTGGCTCGAGCTCTACAAGGAGATCTTCGCCGACGGGTCGCTCGACCTCGGCGCCAAGGAGGCGATGCTCTCCGTGGGCGTTCATTCGCTCGACCGCAGACGGCGCGCGTTCGTGCGCGAGAACGCCGCCGAGATGCATGCACTGCGCAAGGCCGCCGCGGAGGCGATCGGAGAGGCCGCGCTCGTAGCGTCGCTCGGCGGAGAGAGCGCGAACGGAATCGACGCCGCGTCGATAGTGCGCCGCGCGTGGGACAAGGTGGTGCTCGACATGCTCGCCGAGCTGAACACGCCTGGCGCGTGGGCGGCGATCGAAGGCTACCTCGATCGCGCCGAGAACATCACCGCGCGCCTCAACGCGCTGTCGGCGCTCGTGCGCGGGGAGAGCCCTCGCAGGAAGGAAGTTCTTGAGGCCGAAGGCGAGAAGCTGCGCAGGACGACGAACGGCTATTCGAGCTATCTGCGCATCGTCGCATGCGATCCGCACGAGGACGTGTTCGCGGCGATCGACGTGGAGGAGCGCCGCGAAGGATGGAGCATGTCGCATCCTGCTCTCTCCCGCGCGCTGTACTGCGGCTTCACCGCGAACGCCGACAGGCTCTGGACGGACGAGGGCCTCGCGTGGATCGAGCGCACGATCGTCAAGTACGCGCAGTGCGGCGAGTACAACGCGCTGCGCCTCCTCTCGCCGTTCCTCACGTGGCGCTGGTTCGAGCCTGGCCTGCGTGCAGAGGTGAAGGCCCTTCTGGAGCGCCTCGCCGCCGCGCTGCCTCGCGAGAAGCATCCGTCTCTTGGCGGACGCATCGCCGATCTGCTCGCGTAGCGGTTGCGCGCATTTCAAGATTGTCAAATTTCCCGGAACATCAAAACGAAAGAGAACATCAATGAACGAAGAAGCATTCAAGAAGGTGCAGGCCGCCATGGAGGCGGCCAAGGGCACGACGATCAAGCAGCTTTTCGCGGCGGATCCAGAGCGCGCGGCGAAGTACACGCTCACGGCTGCGGGCTGGACGCTAGACTACTCGAAGAACCGCGTTGACAAGAACGTGATGAAGGCGCTTCTCAAGCTCGCCGAGGCGTCCAACCTCAAGGCCGAGATCGAGAAGATGTTCACCGGCCGCAAGATCAACGAGACCGAGAACCGCGCCGTTCTGCACACCGCGCTCAGGAACTGCGACCCGAAGGCGAAGGTGAAGGTTGACGGCAAGGACGTGATGCCGCAGGTGCGCCGCGTCCTGAAGCAGATGGGCGCCTTCGCAGACTCCGTGCGCTCCGGCGCGCACAAGGGCTACACCGGCAAGCGCATCAAGTACGTGGTCAACATCGGAATCGGCGGCAGCGACCTCGGCCCCGTAATGGCCACCATCGCGCTCGCGCCGTTTTCCAAGCGCTACATCCGCAGCTACTTCGTCTCGAACGTGGACGCCACCCATCTCGCAGAGGTGCTGCGCGAGGTCAAGGCGGAGCAGACGCTCTTCATCGTCGCGTCCAAGACGTTCACCACGCAGGAGACGATGACGAACGCGCAGTCCGCGCGCGATTGGCTGCTCTCCAAGATCAAGGGCAAGGCGAACGACGTGGTGGCGAAGCACTTTGTGGCGCTCTCCACGAACGAGGCCGAGGTTGTGAAGTTCGGCATCGACCCGAAGAACATGTTCGCGTTCTGGGACTGGGTGGGCGGCCGCTACTCGCTTCCGAGCGCCATCGGCCTTTCGCTCATGATCTCCATCGGTCCGCGCAACTTCCAGCGTCTTCTCAAGGGATACTGGAAGATGGACCGCCACTTCCGCACCGCTTCCCTCGCGCGCAACATGCCCGTGGTTATGGCGCTTCTCGGCATCCTCTACTCCAACGTGTACGGCGCCGAGAGCTACTGCGTGCTTCCGTACGACCAGTACCTCAGCCGCCTGCCCGCCTATCTCCAGCAGCTCGACATGGAGTCGAACGGCAAGAGCGTGGCGAAGGACGGCACGCGCGTGACGTACTCAACCGGTCCCATCGAGTGGGGCGAACCCGGCACGAACGGCCAGCACAGCTTCTACCAGCTCATCCACCAGGGAACGCATCTCATTCCCTGCGACTTCATCGGCTTCTGCAAGTCCCACAACCCCATCGGCGACCATCACGACAAGCTCATGGCCAACCTCTTCGCGCAGACCGAGGCGCTCGCGTTCGGCCTTGACCACGACCAGGCCGTGGAGTGGTGCCGCAAGGAGGGCGTGGACGAGAAGCTCGCCCCATACCGCACGTTCGAGGGCAACCGCCCCACGAACACTCTCCTCGCCGACTCCCTCACCCCCGAGACGCTCGGCTCGCTCATCGCGCTCTACGAGCACAAGGTGTTCACGCAGGGCGTGATTTGGAACATCTACTCGTTCGACCAGTGGGGAGTGCAGCTTGGCAAGGTGCTCGCGAAGAGCGTGCTCGCCGACCTCACGGCGAAGAAGAAGCCCGTACTGAAGCACGACTCCTCCACCAACGCCCTCATCGCGCGCTACCGCAAGGCCAAGGGCCTCGCGTAGACGACTTCGTGGTATAAGGCACCGCAGAACCCCGACTTTCCGTAGTCGGCTTGATCGCCCGCGTCGCATGCTTGCTTCGCGGGCGATTTTGCGGTATGCCATTGCCAATTCGCGCCACACCGGCGTGAAGGACATAGTTCGGCTATGGTAGGGGCACGCGTCCCGCGTGCCCGCGCTGCGCTATTCGGAGTCGGATGATGTGGTGGTGACGCTCGCCGCCGAAGGGGATCGCGCGCGCATTACGGTGGCGGATCACGGCGTGGGAATCGCGCCGGAACACCAGAAGCGCATCTTCGAGCGTTTCTACCGCGTTGACAAGACGCGCAGCCGCTCGCACTGCGGCACCGGCCTTGGGCTTGCGATCGTCAAGCACATCGCCCGGCTCCACGGCGGCGACGTGGCGCTGGAATCACAGACCGGTCATGGATGCAGGTTCTCGATAATCCTTCCGTCGCGCACCGATGTCATTTGCCGGGAACGGTGACGGTGAACTTGCCGTGCTGCGGCGCGCCGAGCAGGTACCAGCGCACGGTGAAGACGCCTGGCGCGGTCCATGCGCCCGACGCCGCCACGTCGCGCGTTCCGACGAGGGCGAACAGTATCTCGATGTTCTGCGGGAAGGTGTAGGTTGTCGTGGCCCATGAACCGTCGCCAACGGCGAAGCGGAAACCGTCGGGCCGCACGAGCGTCCAGCCCTGCCGAGTCTTCTCTATCGTGGCGTTCTTGAAGTCCAGAGGATTCTTCGAGACCTTGGCGCCGGCGATGGGGAGCGCAGGGGCGGGTGCGGAACCTCTCTGCATGGGGAGCTTGAGCGAGGCGCAGCGCTCGGCGAGCGCCTTCTGGGCCGCGGCGTCGTCGGGAAGGGCGGAGGGGCCGAACGCGGGCAGGAGATGCTTCCACACGAGGTTGATCTCGTGCTGCATGTTGCCGAGTCCGGCGTGGATGGAGACGACGGCGTCCTGGTCGGGCATGACGATCGTGTACTGGCCCATCGCTCCGTCGGCGCGGAAGGCGTTGTGGCGGCAGCGCCAGAACTGGAAGCCGTAGCCCTGGTGCCAGTCGCTGCCGTCCTCGCCCGTGACGGCGATCGCGCCGGACCACGTCTGGCGCGAGGTGGCTGCCGTCACCCATTCGCGCGAGAGGATGCGCCGGCCGTTCCACATGCCCTTGTCGAGGTAGAGCTGCCCGAAGCGGGAGAGGTCGCGCGTTGTCATGTTCATGCCCCACCCGCCGCAGGCGATGCCGGTGGGGGAGACCGTGGACCACGGGCTTGTCATGCCGAGTGGATCGAAGAGGCGTAGCTTAAGGAAGTCCATGAGCTTCATGCCCGAGACGCGCTCCGCAATTGCTGCAAGCATGTGGGTGGCGCCTGAATCGTACTTGAACACGGTGCCGGGCTCCCTGTCGATGTCATTGGCGAGGAACGCCTTCACCCAGTCGCCGAAGGGATCCTTGTTCTCCGCGTCGGAGTAGCTGGCGCCCACGTTCATCGTGAGGAGGTCGCGCACGCGCATGGAGCGGAGGTTGAGCGAGGGGTTCTGCGGGATCTTGTCGGGGAAGAAGGAGATGACGCGCGCGTCAAGGTCGAGCTTGCCGTCGTCCACGAGAAATCCGATCGCCGTCGAGGTGAAGCTCTTCGAGTGCGAGTAGAGCATGTGCGGCTTGTTCAGCGTGTCGTAAGGTGCCCATGTGCCCTCGGCGATCACATGGCCATGGCGCACGATCACGAAGCCGTGAAGTGCGTTGTCTGGCCCGAACTCCCGTTCGCAGGCGTCTATCCAGGCGACGATGGCCGAAGATGGCACGCCCTGCGACTCGGGCGTCGCTTTCTCCATGAGCGCGGCGGAGGCACCCATCGATGCGAAGATGAAGAACGATGCGAGAATAGATGTTGTTTTCATATTCAATAGCCTATCATATTCGGCCGCGTCTTGCAATTGCGAATTCCCACGAACCACGAGCCACTGCCCAATTACTCGGTTGCGCCTGGCTCGGCCATTTTGGTATAATGTTTGGCAATGAGACCGATAGCCACAGACACGCACGACTTTCCGTCCATGAGACGGGATGGCTGCATTTACGTTGACAAGACGATGTTCATCCATCGTCTTGTGACTACCGTTGGCTCCAAGCTGTTCTTCCTGTCGCGTCCGCGCAGGTTCGG
>JAFXIL010000028.1 GCA_017563185.1 Kiritimatiellia bacterium | reverse complement strand
TGGAGGTGACGGACGGCGACAGGGACTACTCCGAGAAGTTCTCGCTTGTGGTCCAGGGCGCCAGCCTCCTTCTCAAAAACGCCAGCCCCGGCGGCATGACGCTGTACGTGCGGTAAGGCACTCTTTGGACAAGGCACTCTTCGCTAGGCAATTTGCGTTCAATATGGTATAATATTTTCCATGCGAACGGCGAAAAAGCACATGTGGCTTCTGCCGCGCGCCGTGTGGCGCGCGGCCGCCGTGCTTTTGTGCCTTGCCGCCTTCGCCGCCCCGGACGAGGGCGATCCCCCTGCGGAGGCGGGCGCGCGTGCGGCGAAAAGGGCGGCCGAGATGCCGCGCGTGGCGACGAGTGCGGACGGTTTCGTCGAGATCATGGCGCCTGACGTTCCCGGCGACGCCGTGGGGTTCCGGCTGCCGCTTCTAAGGTTCACCACACAGCTGATCGGCGATATCGAACACGCCTACGGCCTTGCGATGCCGCGCATGGAGAGTCCCGGCCTAGTCGTGCACGCCTTGGACGGGCAGACCAACGACGTTCGGGTGATCGCCCGCGTAGGCCGCCGCGACGGCAGGCTCGTGACGCGCATATACCTTCCCTCGCCTGGATTCTCCAGCATTGAGGCGCTGCAGCTTGAGATCGTGCAGGCGTATCTCCGTGCGTGGATAGACAGAAACCGTGACGACGCGCAGGTTCCTGCCGCCGAGCCGCCCGACTGGCTGGCGTTCGGCGTTCTGCGCGCGCGCACTGCCGACGGCGCGCATGACGACATCCGCTTCGTGCTTGAGCAGTGGAGCGAGCACAAGCTGCCGCCATTCCCCAAGTTCTGCCTCGAACTCAAGATAGCCACGATGCAGGACGCCGTGTACGCTGGCTACCTAGTTGCCTGGATGAAGGAGCGAAAGTTGCTTCGCTCCGCGCTTGAGGGGCTTACGACAGGAAGAGCGTGGAGTCAGGCGGAGCTTCTTGCGGACCTTACGGGCGAGAAGGGGGAGGAAGAGCAGCGCCAGGCTTTCAATGCGCGTCTCGACAGGCTCTCCCGCGCAGTTCTCTCTCCGGGGCGTGCGAGCGAATGGGACATCAAGAACTTCCGCCGCCAGCTGCGTCTGGATGTGCGTCCCGTGGAGGGCGAGCCTGAAGACGTCGCCACGCAGAACTGCTCCTTCCGCCGCGCCATAAAGCTTCTCGCCGATCGTCCTGCGGCCGTGCGCGCTGCCGCGTTCGTGAAGATGCGCGAGCTTCCGCTCTATGCCGTGAGGCGCGGGCAGCAGATGGCGGCGACGTCGGAGGCGTACAGCGAATTCCTCGTGATGCTCTCGCGCGGCGCCTCCGCAGACAGGCTGAACGAGCTTCTCGACAAGGCGGAGTATCAGTTGGCGCGGCTGATCGGCGGACGCGATGAAAACGGTCAAAGCGGCAATACGACGCTGTCCGCTCCACAAGAGGACAATGCCATAAAATGAAGACCGAAAAGACCATAACAGGCGACGTCGATCCTGACGTTCTCGAATATACCGTGGGCGACGATCCGGTGCTGGACATGGATCTCGTGCGCTGGGACTGTCTTGGCACGGCGGCCCATGTGACCATGCTCTCCGAGATGCCGGTTGAGCCGCCCGTCGTCACCAAGGACGAGGCCGCGCGCGTGCGCGCCGCGCTCGCCTCGGTCGTCGCCGACAAGACGTTCGTCGTGCGCGAGCAGGACCAGGACGTCCACATGGCCGTAGAGACGCGCCTCACCGAGACTCTCGGCGACCTTGGCAAGAAGATCCACACCGGCCGCAGCCGCAACGACCAGGTGGCCGTTGACGTGCGCCTGCACATCAAGGACCAGCTCCATTCGCTGATGGCCGAGCTTGCCGACCTTGCATCTGCCCTCGTTGCCTTCGGCCGCGCCCACGACCGCGTGCCCATGGTCGGCCGCACGCACCTCCAGCCCGCGATGCCGAGTTCCGTCGGCGTGTGGGCCACTGGCCACGCCGAAATGATTCTCGACCAGACGGCCAGTCTTGAGGCCGCGTACAAGATCAACGACGCTTGCCCTCTTGGCAGCGCCGCAGGATACGGCGTGCCGCTGCCGCTCGACAGAAAGCGCACGAGCGACCTTCTGGGGTTCGAGCGCCCGATGCACAACGTGTTCGGCGCGTCGATGGGCCGCGGCGAAGACGAGGCAGCGCTTCTTTCCGCGCTCGCGCAGCTGATGTCCGTTCTATCGCGACTCGCCGAGGACATGATTCTCTTCTCGATGCCGGAGTTCGGCTACTTCTCTCTGCCGCGCGCCTACTGCACCGGCAGCTCGATCATGCCGCAGAAGTACAACCCCGACGTCCTAGAGCTCGTGCGTTCCAAGACGGCGCAGGTGCTGGGCCTTGCCACGGCGGCGCTCTCGATGCTGCACGCGATGCCGGGCGGCTACAACCGCGACCTGCAGGACTGCAAGGGCCTCTACATGAAGGGCCTCTCCATCACCCGCACCACGCTGCGCATCCTCGCGAAGTTCGTGTGTGGCCTCGGAGTGGACGAGGCGAAGCTCCGCGCGGGCTTCATCCCCGGCGTGTTCGCGACGGACGTGGCGCTGCGCAAGGTCGCGGCGGGAACTCCCTGGCGCGAGGCGTACCATCAGGTGCGCGACAACCTCGAGGCTCTTTCCTCGGAGAGCCCGGACGCCGCCGTCGCCGCAAAGACGCACGCCGGCGCCACGGCGGGCCTGGACTACGGGATCTACGAGGCGCGCATCGCGCAGATCGTCATGCAGACGATGAAGCGGCGCGCCGAGTTCGAGGCGAAGATGGACGCACTCTTCACGATGTAGAACAAACGAAACCTGCAATAAACGAAACGGAGGCGACAAGTCATGTCAGAAGTGGGAATTACGCTGCTGGAGGCCTGGAAGTGCGGAGGTTATCTCATGTGGGTGCTGGCCGGAATATCGGTGCTGGCGCTTGCAGCGGTGATGTATCTGCTGGTGGCCCACAGAAGAGGGGCGCTCGCGCCGCGCACGCTGATGAGCGACGTGTTCAGCAAGCTGCAGGTGGGCGACCACGGCGAGGCGAGAAGACTGTGCGAGAGACGTCCGTGCGCGTTCGCGTCCATAACCCTCGCCGCCCTCGACGCGGCGCGCGGCACGCCCGCAGGGCAGCGCGCCAACGTGT
>JAFXIL010000176.1 GCA_017563185.1 Kiritimatiellia bacterium | reverse complement strand
CGCGACGAGTCTGGACCACCGGGCGGAATTCGATGGGGACTGTCCCCGCACGCTTTCGTGTACGCGCCCCTTTCGGGGAAGCGACACTCCTGTCGCTTCACAATGACGCGCCAATGCAGAAGCGGCAGGATTGCCGCTTCCCCGAATCGTGACTTCCAACTCCAGGTCTCACGAGGCTACAACGCGCGCCGCGCGGCCGCCGCATGCAGCGCGCGGTTCAGTTGTCACTTGCCCTTCCAGAATGGCTGCCGCGCGCGACGAGTCTGGACCACCAGGCGAATCGTGCCGTCGTCGTCGAAGAAGAGCCTGTCGTAGCAGAGAGTGCGGAGATGACGCTGGGCAGACTTGAGCGCGTGGCGGAGAACGGTCGTCGACGAGTCCTTCGGCTCGCGCGTGGCCGCGCCGAAGAACCGCTGCAGGAAGACTCCGTCAAGCCCGTACTCCTCCATCCAGCGGAAGTGCGTCTCGACGGTCGACTCGTCGTCGCTGCAGAAGAACCGCGCCCCCTCGCCGTTCGGTAGCTTGAGGCCTGTCGGGTACGTCTTCTCGTACTCTGACACGTCGGGCCAAATGTCGATCCTGATGTTCGACGGATCCCTGAACATCGTCCCGCCCTGGCGATTGTGGAACCACCCCTGGTAGCCGGCCATCACTCGGCCGTCGTAGGTGGGATACGCGGGATTCCCCGCATGGCGCGAGCCAAATGCCGCCAACGCGGCGAACGCCGCCACGGCGGCAACGGATATTGCTGGTGTTTTCATGGTGGTATTATCCCATATCCGCGCCGTCGCTTCGTGAAAAGCCGCAGACTTTTTCCGTGAAATTTGCGCACGGGCGCGTCAGCGCCTAATTGCCGCTGCGCAGCAATCGCTTGAGCGCCACCGTCACGCGGCGGAAGAACGGCGGATTGCCGCCCAGCATGAGGGACGACGTTCCTGTGTAGCACGACTTCGGATACTTGGCGTTCACATGCGCCTCCTGCGCGTAGTAGCGTTCCTGCACGCTCCCTCCGCTCCAATGCCGCGCCGCGAGCGGCAGAATGCGCGACGCGATTTCCGCCTTCTCCTTCGCCGCCATGCAGAACTCCTCGGCGTATAGATCGAATGTGAGCGCCTCGTCGAACCGCAGCGCATGGCGCCGCACAAGCGAGGAATGCGCGATGAGACACTGGCAGTCAAACGTCTCCACCACGGCGCCCTCTTCCGCCGCCTCGCCCACGCGCCTAAGGCCCGTGCCGTCCTTGCGGCACTCCTCCACGCTCCCCACAAGCCGCCACTGGTGGTACACCCCGAATCGCACGCGCGTGACGGCGCCGATCGGCCCCCACAGCGCCTCCGTGTCGAGCTTCTCAAGCCTCGGCGCAAGCGGCTCCATCATCTGGAAGTCCTCGTGGCAGAACACGTACCACGCATCTTCATCTTCGCTACGCGAATCGAGGAAGCGGTTGTAGCACGCCGGCACGCCGTCGTTCCTGCCGCGGTTGTCGATCGTGCAGAGTCCGCATCCGGCGAGGAGCGGGTTCGACTTCACGCACCTCTCGTACATCGCGAAATCGCGCACCACCGATATGCAGCAGACCTTGCTCACCTTACGCCCTCCGCGCGCTATCGCACCACGAACACGAGTCCGCGCGGCGCCCACGTCACGCCGTCCACCCAGCCGCAGTCGGCGAAATCGGCCTCGCGCGGCTCATAGTCGTCCTTCAAGAACTCCCAGCGCGCCGTGTGCGGACCCTTCCCGCAGAAATCCACCGTCACGCGCGCCCACGGCGTCTCGCCGTCTATGCGCGCCACCTCCACTCCGTTAGTGAAGAACATCAGCCGGTCATACTCCATTCTCCCCGAATCGTCCTTTTCGCACGACACCTTCCACCAGAACGAGAGCGTGCCCGCCCCCTTCACGCACGTCTCCATCCACGTCGAGACGTTCTCGTCGCGCACCGTGCCAGGGGAGCAACTGCACGCCGAATGGGTTCCGATGCGCTTCACGTCGTTCGTGGCCGCCCACTCCACGCCGTTGTAGCCGCCCGTCGTAAACTCGAGCGCCGGCGCGTCAGCAGCCTCCGCGAGCGTAACGATTATCCGCCCGTCGTACTCTATCGGCGCCGCCACGCCCGACCCCTCGACCGCACCCTCCCACTCCGGCGCATCAGGCACCCTGCCGAACACGCGCAGCCCGTAATACGTGCTGCCGCTGCTCACAACTGCGCTTGCTCTTTCACCACGGTAGCCGCTAGCGCACTCGTGCGTCGACCTTCGCGCGCTTTCCAAGCCACTCATCCAACCGCCTCCGCGCAACACCCTGTAGCCTCCAGCGGCAGGTCCGCGAGGGTCTATCACCGTCTCCATGCCAAGACCCGGAGAATTCTCGTACCAGTCGAGGCACCATTCCCACACGTTGCCGTGCATGTCGTAGAGCCCCCATGCGTTCGGTGCGAACGTTCCCGCTCTAGCCGTGCCCTTCGAAAGATCGGAAGAGCTGCTTCCCGTGACGCCGTAGCGCGCCACGAGATCAAGAGAGGCGTCGCTGTAGTTGTTCGTGAGATTGTATCCGTTGTTGAGAGCGGTCTCGGTTCCGGCGCGGCAGGCGTACTCCCACTGGGCCTCGGTAGGCAGGTCGAGGCTCTCCAGACCCGACTTCGCACGTAGAAGGCCGATGAATGAATCGGCGTCCACAGACGCGTCGGACGGCCAATGCGCGCCGAGAGCAGCGCCGCGGATTGCGTTGTAGTTCACGCGCTCGACCGGACGCGACATGTAGAACTCAGCTCTGGTGAATAGGCTAGGATTGTTGCCCTTTACGAGCTCCCACTGCCGCTGCGTGACTTCGAAGACGCCCGCCCACATCGCGTTCGTGAAGGACACTTCGTGCAGATTCTGGTCCTGCGCGTTCGGCCAGTCCGTGGCGCGCACGCCCATCGTGAACGAGCCTTTCGGAATCTTGCGCAGAACGAGCTTCGAAGTGCGGTGCTCTTCGCTCCATCCGCCCTCCGGGACCTCGGTGAGATACGCGACGGGATACGCCGCCGCGCCCGTTCCGCCGGAAAGATCCATCACCATGTAGTCGCCGCTCAGCGCGTCCGGAACGAAAGAGACTACGCTCGCCGTCGCGGCGACCGTGAACGAAGGCGCGTATAGGTCGGGATAGTCGGCGGCCACGTTCCAGCTAACGCGGTAGACGCCGGATGTCGTTGCAACGGTTTCGCCCTCGAGAGTCGCCGCCTCGAAGGAGCGTGCGCCGTCAGTGGCGGAAAGCGAGATTGCGGCTGTGGTGCCGGATACGGGAACGTACACCGTCACGTCAACGTCCACAAAGCCGTCCCAGGGCGCACGCGCCACAGCCGTCGCCGCCACTGCTCTTGCCGTGGGCGTTTCTGCGGCGAATGCGGTGGAAGCGCAGCCCAGCATCACGAAGATGACAGCGAGTGCGGTTGTTCTCATGCCCGGAATGATACCATATTCTCCCATCCGCCGCAACGGTTTTAAGGCAATTCGCCACGCCGCGGGCATTGAGCCGTGAATCACGGTCTAGGCACTCGCCCCCGGTACAGCAGCGGCGCCGCCTACTTCTCCGAACGTGCCCGGGCGCGCGCGCGGCGCATGAGCTCTTCCCAGGAGTCCTTCGTGCTCCAGAAAAGCTCCGACTGGCAGAACGTTGCGAAGCTGTACGGCGGATTGTACTCCGCCACGGCGCTGTATTCCTTCGGCTGGTGTTTGCCCTCGCGGACGTGCCTCACGAAGTCGTAGGCCCACTTGCCGTTCCTGATCCAGTACTCGTCGATCTGCACATGACGCGGCAGCGTGAGCGCGCGGTCGCGTTCGATCAGCTGCTCGCTTGCGCAGCCGAGCAGGAACGGACCCGCGAGCGGACGCCTGAAGTGGCCCCAGTCGATGCGGAGCTGCGCCTTCCAGCAGAATCCGACGGACGGAGTGAGCGCGAGGATCTTGTCGCAATAGCTGATCATCTTCGGCGACAGTCCCCTGTCGTGGAACGGGAATGCGCCGCAGTCCTCCCAGAGAATCTCAAGGGACGGATCCGTCCTGGCGATCGCCTCCGTCGCGCCTTTCTTGTGGATGGACGATGCATGCAGGCCGAAGACGATGTCCGTCTCAGGCGACTCGGCGCGGATCTTCTTCGTCGTCTTGTTCACGAGCTCCGTCACGATGTCGGCGATCAGACGCCCGCCCATCTCCTGCGCGCTCGTCTCCGTGAAGCTCTGGAAGTATATGCCGTCGCCGCCCATCGGCCTCCAGATGCGCCGCCATTCGTCCACGATGGAGTCGGAGAGCGCGTCGAGCTTGCTCAGGTCGTTGAACTCGATTCCCCAGCCCCAGTGAAATCCCCAATACACCTTTATGCCCCAGCTGTGGGCGCACTCGACCACCTGCTTTGCGTTCACGATCTGCCGATCGTTCCAGATGATCGCGCGGTTGAAGCGGGCCCGGGCCATTTCTCGGAACGACGCGTTGTAGTCGTTGATGACGTGCCCCCACGTCCAGGCGCTCCGCACCGGCGTCTCTGGCGCGGTGGCGTATTCGCAGGGCGGGATATTCGCCGCCCTGAAGAACGTGCCGGGGTAGCAGCCGTGGGCGTCTCTCAGCCGAGCCTCCAGGTCGGGCATGACCACGTCGAGAAAGTCGAACACGCCCCAGAGAACGGCTGACGGATTGTCGCCGGCGATGGCGACGACGTTCCGCCCGTTCCGGCGCATCGTCTTGATAAAATATCCGCCGGCGGGAACCTTCTTCTCGCCGAGGAGCGCCCTAAGCGTCGCGTTCTTCTCCGGCACGCCGATCACGAACGCGTCCCGCTTCGTATCGACTATTTCGCCGCCGTCCTTTTCTAGCGGAAGCACGAACGGAGTCGCGAAGTGCGCTTCGCGCAGGAAATACGTCCCTGCTCGCTTGGTGAGCACTTCGAGGGCCCGACCTTCCGGCCCTTCCGCCGACGAGTAGATCACCTTCCACGTGCCGCCTCGCATCGTCGCGGGGAACTTTTCGCCCAGCGACGGCGCCGACGCCGTGTTGAGCGAATGTGTGACAGTCTGCGAAACGGCGTCTGCCTGCGCGGCCGCCAGCCCTGTGGCCGCGGAGACAAACATCGCCGTAGCCGTTCTCAACATCTTGTTAGCCTTTGTCATTTTTCTTTTCCTTGTGCTAGGTTGTTTTGATCTTAAAGCCGATTACGCATTCGTCATCCTCGACGGACTACCTTTCCGGCAACGCTCTCATGCGGGCGCGCATAAGGATCTTCTCCCACGGATCGTCGCTGTTCCAGAAGAGTTCGGCCGAGCAGAGCGTCGCCAACCCGAACGGCGGATTGTTGTAGGGCACGGCGTTGAACTCCTTCGGCGGACGCTTCGCGGCGCGCAGGCGGCGTATCGACTCCCACGCGAACTTGCCGTTCTGGAACCAGTCGTTGTCGAACTGCCACTGCATCGGCTGCATGATCGACTGGTGGTACTCCCGCATCCTCCGCCCGGCGCATCCGAGCATGAACGGCCCGGCCGGCTCAATCCAGTTCTTCCAGTCGAGGTACAGCTGCGCCTTCCACACGAAGCCGACTGACGGCGTGAGCGCGAGAATCTTCTCGCAGAACTCGTTGTTCGGCCCGCCGGTACGGCCTTGCCCGTCCCAGAACGGGAAACCGCCGCAGTTCTCCCACAGGATCTCAAGCGAGGGATCGGTCTTCGCGATGAAGTCCGTCGCGCCGGGCTTCTTGATCGAGTTCGAGTGGAGACCGAACACGATGTCCGTCTCCGGCGCCTCAGCATGGATGCGCTTCGCTGTCATGTTGACAAGCTCGACCACAGCCTCCGCGATGGAGCGCCCCGCAATCTCCTGGCGGTCCGTCTCGGTGAAGCTCTGGAAGTAGATGCCGTCGCCGCCCATCGGCTTCCAGATGCGGTGCCATTCGTCGATGATGGCGTCGGACATCTTTCCGATGTTGTGGACGTCCGCCTTGTCGCAGTGGAGCGACCACCCCCACGCGAAGCCCCAGAACACCTTGATGCCCCATGAATGCGCCTCCTCCACCACGTCGCGCGCGTTGATTACGCGCTGGTTGTTCCAGATGATGATGCGGTTGAAGCGCGCACGCGCCATTTCGCGGAACGTTGCGCGGTAGTCGTCCATCTCGTGTCCCCACGAGAACACGCTGCGCACGGGCGTCTGCGGCGCGCAGGCGATGCTGCGCACTGGGATGCGCTTCTCCTTCGCGTTGTCGAACTTCGCGAGGTCGCGCTTGTTGGCGCGGAAGAACGTGCCGGGATAGCGTCCGCGCGGCGCGGCGAGCGCGCCCTCCATCATCGGCACCTGCACGTCGAGGAAGTCGAACGCGGCCCAGAGGACAGCTTCCGGCGTGTCGCCCGCGAGCAGCGCCACGTCGTGCGCGCCGTCGTGCAGCGTGCGGATGAGATAGCCGCCCTTCGGCACGAGCTTCTCGGCGTCCTTCCCGAGATACTTGCGCAGCGTGGCGTTCTCCTGCACGCGCCCGACCACGACCATGTCGCGCTTGCCCTTCACCGGCTCGCCGCCGTCCTGCTCGATCGGCAGCACAAGCGGAATCGCAAGGTGCCGTTCGCGCAGAAGGTGGAAGCCGATGCGCTCGGTCAGCACTTCGAGGGCGCGTCCCTGCGGCCCTTCGGCCGAAGAGTAGACGATCTTCCACGTTCCACCGGGCGTCGGCGCATCAGCCGCCGCGTAAACAATGCCGGTCATAATTCCGACGGCGACCACCGCCACCTTGAACATCTTGTCCGTCATTGTCTCTTAGCCTCCTTCAATCTACGTCAATTGCCGATCACCTGTCCGCATTGGGCACGATGTACGCCGCGCGGAAGCTGTATCCCACGCCGCTGCCAGTGGACGCGGAACTTCGCACGTCGCAAGTCAATCGGCTCGGGTCGGACGGGTAGATGTTCTCCCCGCGCACGTACCATTGATCGGACGCTCCCGCGCCCGGCGTGAACACATCTGGCGGCTCGCCTTCGCCCGCATACGTTCTGCACCACTGCCAGTCGTTGCCGACCATGTCGTAAAGCCCCCAGGCGTTTGGCGCCCTCGTGCCGGGCGGATCGGCATACTGCGAATCGGTGCTGCGTCCTGAAATCCCATAGACTGCGTATTGCGGGGCAAGCGACGCGTCGTCTCCCCAGAAATACGTGGTCGTGGTGCCGGCGCGGCAGGCGATCTCGTGCATAAGCTCGGTGGGAACGTCGAAGTTCATTCCCGTCTTCGCATTGAGGAGTTCAAGCGGACGCCATTTCTTCGCGTCGATTGCGGCATCAGCTCCGGGATATTTTGCGATCTTTCCCGATGGAACGGTATTTCCACGGATGTCGCGAGGTATCCATCTACGGGATCTCAGGCTGTAATCCGCCCAGGCGGTGGCGTCCTGACCATTCGTCCGCTTGATCACGTGCCCGTACTGCGCCGTCGTCCAGCAGAAGATTCCGATGTAGTAGTCCTTGTCGGTCGTCCAGCTCTTGAACGCCCCTGTTCCCCGCTTCGCCTTGTAGGCGCCCTTGGGAATCTTGCGCAGAACCATGTGGGTAGTCTTGTACTTGTCGGCGTTGTAGCGAGCGTTGGACATCTGCTGCCCCGTGAAGGAGGCGAACTTCGCGTTCGGCACGAAAAGTCCTTCGTAGGTGACGGCGCCAGTCACGAGATCGACGATCATGTAGTCGTTGCCAGAAGGAACGGGATCGGAGAGAAACAGCTCAGCAGACGTCTTGCAGTTGTCGCATTTCACGCCCTGTGGAGGATTCGCCCATGTGACGGTGTGCTGCCCGGGGCTGGAAATGCCGTCGTAGGCAACGTGTTCTATTCCGTTGACGACGCTCTTGATTCGCACCCTGCCCACCCTGGTGTCGAAGCAGCCGTTGCCGCCTGTCACTGTGTACGTGATTTCGACCTTGTCGCTCCACGGCCATTTCTGCCGCACGCCGTCGATGGAAATGCCGACGGCATTCTCCGCCATCGCAAGCGCCGCGCTTGCCGCGGCCAGCTGCGATCTCGCCGACTTCTCGCCGGCCAGCGAAGACAGCGACGCAAACGCACAGAACGCTGCAAGCATTCTCCGCGCTACGCTGCTCCACACGCCTCGTTTCGGCCTTGCCGCCGACACGATCCCACCTTCGTAAATTTGTACATGCGAATTTACGCCATCTGCTTTTTGCGTCATTGCAACGTTCCTCCCTGTTGTCTGTCAGATTGTCAATGTCTTTGAGCACCAGTGTTCATCGCGGACACCGCGAAGGCGCACAAGTGCCGCTCTCGTCTCCATCAAGGCCGTACGCCACTATATGCAAATGTCATGTCTGCGGACTTGATGACCGGCAGCGTCTCGCGTCCGTCCTCATCGTATGCGGGATACCCGGCGTCTTCCGGCGAAACCCCGAAAAGCCAGTCTGACTTCGCCCCTTCGATCTTGATGCGCCCGTTCGGCCACAGCGTGAGAATCGCCGAAAGCGGCTCCTTCCACCCGATGTTGTGCGGCGCCCCGCGGTGCGTCTTCACGTAATCCGCCGGATATCTGCTGTGCGCCTTCGCAAAATACTGGTAGTTGGCGCTGTTGACGTCCCAGTAGAGGATGTTGTCGAGGACGCGTAGATTGTCCATGTGCAAATGTCCGTTCATGACGAGTCTCACCGTGCCTGGCTTTTTCGCGTTAGCCTCGTTGAAAATCGCCTGGACATCCTTCTTGTTCATGACAGGCGCGCAATGCGCGCGCTCGAAGCTCTGGTGAGAAAGCACCACGCACGGATACGGCGAGCCGACGATTGTGGCGCGCATCCACTCCAGCTGCTCCGGCGGTATCCAGTTTATGGTCGAGCCCTTCCCACGCTTGAAATAGTTGCCGCTGCCATGGTGGATGAACTTGCCCGGTCCGTTGCAGAAGTAGTTCGGGTCTGCGACCACGAAGCGGAAGCCGCCCTTGTCGAAGGTGTAGTGCCCGTCGGGCATGCGGTAGGCTTCGCACGTCTCCTTGTACGGATTGCCGTCCTGATCGTGGTTGCCGAGGATGTGGTATCCCGGTATCTTGAAGTCGTTGTATAGCTTGAGAAACGCCTTCTGCGCGGGCGAACGGACACCGTGCATGAAGTCGCCGAGATGGATCATCATGTCGCACCGCTCCCTTTCGGCGCGGGCCATGATCTTCTCGAGGAACGAAGTGTTCTCGGTATTCGTCCACACTCCGGGATGGTAATGAATGTCGGAGAACACGCAGACCCTGAGCGGCTTGCCGGAAGGCGCTGCGGAGACGTCCGTGCCAGCGAAGGCGGCGGGCGCGGCAAGTGCGGCCGTCGCCAGAAAACTTCTACGGTTGACTTCCATCGCTTCTCCTATGGCAATGCCGTCAAACGACGATTTCTTTCGCCGCGATGTCCTTCTCCAGGGCTCTGGCCAGCTGGTCGGGACACGACGTTCCGCCGCGGCACTGGATGCCCTTGAGCAGGGAGATCACATCCTCGACCTTGCGCCCTATCACAAGCCGCGCCACGCCCTGCGTATTGCCGGGGCAGCCGCCGATGAACCGGCAAGACGTCAATATCCCGTTGTTCACTTCGTACTCGATGGCGGCCGAACACGTTCCTTGCGTCTCATAAAGCTTCATTGTTGCTCCTTTCATCCTCCGATGGTTTTTGCGCTGGCATTATCAGCGACAGATATTATACCACACTCCGGCCAACTCTTGGAAGATTTGGTATAATGTTTGCCCGCAAGGCGCCATATCGGCGCCGGAATGAATCACGGCGAACATCCAAAGGAACTGGAGAAGCACATGAGAAAGCGTTTTAGACTCCTCGCGGCGCCTGCGGCGGCGATATGCGCGTGCGGCGCCTTCGTTCTTGCGGCTCGGGCCGAGACGCCGCGCCTCGCCCCCGCCAAGGCGCCGGCCATCAGGGTGATGGACTGGAACGTGCGCTATTCGGCGGGCGACCGCAAGTCGCCTCACAACAACTGGGAGAACAGGCGCGACGACTTCGCGCGCGCCATCGAACGCGAGAGCCCCGACCTCATCGCCTTCCAGGAGGTCCTTCCCGACCAGCGCAAGTTCCTCGAAGAGCGCTTCGCCGCATACGACTTCACGGGCGAAGGCAGAAACGCCGACCGCAAGAGCGGCGAGTCCTCTCCCGTCGCCTGGCGGCGCGACAGGTTCACCCTGATCGACTGCGGCAGCTTCTGGCTGTCCGAGACGCCGGACGTTCCCGGCTCAAGAGCTGGGGCGCCATGTTCCCCAGAATCTGCTCGTACGCCGTCCTCAGGGACAAAGCCACCGGCAAGCGCTTCTCATTCGCCAACACCCACACCGGCCACAAGAGCGAGCTCGCCCGCGAAAAGGGCATGCTCCTCATCATCGAACGCATGAAGAAGTTCGGCCAAGGCGCGCCAATCATATTCACCGGCGACCACAACTGCCTCGAGTTCGAGAAGCCCGCCATTGCCGTGTCGAAGCTGCTAAAGGACGCCCTCTATCTCTCGAAGTCCGCCCCGCAGGGCCCTTGGCGCACGTGCAACCACTGGGCGTGGCGAGAAAAGGAGACCACAATCGCCGAGGCGCTATCGATGCCCCGCGAGAAGCGCAGCGCCCGCGGCGACGACGCGGAGCACATCGACTACATCTACGTGTCGCCCGGCACAAAGGTGCTCGACTACCGCATCGTGGCGACGCCGCGCCCCGGAACGAAACACTACGCCTCGGACCACTTCTCGCTCGTCTCCACGATCATTCTTCCGTGACTTCGCCGAGCCTCTCAAGCGGCAGCGTCACGTCGCCTGCGCGCCAGCGCCCGCCTCGGACGTAGGCGACAACACGCCACCGCCCTTCCCCGGCTCGCCGGCGAAGAGGATCATACCCTCCGAAACGCCAACGCTCATCTTGCGCGGCGCGAGGTTCGCCACGAACACCACTTCCTTGCCCACCAGCGCCGCAGGGTCGGGATACGCCCCGCGTATTCCGCTGAAGATCGTGCGCCTGCCAAGTCCGCCGCAGTCCAGCTCGAACTTCAGCAGCTTCGCGCTCTTAGGCACGATTTCGCACGTAAGCACCTTGCCGATGCGCAGATCGAGCTTCTCGAAGTCGTCGAACTTTATCTCGGGCTTGAGCGGCGCGCACTCGGCACCAGGCGCAGGGCATTCAGCATCAGGCGCTTTCTTTGCCTTGTTCTTGCTCGCGCGCGACTCGTGGGCCACCTCGCCGGTCTCTGCGGGCTTCACCTTCGCCTTTTCCACCATCGCCTCAACCTGCTTCGCGTCGATGCGGGTTGCGAGGTATTCGTACTTGCCGATGGTGCCGTTCTCGACCGTCTTCGCCGCGTCGTCCCACTCGAACGACGCCTCGCCGAAGAGAGCGGCGGCCTTGTCGGCATAGACGGGCAGCACGGGCTTCAGGTATATCGCGAGGATGCGGAAGACGTTGAGAATCGCGGTGAGGGTGGTGCGCGTGGCCTCGGCGCCGTCAGGGGCCTTGACGGTCTTCCACGGCTCGCGGCGGTCGAAGTACTCGTTCGCCGCGTCGGCGATCTTCGCCACCTCCACGGGAACCTGCGAGAAGCGGCGCGCCTCGTAGTGCTGGGCGATCACGTCGGCACGGCTACGGGCGAACTCCACGAGGGCGCGGCCCTCGTCGTCGAGCGAGCCGAGGCGGCCCTCGAGGTTCTTGTTGAGCATCTGCGCGCCGCGCGAGGCGAGATTCGTTATCTTGCCCACGAGGTCGCCGTTGACGCGCTGCACGAAGTCCTGCAGGTTGAGGTCCATGTCGTCAGTCGTGCCGCCGAGCTTGCAGGCGTAGTAGTAGCGCAAGGCGGAGGCGGGCAGATGGTCGAGGTAGGTGCGGGCGTTCACGAACGTGCCCTTGGACTTCGACATCTTCTCGCCGTTGACCGTGAGGAAGCCGTGCACGAACACCTTGTCGGGCGTGTCGATCCCCGCCACGTGCAGCATGGCCGGCCAGAACAGGCAGTGGAAGCGGATGATGTCCTTGCCGATGAAATGGTACAGCTCGGTGCCATCCGCCTTCGCGCCGCCGCCCTGCGGCCACCATTCGTCGAGCTTCTCGCCGCGCGCCGCGCACCAGTTCGCGAGGGACGCTATGTAGCCGATCGGAGCGTCCACCCACACGTAGAAGAACTTGCCGGGGCGCCCAGGTATCTCGAAGCCGAAATACGGCGCGTCGCGCGATATGCACCAGCCGCGCAGAGGCTCGTTGAACCACTCGAGGAGCTTGTTGGAGACGTCGCTCGTGGTGTGCTGCGGCAGCCATTCGCGCAAGAAGTCGCGGAAGGGTTCGAGCTCGAAGTAGAGGTGCTCGCTCTCCCTCACGACTGGCGTTGCGCCGCATGTGGTGCAAACGGGGCTGCCGAGCTCCTCGGCGGCGTAGGTGCCGCCGCACTTGTCGCAGCTGTCGCCGTACTGCCCTTCGGCGCCGCACTTCGGGCATGCGCCCTTCACGAAGCGGTCGGGAAGGAACATCTTGCAGTGCTCGCAGTAGAGCTGGGGAGACTTCCTCGTGGTCACGGCGCCGCTCTTCTCCATCGCGGCGAAGATGCGCTCGCTGCAGGCCTTGTTCTCGGGCGAGTTGGTGGAATAGTAATTGTCGAACGATATCTCGAAGTCGGTGAAGTCCTTCAGATGCGCCGCGTGGCTGCGCGCGATCAGCTCTTCGGGCGTGATGCCCTCGTTTCGCGCGCGTATCATCACGGGGGTGCCGTGCGTGTCGTCCGCGCAGATGTACAGGCATTCGTTGCCGCGCATCTTCTGGAAGCGCACCCAGAAGTCGGTCTGAATGTACTCCACGAGATGGCCAAGGTGAATGTCGCCATTGGCGTACGGGAGGGCTGATGTTACCACTATGCGGCGTTTCTTTGACATTATTCTATGCTCCTTGCAAAACGACGCATATTATACCACAATTGCACTGCGCGCGAAACATGGCGGCGTCTTTTTTCTGTTGACGCGGCATGCGCCACATCAGTCGCATCGAACCCAACGCCCGCCACGAACGCGCCGCCCTTGTACGCGGAGGGCGCCGCGTGCAGAATCGCGAACCATCCGGCCTCTTCGTCGTACACGAGCGGCGACGTGGCGCTCACGCTCGTGCCGTCGAGCGTGATTTTGCCGCTGATCTTCCCGTTCGCCGCGACGGTCATCGTGGCGTGGCCGTAGGCACCGTCCACAACGCTCTCGATGTATCCAATGAAGGTTCCGGTCGCCCACCGCCACTTCCCCGACATCCGCAACGCCTGCATCGAGATTGACCGCGCGGATCTCTCTGTCCTCGCGTGGCGTTGCCACAAGCAGACGTGCTGCCGCGCCTTTGTGCGCAGTCTGACGCAGATCAAGCCCTCCTTTCAAATTTCAATGCCCCCATTGCGCGAAATCATACGATGTGGTATAATGATTGCGTCTGTTGATTTCAGTCTGCAATCAGCACAAGGAGGCAAGACATGAAGACCATGACCATTCGCAACATTCCCGACGAGGTAGCCGCAGGCCTTAAGGGCATTGCCGACAAATCCGACGCCAGCATGAACACCACTGTCGTGCGACTGCTCACCGACGGCGTGCTTCCCCGCCGCAAGAAGCGGACCGTTAACGACTTCTCCAAATACTGCGGCGGCTGGTCGCAGGGAGAGTTCGACGAATTCGAGGCCGCCGTGGCGGACTGCGAACGGATCGACCCGGAGGCGTGGAGATGAAAGTCTGCCTTGACACAAACGCCTACAGCAATCTGCGGCGTGGCAACGAGCGGCTTCTGGCGTTGCTGAACGAATGCGACGAGATTCTCGTGCCGGCCGCCGTGTTCGCCGAACTGGAATACGGATTCCTGCGTGGAAGAAAAACGGCTGAAAACGAATCATTGCTCGCCTCCTTCCTTGACGAGGACTGCGTTTCGTTCCAGCCCGCCACGCAGTCCATCGCCGAACGATGGGGCTACGTGAAGGCCGCACTTGCGCAAAAAGGGATGCCTATTCCCGAAAATGACATCTGGATTGCCGCGACAGCACTTGAAACCGGCGCGCGTCTCGTTTCCTATCACCGCCATTTCGACCATGTTGGCGGCCTTATCCGCCTTGCGCCGTAAACCGTTTTTCCCAAACCCACACCCCAGCGCATCCGGCTTGAACCTCAGGCAATTGAAGATAGGCAATCCAGAACTTTGTTCCAATCGAGAATTTCTATGTTGACGAATACTATACCGGCGGCACGCTGATCGAGAATCCAGACGACTTCTACATGGTGTTCAAGGCGAGCGAGGTGCTGATAGAGAACCGCGAATACGTGGAGGGCATGACGTGGTACGGATGGATGCATGTGTCGGTGGACGAAAACCTCGACATGACTCTTCTTGGCGACGGAATCAACCTCTACGGCTCATCTCACCTTGACCACGACAGGACGATGATCCGAGGCGATGGGTTCGTCTAGCACCTCGTGCGACACATGCTCCCAGCGCGCCAGATGCCGCCGCGAGACGGTCACGTAGTCCACGCAGCTTGCAGGTCCATCTGCCGGATAGGTGGGCGAAAAGCCGGATATGACCGCAAACGAGCGCCGAAGACGCTGAAGAAACGCGCTCGTCGGCTCCTCCCCCCAGTCGCCCAAAAGCATAAACGGCCTAGTCTGCTCCACCATGCCCGCGATCTTCACCACGGCTGCCTCCTTGTCATCGTCCTTTTCCGGGAAACGCGCCATCGCCACCGTGAAGGCCGGATACTCCGCAACCACCGCCTTGCCGCCGCCCGGCAGATCCACCTGCGCCGTCTTCGCAGGCGCGCTCTTCACGAGAAACGCCATGCCCACCTCGCCGTCGTCGCGCTCGCCCGTGCGGCACCACACGGAACGCAGGCCTGTGAGCTTCTCAAGCTCCTCCAGCTGGTCTGCGCCGCCCACGCGCGTTGTGCGCCTGTCGATCTCCTGCAATGCGGCGACGTCCACATCCGCCTTCTTCAGCACCTCCGCCACGCGCGCCACGCTGCGCACACCGTCCGTGCCCAGCGCCGCGTTTACGTTCCACGTCATCACGGAGCGGCTGATGAACGGCTGCACGAACATCTCGTTCGTCTGCTGCAGCTCGGCCTTCACCATGTAATAGTAGTGGCAGCCACCCACTAACGCCGCCGTGGCGACTGCCGCCATCATCGAAATAAACCTTTTCATGGCATGTATTCTACCATTTATCCGCCCGCGATGCAACGGCATCCACAATGAGCCCGGCGAGGGCGAAGCCGAACACTGCGGTCACCTGCACGAGGCTTCCCTTCCCGCAGCCGCCCGGCGGCTCGTCGGAATAGACGCATTGGAACCTGCGCGGCGGGAAGTCGCCCGTTTTGCGGAACTTGGCTCGCAGCGCGCGCGCCAGACCGTCCCCCTGCACTTTCCAGAACTCGGTCTTCCGCACTCGCAGCGGATCGCGCCGGCGCGCGGCGCCCATGGACGAAAACAGCGTCACGCCCGGCGCCGACAGCGCATGGCGTATGAGCATCGCCTTGCTCTCAAGCGAATCGATTGCGTCCACCACGAAGCCGCATTCCTCGATTCCGAACGTCGCCGCAGTCTCCGCGTCGTAGAACTCGCACCTCGCCTCCACCTCGATCTGCGGGCTGATCTCCTCAAGCCGCCTCTTCAGCGCCTCCGCCTTGAACTCTCCCACCGTTCCCGGAAGCGCCACAAGCTGGCGGTTGACGTTCGAGGGCGCCACGCGGTCGGCGTCCACCACGAGCATCCTCCCCACGCCGGTGCGTGCAAGCGCCTCCGCGCACCACCCGCCTACGCCCCCCAGGCCGAACACTGCCACCTTCGTCCCCGCGAGCGCCCGCATCGTCTCGGCGCCGAGAACGGCCTCCGCGCGCTGAAGGTATCCCTCTTCGCCGGCCGTCAATGCCCCGTCGGTTTTCTGTTCAGAACTCATCCTGGGCCTCCTTGCGTCTTCCACCGCGTGGCGGCGCCAGTATGGTGCGCAGGCGGCGCACGAGGCGGGCGCGCTTCTCGGGGCGGCGAAGATTGAGCAGAATCTGAAAGCGCAATGAGACTGCGTAAAGCCTGAGGCGCAGCGCGGTCAGTCCACGTGGCGGCTTTGAGAATCCCATCGCGGGCGCCTCAGCCGCAAGCCATGCCTCGGTCTCGCGCACGGCGGCTGTCTGCGGCAGGCGCGCAAGCACCTTGCCAAGGGCGTGGAAGTCGTTCCAGTTGCCCATGCCGAGCTCCCGGTTCACGCCGAAGACGACGTAGAGGAATTTCCAGTGGCGTTCCACCCATGGATCTTCGCGGTAGGAATGGCGGTCGATCGCAAGCTGCCAGTCGATCGCCTTGAGGTGGCCGTCGGCGTCCAGAAGGAGGTTGTCCTCGAACAGGTCGCGGTGGATGATGCCCTCCTTCTTCAGCGTCTCCGCGAGCGAGCGCACGTCGGCCGCAAAGCCATTCGCCTGCGCATCCGCTACCCCCTTCTTCAAGAGGTCGGCGAGCGACGGCCCCGCCACGCGCGCCGTCACCACTTCGGCGGAGTGGGCGGCGTAGTGGTATGCCCATGCGAGCGGACGCGGCACCGTGGCGGGATTTGCGGCGTACATCCGCGCGGCCATTCGGTACTCGTTGCCGACGGACCACACTGCCTTCGACGAGCGCTTTACAATGCAGGGCGCACCAAGGAACACACCAGTCTCGAAAGAGTCGTTTATGTACTTGTTCTCGAGGAACAGCGCGCGCTGCGCCACTTCAAGCGCTCCGCCAGGCGCAATGTGCGCAGCGAGGAAAGGCCCCTGCGGCGTCACGGCCGTCCACGTATCCGGCAGGCGCATCGCCAATTCGCCACGCGGCACGCCCTCGTTCCATTCGGCGGCCGTATGGCCCGTGAGCATCTCCACGTCCCGAGCGAACTCGTCGCACGTGACTGTGCCGTGAACGCGGTGGTGGCGCCCAGCCATCTCGCGGCAGCGCATCTTCAGGCGCAGCATCTTCAGGTTGGCTTTTTCGTAGCGCATTAAGCCTATGACGCACGGGCCGAACTCCGGCGAATGGTCGCGCACCACCACGAGAAGGAACGGACCGCGCCCACATTTCACCACCTTGTGGCGAGAGTTCGGCAAGGAGGGACCGTAGAATCTGCGATACCCCTCCTCGGCTTCGCACGGGAAGCGTATCTCTCGCGTGCACACGATCTCCACTTCGCCGGAGACGGCGGCGAGAATCTTCTTCTCGGCGAAGCGGGCGCTGGCCCACAGCACAAGAAGATGCAGCTCTGCACCGGCGGAGCTCTGCGATGTACATTCGTTTCCCATCGCGTAGATTATAACATAATTTCGCGGCCTGCGCGCATGCTCCTGCGCTCGGCCTCCACAAGGGCCACTGCGTCGCGCGCGTCCTCGAGGGTTATCGGCACGGACGCGCGGCGGCCTAGCGTCCAAGCGGCGAAGGCCTTGATCTCGGCTTCGTACGGAGAAATCGAATAGTCTAGCTTCGGGGTGAAAGGCCTGCCCCTGAATGGGTACACCTGAAGCGGAGCGGCGCGTTTGGCGTCCATAACGATGGTTGCCTTCTCAAGTTCCACGAAGGAGCGCGCCTCGAACGAGAACGAGGGCGACGCGGCCCAGCTTGCCGAACTTGAGACGACGCAGTTGCGGTAGCCGTAGAGCGTCGTGGCGCGGTCGGTCACGCCGTCGGAACGCACATGGCGGCGCACGGCGACGGAATTCGGGCGGCCGAACGTCCAGTTGATGAAGTCCACGTCGTGGATGTGCAGATCGAGCAACACGCCTCCGGACGCCTCCTCGTCAAGAAACCAGCTCTTCCCCCCTGCGCCCCATCCCGGCAGCATCGAAGCGCGGTCGAACGACGCGCCGACCACCTTGCCGTACTTTTCCGACGCCACCACGTCGTGCAGGTACTTCACCGCCGGGGCAAAGCGCAGGCACTGCGCGATCATGAGCTTTCCCCTTGACTTCGCGGCGGCGGCGATCATGGCGTCGCATGACTTAACGTCAAGCGCCATCGGCTTCTCGCAAAGCACATGGCATCCAGCGGCCAGCGCTTTCTTCACCAGAGCCGGGTGGAGAGGCGTAGGCAGCGTGAGATCCACCACGTCGAAGCCGCCGCGGGCAAGAAGTTCGTCGAAGCTCTCAACCACGGCAACGCCTTTGAAGTCGGTGGCGAGATCGGCGTCATTGCCGTTGCCCGCCACCTTTCGCGAGAGCTGGTTCAAGTTGGAGTCGCAGATTGCGGTCACCTTCGCGCATGGAGTCTTCTTCCACGCGCCATAGTGCGTGCGGCCCATGAAGCCGAAGCCGACGATTGCGACTCTGAGTTTTCCCGCCGCCACGTCTCAGCCCTCCGGGAAAAGCTGGTCTAGAATCTGTTCGGCGGTGGTACGCGCGCCCTTCTTCGCGTTGCAGTCGCGGCAGCAGGGAACGCAGTTGCCGCGGGTGGAGCGTCCGCCGCGCGCAACGGGAACGACGTGGTCAAGCGTGAGATTGGCCGCGCCCACGTTACGGTGGCAATAGTGGCACACGCCCTTTGCCACGAGCGCGCGCCACCAGTCCGTTCGGCGCAGGAGGCGCGCCTTCTCGCGCTCACGCTTCACGTGGGCGGGATCGGCCTGTATGTCTATCCAGGATTCCACGTCGAATGCGGCTAGCGGGCGGCGAAGAGGGGCGCCGTCCAGAGGCAGGCCTGGTAGAGGTGCTCCAGGAACTCGGGCTTCGAGAAGCCTGCGGCGTTGTGGCCGAGGGCGGAGTAATAGACGCGTCCCTTGCCATAGCTCTTCGTCCATTCGAGGATGTGGATGCCGTCGGCCGGCGCGCGGCCGCGGTCCTTGATCCACTTCTGCATGTCGGCGGGAACGGTGTCGGCGCGGAAGTTGAGAACGGGCTTCACGGCGCCGAGCACCATGTCGTTCACGTAGATCTCCTCGCTGGGCCACACGTAGCCGGCGGGCATGCATGCGATGGCGGGGTTCGACTTGTCGGCGTCGGCGAACGGCACGGGCATCTGCCTCGGGTAGTGGAATAGGAACGTGCCGCCGAGGAAGTCGCGCCACTCCTTGCTGCCGATCTCGCAGTTGCTGGCGGAGTGAAGCACGAGCGTGCCACCGCCCGCCTTCGCCCAGGCGTAGAACGCCTCGCGCTGGCTTTCGGTCTCGAACTGCTCCTCGTTCGCGCAGGCGAAGACCATGCGCGGGCAGGCGCGGAAGGCCGCCGTGCAGAACACCCCGGGATCGTCGGTGACCTTGACCTTGAGCCCCTTGGCCTCGAAGTAGCGCGCCATCTCGCCGGCTCCGATCTCAGTGGAGAAGTGGTGGTACGACCCGTGCGGCGCTACGGCGCCGGTCTTGGGGTCGCGATGCCACATCCATCGGGTGTAGAGGAGCACGTCGTATGGCTTCTCGCGCTCGACGGCGGGAAGAAGGTCCACGAGGTTCAGCAGCAGGCGCTTGTACGCCGGGTCGTTGATGTTGCGCGCGGAGGGGGTGACGCACGGGCCCACGAGCGTCACCGCGCCCTTGCCGTACCTGTACTGCGCGATCGACGAGGCTATGCGGCCGGTGTGCGTGTCGGCCACGCCGAGCAGGCACTTCTCGCCCGTGAGGAACATGCCGTGGCGGCTCGCGCCGAAGCACGAGAACAGCGGCGCGTCGAGGCGGCCCTCCGGGAATCCGGCGAAGAGCTTCGGACAGTTCCTGAAGAACACGCCGCCGCGGTCCATCGTCGGCGCCGTGAGCACTCCGCCGTACGTGTGGCCAAGGCGCTTCGCCACGGCCTTGCTCCAGGAGTCGGTGTTCTGAAGCGTCACGAAGTGCGTGCCGTGGCGCACGGCGTCCAGAATCTGTTCCACGTCGCCCTGCGAGTAGCCTGGCATGAGGTGGCAGAATATGACGTCGGGATAGTCGCCGCGCGCGGCAGCATCGGGATCGAACTCCGCGGCGTCAAGCCCCCAGCCCTTGAACTGGGCGAGGTGCTCGAGCGCGCCCCAGAAGCGGATCTTCCGCGCCTTGTGGCAGGGCTGCACGGTGGCGTCCACCGCGCCATTGGCGGCTGGCTGCGCCACGAGGCGGCAGAAGTCGGCATACGTCTCCATGCCCGCCACGGGGTGCGTGGCAAGGTAATCCTCGACGGTCGCCGCAAAAGAACGCGGAGCTTCGGCCGAGGCGCAAATGCATGCCGCGAATGCCGCGGCGGCGATAAGCAGTTTCTTCATTTTGGACATCTCTCTTTCTATGTGCGGCAATCAGCCGCGTTTGCGGATTTCGTTCAATGCGTCGATGGTGGAGTACGGCGCGCGCTCGTTGCAGCTGGTGAACTTCGCCGCGTCGGCGGGGTTAACGAACTTGCGCTTCACCGGATCCCACTTGATTTCGTACCCGACGTTGTTCATCGCGTGGAAGCCGAGGATGCAGGAGATGGTGGAGCTGTTCGCCTCCTCAACCTTGATGTTCGTGTCCTTGCGCGAGCGCATTCCGAGGAACCACGGGCGGTGGTGGTTCTTCTCCATGTTACGCACCACCTGCTTCTCGGGCTCGCCCTCGATGATTCCCTTCCGGTTCGCCTCGCAGACGCGCCAGATCTCAGCCTTTGGCTTGTACGCGGTGTCGACGCGCTTCGCCTCGGGGACTTTGTCCACCCAACGGCACGTGGATATCCAGTCGCCATTCTCGCCGAAGAACTTCGCGCCGCAGCGGAAGCCGGTGAGGCGGGGCGTTCCGAGCTGCAGCTCCACGCCGTTGGCGTACTTGTAGGTGATGAGGCAGTCGTCGTGCACGTTGAAGAGGCGCCCCTTGAGGAAGGTGACCTTCTCGCACTTCACCGAGACAGGACCGGCGTTGTCCATGGCCCACTGCGCGATGTCCATGTGGTGCGAGCCCCAGCCAGAGACGTTGCCGGTGCAGTAGTCCTGGATCTGAAGCCAGCCCACGTTCTGGCCGGGTATCCTGGCGTATGGCTTGCCGTTGGCGTCCACGGGGCGCCAATGCGTGCGCAGCTGCGAGTAGTGCACGTCATTGCGCGCCGGGCCGAGCCAGAGGTCGAAGTTGAAGTCGCGCGGATCGGGCGTCTTCTCGATCGCCGGAACGTCCCACTCCCTGGAGGGGCTG
Source organism: Kiritimatiellia bacterium (assembly GCA_017563185.1). Taxonomy (GTDB): domain Bacteria; phylum Verrucomicrobiota; class Kiritimatiellia; order RFP12; family UBA1067; genus RUG572. The sequence continues at coordinate 28,597 of JAFXIL010000176.1, read as the reverse complement.
TTGTCGATGATGCCCACCTCTATGCGCTTGAGCGTGCCGATGCGCCCGCTGATCACGTACTCCACGCCGCGGCGGAAGCCATTGTTGCATCCGCCATGGTCGCTGCGCTGCTGGGTGCCGATGTGGAACACGCGCTTGGTGCGGCGCACTGCCTCGACGATGGCCTCGCTCTCCTCGACCGAGAGCGCCATCGGCTTCTGCACATAGACGTCCTTGCCCTTGAGGCAGGCCTCCACCACCATGCGCGCGTGCCAGTGGTCCTGCGTGCAGATCATCACGCCGTCTATGCCGGAATCGTCGAGCACCTTGCGGTAGTCCATCTCCAGCTTCAGGTGGTCCATCTTGCGGCCGTAGTGGCGCTCGGCCACCGTCTTCATGTTCGCGAGGCGCACGGAGTCGCAGTCGCACACAGTTGTGAGCATGGCCAGGTCCTGGTTTGCCGCGAGCCCGCCGATGTCCATCGACGTTCCTATTCGCCCGCATCCGATCAGCGCTATCTGCAGCTTGTTGCTGGGCGCAGTCTCGCCGAACACGCTCGCCGGAACTATCGCGGGCGCCGCGCCAGCCGCGATCACGCCGCCAATGAATCCTCTCCTGCTGGTTCTGCCACTCATTTGAAGTCCTCCTTTGCTCTGTTGAAACAAACGCTTTGAAGCCGACGCCCAGATTATACCATATCGAGCGCCAAACGCCTAGTCCCGGGCGGAATCCGGGCTGCGCGCCTACACGGCCCTGCATATCTCCGCCGCCACGTCGGCGCAGCGCGCGGCATCGGATGTGTAGCAGTCGGCGCCGATTTCCCTGCAGAAGGCGTCGGTTATCGGCGCGCCGCCGATCATGATCTTCACCTTGCCGCGGATGCCGGCCGCCTCAGCCGCCTTCACCACGTCGCGCATCACCTCCATCGTGGTGGTGAGAAGCGCCGAGCAGCAGATCACCGCGCAGTTCTGCTCCTGAGCGGTCTTGACGAAGGCGTCCGGCGGCACGTCGGTGCCAAGGTCTATCACTTCAAGCCCCTTGCTCTCCAGCATCATCTTCACAAGGTTCTTGCCCACGTCGTGGTAGTCGCCCTGCACAGTGCCGAGGCACACCCGCCCCGTCGCCTTCGCGCCCTCCGCCGCGAGATGCGGCTTGAGGACGGCCGCGCCCTTGTTCATCGCGCGCGCGGCCACGAGCACTTCAGGAACGAACGCCTCGCCGTTCTTGAAGCGGACGCCCACCACGGCCATCCCGGCCATGAGACCGTCCTGCAAGATGGCCTGCGCGCTCATCCCCTCGTCAAGCGCCTGCTGCACGAGAGCGACGACTTCCTTGGCGCGTCCCGCCTGAAGCTTCTCCGATATGAGCGAAAGTTCCATTGGCTCCCCTTCAGTTCCGCGCGGCGCGCACGAACGCCTCGAGGTTCTCGCTCTTCGTCTGCGGGCCGAGCGCGCAACCGGAGCAGAGCACGAGCCCGCCCTTGCCGCGGAAGATGTCGCACACCTTCCGCGCCGCCGCGTACACCTCGTCTGGCGCGCCCGTGACGAAGAGCGCCGGATCGACGTTGCCGGAGAGCGTGAACTTCCCGTGCGCGATCTCGAATACGCGGTTCGCGTCCGTCTTCCAGTCAAGCTCGTAGGCGGGGCAGCCGGTCTCCACGAGGTCGGGGAGAATCGGGTTCACGTCGCCGCAGATGTGGCAGAGGTACGGGATGCCGCGCGCCTTGAGGTCCGCGGCGAGGCGCGTCTCGCGTTCCTTGGCAAACTGGCGGAAACATGCGGGCGAGATGACGCTGCAGCCCTCGGAGCTGTTGCCGTAGCTCGTCATGTGCGCGCCGGTCGCGGCGCACAGCTCGTGCATCTTGAGCGACACGGAATAGGTGGCGTCGAGGAGGCGGTTGACGTCGTCCTCGTAGTCCTCGTCGAGAAGGTCCATCATGAACTCGTCCATGCCCGTGAGGATGCACGCGAGCGAAAACGCGCCCTGGTCGGCGTTGATGCGGATGAAGCGGTCGTTCTCGTTGCCCCAGGCGACGAGGCGCTCTGCGGCCTCAAGGTAGTGGCGGACGCGCGGGGACGCGAGGAGGTCAACATCCTTCACCTTGTCGGGCAATTCCTCGAGCGGCACCGGCTGCGTTCCCTTCGCGACGGCGGCGAGGTCGTCTGGGTACATCACGTCCGCCCCGCACGCCGAGGCGAGAAGCGCCGTATCGACGTCCAGGAGCACGCAGTCGAGGTCGTACCTGAGCGTCGCCTCGGTCATGGTCTTCACCATCACATCGGGGCTTTCGCGGAACTGCTTCTGCGTGAAGCCCGCCTCGCGCACGGCCATCAGGAAGTTGTGCGCCATCACGGGGATGCGTTCGACGGCTTCACCCGCGAACGCCCTCTTGACCAGATCGATTCTCTCTCCCATTTTTTCTTTCTCCTTTTTGCCGCAGGGCGTGCGTCATTGAATCAGAACCATCTCGTTCGGCGAGAGCGTGATTGTCACGGCGTCGCCCTCGATCTTGAACTTTCCGAACTCCTCGCGCCCCTTCGCCGTGACCGTCCATGCCTTAGCCTTGGCCGAGAGCTTCACGCCCGCCGGCGTCTTCCATCTGCGTTCGCGGCAGCCCTTCTCGGAGTACGCCACTAGCGCGCCGTCGCCGAGCCACCACGCGGGAACGAGCATGTCGCGGCCGTCGGAAAGGATCTCGCCGTCCTTCGCCACGCTCAGCCGCCCGCCCTTCCACATCGTGCGCACGCCGCCCTCGAACACGCCGATGCTGCCGTCCCTGCCCTCGAGCAGTGCCTTGCGCTTGAATGTGTTGAGGTACTGGCAGACGAGCGTCATCTTACAGAATTCGCGCTTGAAGACGTCGAGCGCCCTGTCGAGATCGGGGTTGCGGCGGAACACGGCCTCGCCGTTCACGTTGCTGCCGAAGGCGCACAGACTGCCGTAGACGTTGCCGCCGCACGCCTGCGACGGCTTCAGGGATAAAGCGTACGTGCGGTTGTTGTAGTGCCAGTACATCGGGAAGTACCCCTCGCGCCCGTCGCCCACGTCCATGCCGCTCACGCCCTCCGTGGTCACGTCCACGCCCTTCGAGTCGAGATACTTCACGATGTTCCGCTTCGCGGCGACATCCTGCTCGCGCGTGTGGCCGTGCCACGGGCTGATGGGCGAGCGGAATCTGATGCTATGCCTCCCCCCGGAATTGACGACCGGGAACGGCACGGCGTTGTGGAACGCGTCGATGTGGATCGTGCCGGCCTCGCGGATCGGCAGCAGCTCGCACAGCCGGTCGAGCCGCTTCTGCACGAGGCCCTTCTCCCATTCGGCCGCGTAGCTCACCTTGTACCCCCAGTCGCCGAGGATGTAGGTGCCGTCCTTCTCGCGCGCGAGAACGTCCGCGCGCTTGTATTCCGCGAACAGCGGGCTGTCGTCGAACGCGTCGAACAGGTTGGCGTGCACGCTCACCGCCGTATGGTGCTTCTTCGCCTCGCGCATGAGCCACCGGACGCTGTCGAGCGGATCCCTGTCGCACGCGCGGGCGACGGCCCTGTTTCCCTCGAAGAACGCCGGGTACTTGGAATCGTGCCCGTTGTACTGCCATCCCACGAGATATACGATCTTGGGGAGCCCGAGCGTGATCTCGTCCATGCCCCTGATCGCCTCGAGCGCCTTCTCGCAGTCCATGTAGACCTTCTGCCTGCCGTTGTCGCGCATCTTGTATTTTCCAAGATGGTCTGGCCCGAACTCCGCCTGGCAGAGAAAGAGCTTCGCGACGTACGTCTTCGAGTAGTCGTGGCGCGGATGGACCGCCCACTTGAAGTCCGCCTGCCGGAACTCGTTCGTCTTGACAGGCCCGTCAAGCGTGAACACGTCCACGTTCGCGGCCTCCACCACGAACGACACCAAAAGAACGCCCATCGCGACAAAGGCAACTCTATCTGGGAGGATTTTCTTCATTGAATTGTTCCTTATAGCTGTGGTTTGCATAATGTCGGCTCGGGAAACGCCTGGTCGACGAACGGCGGCTTGTCGATGCGCTTCTTCTCCATCCGCGCTACCTCAGGATGACGTGCGTACCGCTCCTGGTCAGCACAAGATCGCCGTTGACGATCTGCACATACCAGCCCTTGGGCAGATTGCCGCGTCGTGGCAAGCCGGTGAGGACGCCGCCGTCCTGGCACTTTATCAGCACTGCGGGACGCAGATTCGCGGAATCCGCAATGCGCATCGACGAGCCCGTCAGGTCGAGCGCTCCCTTGTTCACGATGTAGTCGCCGACGGAGAATGCGACCGTGCCGGCGATGCGGAGCGTGCCGTTCTGCACCGTGCCGGACTTCAGCGAAAGCGCCGAGCGCTCTAGCGTCTTTCCGCCGAGGTCGAGCACTGCGACGTCCGGATTGCCCTTCGCCCAGGTCGGCAGCGCGACGCCAGGGCCGTTCTTGAGGTTGCGATAGATGATGGCCGGCGAGAGCGCCCCGTTCCACACGCGCACTTCGTCGACGTCGATTGCCGCGTCGGGATCGTTCCAGAACGACGCGCCGAGGCAGAAATACGTCTGGTCGATCTTCTCGGTCAGCTTCCAGTTCGGAAGCGTCTGCGAGATCGCGCCGACCGCGGCGCCGGTATCGGCGTTGTAGCAATACGCCTTGACCACAGTCGTGCCGGTCGCCTCGTCGTAGTCAAACGTCATCGCCGCATAATACTTCGCATCTACGGCAAGCGTACCCGTCCCGTAGATCGTGCCGCCGCCGGGTGCGATATCCACTCCGGAAGGACCACCGTTGGAATCGCGGAACAAAGTATAGGTGACGACGCTGCCGGTATCCCTTCCGAGGCAGAACAGCTTCGTCCACACCGTGTCCGCGCGCGGCGTGAACCAGAACTCCAGCGTGGCGCTGTCCGTAGTGATCGGATTTGCGCCGAGATCGACGTGCTTCGTGTTCTTGGCGCCGCCGGGCAGATGCAACATGCCGCCGCTGATCTCGTTGTCGCCGACGTTACGCGTCCCCTCCGCGCTGCCGGTAACAGAATCAGCGAGCGTGCCGTCGTTGAAGGTCCAGCGGTGGGCGAGCGTCGCCCCCGTCGCCGCGCCGAGCTCGATCGCGTCGGCGTATGCCGCGTCGAACTTCGCGTTCGCGCCCTTCTTGACGCTCTCCCAGATGTCGGCCGTCGTGAACGCGCCGTTCCAGACGCGCACTTCGTCGAACGCAACCGCCGCGTCGTGATCGTTCCAGAACGAATAGCCGAGAACGAAATAGCTCGTCGGTATCTTCTCGGTCAGCCTCCATCCGGAGAGAGAACGCTGGATCGTGCCGACGATCACGCCGGTCTCGGCGTTGAAGCAGTATATCTTGAAGTGCGTCGCCGAGCCGTCGTAGTCGAGCGTCATGGCGAAGTAGTACGGAACGCCGGCCTTGAGAGAGTCCATGCCGGCCCACGTGCCGCCGTCGGGATTTACGTCGAGGCTCCATATTCCGTCGTTGGAATCGCGGTGGAACGTGAAGGCGAGGATGTTGCCCGTGCCGCTGCCGATGCAGAAGAGCTTGGTCCAGACCTTGTCTTCCGCGAGCGTCGCCCACATTTCGACCGTCACGCTGTCCGACGGGAGTCTGTTGGTGCCGAGATCGACATGGCCGGCGTTTTCCCCTCCGCCCGGCAGACGCAACGTGCCGTCTTCGGCGACTTCGTAGGTGCCGGCCGTCGCCACGTCGGCGGCGCTGCCGGTGACCGAATCGGCGAGCGTGCCGTCGTTGAAGCTCCAGCGGTGGGCGAGCGTGTATGGCAGGCGCGCGAGCGACCTGTCGGCGCCGCTGGACGCGAGCGCGAGCGTACCGCCCTGCACCTTCACGGTGTCGGCCGCGGGGAATTCGTCCACCGTCAGCGTACCGTCGCCGGCCTTGGCGAACGAGCTACCCGGCCAGACGGAAACGACGATGTTGTCCGTCATCTCGACATTCCTGCCGTTCGTGTCGAGCGTGAAGCCGCCGGTGTAGGAGAGCTTGTCGATGTAGGCGAGGGCCTTGTTGCCGCCCTTCGCGCCTTCGTGCGTCAACTTGAGCGTGCCGCCGCCGAGACCGACCGCTGATACGCCCGTGTTGCTTCCGGCCGCGTCGGAAGGCGTCAATTCGGCGACCACCGGCGTCGAGACCGTGCCGCCGTCCATGACGAACTCGCCGCGTCCCAGCTTCGCCGCGCCGACGCCGGTGTAGGCGTTCAGCTCGCCGCCTTTCATGAGGTACGTTCCCCTGCCCTGGCCGTCGCTGCCGAAGCATATCCAGTTGTTGTCGTGGCCGGTGGCCGTGATCGTGCCGCCGTTCTGCTCGACGACGCCTTCGCCATACCAGCCGATGTGCGTCCACCACCCCGTCTGCAGCGTGCCGCCGTTCATGGTATAGACGCCCGCGCTGGGAATGCCGTTGTTCTGTCGGCACTGGCCGACCTGGAAATCGGCGTTGGGCACCCTCACGTCGCCGCCGTTCTGCGTGAAATAGCCTCTGCCCCAGTCACCGACGACGAATACTTTGTTGAGCGAAGTCAACGTGCCGCCATCCATCGTCAGATAGCCCGTGCCGGTGTTGCCGCCCCAGCCGACTCTCCCCAAGCCATTGAACTGGATGTTGGCGCCGCCGGATATGTACGCCTCACCGTAGCCGTCGCGACCGATGGCGAATCCGTCGGCTTTATTGTTGTTGTTGACATACATGTTGCCATTGGTGATGTTCAGGTATCCTTTCGATCCGTTGTACCAGCCGAGCTGGAGCATTTCGCCGCAGGAGAGGGAGCCGCCATTGATGTTGAGCCTGCCCGTATTGCCGTTGCTCTCGCCGACGGTGACGGCCGTACCCGCGCTGATCGATCCGTTTTCGGAAAGGTTGACCACGCCGTGCGTATTCGCGGGACCGGGAGCAACCGCAATCCATTCGCGTGTGACGAGTTTTCCGTTACCGGACACGTTCAGCGTGCCGCGATTGCCGGTTCCTTCGTTGCCCGCAATGATGGCGGTCTGGAACTCGACATTGCCGTCGCCGGTGACGTTGAGCTCGCCCGTGCCGCCGCGATTGCCGAACGGAACCCAGTGCGCGGCGCCGATCAGGCTGCCGCCCGCCACGGTGATGACGCCGTCGCCGCCGCTTGCGCCAAAACGCGGCTGCGCGTTGAGACGCGCGACGCCTGCCGTCTGGTAGTAGCCCGCGAGATCGCCCGCGCCGTTGCCGACCAGGATTTCTCCGTTTTCATTGATGTCCATCTCGCCGGCATCGAGCTTGGCGAGCGTGTATCGGACGTCGCTCGCCACGTTGAGGCCCGAGACTGCGTTCTTGAACTCCGAATAGGAGAAGACGCGGCTTGCCTCGTGCGGCAGGGCGAACGCCACCTCGGAGCCTTCGACGCCGCCGCTGATGAACCCGCCGCCGTTCTTCACCGTCGGCTGCCACGGAATTGTCAGCTTGTGTCCGTTGAGGTTCACCGTTCCCGTGATTTCGATGTCGCCGGGGAGTGCGCTCCAGTCGCAGTCCGCCGCGAGCGTGACGTCGCCGATTGTCGCGCCGTTGGCTACGCGCATCCAAGCCGCCGAGCCGATCGCGGCCTGGACTTCAAGGCCTGTGCCGGAAATTGAAATCTTGCGGTTGATGAGATCCTCGACGGCCTCGCCGGTTGTCGGGTCCTGCCAGTTCGCCATGTTGGAGGCGTCGCCGTCGCCCGCCGCGCCCGTCCAGACCGCCGTTCCGGCCGGCACGCCCGCGCGCGAAACGAGAATATCACTGCCGAGCCCGACGATGAGATCGCCCTTCTCCGCGATGAACTTCGCCGGATCGCCCGTGAACGAAAGCGTCGAGCGCGTCGAGGCGGTGTTGACGATGGACGCACCGAGCACGTTGCCGATTGCGACGTCCTCAATCGTCAGGTTGTGTCCGTTCAGATCAATCGTCGTGCCATCGAGCTGGATCATGCCGAGCGCGGACCAGTCGGCGTCCGCCGTCAGCGTCACCTTGTTCTCGTCCGTCCCCTGCGGGAAGTTCTCGTTGCTGAAGGCGTATTTGGCGCCGTTCACCGTGATCGCCATCGGCGTGCTCTTCACGCCGTCGCCCCAGTCCCATCCGCCGCCGTAGCCGCCGTACGTGTCGCCAGCGACGATGGTGAAGCGGTGCCAGCCTTCGGATACTTCGACCGTGGCATTGGCTTCGGCATTAAACGTACCGTTGTTGAGAACGAGTTCGCCGTCGATGAAGAACGCGAAGTAGTCGTCGTAACCCTGCCGGATTTCCCATGTGCCGGCCTTGTCGGCGGAGACGTTGAACCAGCCGTCGAAGCGCACCTGCGACCAGCGCAGATTCTCGTTCTGCCACGCGGTTTGGTTGCCGCCGAGGTTTGCCGGGTCGCCAACGCCCATGTAGGCGTAGTCGCTGACATCGAGGTCGCGCCAGTCGGACGCGAGGCGCCAGTCTCTGTACATACCAACGCGCTGGTATCCATACGAAATTTTGCCCCACACCGTCGCGCCGTGCAGCGATTCGCTGCCGGGCGCCCTCGAAAGCGAGGAGCCGTACGCGATCGGCCCTGCCTTGAGCTTGCCGCCGCCCTGCGGATAATGTATCTTCTTCGTCACGCTGTCGTACATCGCGACGACGCCGTCCTTCACGCACGGCCTGAAGTCGCCGACGAGCTGGTACTCGCCGTTTTCGTCCGCGTGATACGCCTTGAAGTGGTAGAGCCGGCCGAAGTGGTGGTCCACCGGACGGTCGTTGTAGTGCTCGACTTTCGCGAGATCCTTGTAGTGCGTCGCGAAGAGATACATCGTGATCTTCGTGTCCACCGCCGCGGAGTCCGTCACGTTGGTGACGACGGTGATTATGTCATGGGGTTCGATGACGACGACTTCGCCGTCGTTTTCATAGGTGCTGCCTGCGACATGTTCGATGTTGGTGACGACTTCGGTGCCGCGCAGGTCGACGGTGCCGTGCTCCATGGCGCCGTTCCCGTGGATCAGCGTCGCGCGCGCCACGCCGTCGAGGTCGTTCGTCTGCACGATGCGCACGATGTCGCCGTAGCCGGCAAGAGTCCAGCCATGGTTGATGGAATAGCCGGCGGGAAGAAATATCTGCTCGCCCCAGTACCTGCCGAAGATGTTGACCTGGTCCTGTCCGAACGTGCCCTTTGCGTCGTCCCACACGCGCGAGCCCGCCATGGTTGGGTTTCCGCCGCCAGCGACGGACATCTTCAGATCGATGGCGGATCCGCTCCTGCCGATCACGCCTGTATCGACGTAGAGCGCGCTTTCCGGCTGCGCCCATTCGACGAAATAGTCGGGAACGTCCTCCGTGTAGCCGGCAGGCTGCGTAACCGCGAAGGCCGCCTCGCCGGACGTGACCTTCTCGTCGCCGGGAAGCGACAGCGTGGCGCGGACCTTCGACGTGCGGCCGAAGACCGCGCCGGCGGTCACCTCGCCCGTCCAGTCGTCCACGGTCGAACTCGTCGTGTCGCCCGCGAACGACCATTTCATGGCCTCTCCCTCGATCTTCGTTCCGTCGTCGAGTTCGACGGTGGCGGCGAACTGCGCCTTCTCGCCCGAAACAACCTCTGCCGGGCCAGTCACGGAAATCGACTTCACCGAGCGGCCCGTGGGCTTGGAAAGCGTCAGATTCACGCCGTAGACGTTGTCGGCCTTCCACGGATGCGCCCCTGCATAACTGCCCGACAGAATCCAGTCCTTCGAGCGCTCCTCCGTCCTCTCGTCGCTTTCGACGAGCCCGGCATATCTGGCCTTCACCGTGAAGCGGCCGTCGTGGTGGGTTTCGCCCTGCTGGTCTTTATACTGCAGGCGGAAGTGGTACATTCCGTACTGGTTGGATCTGGCGACGGCGTTCGTATGGGCGATGACGGTCTTGCCTTCGCCGCTCCAGAAATCGCCGTCAAGTTCTACCGTGGCGCCGACGACGGGGTTGCCCTTGGCGTCGTACACGCGGCCGGAGAACACGATGCCCGGAATGGTCGGGTGGATGTTTTGCGATACCCAACGCACACGGTTGAATCCCCTGAGCGACTCGTCGCGGTTGAGGAACGAGTACCACGCCGAGCCGGTCCAGCCGAAGTTGAAGAGGACGTAGAGCTTTCCGGCGACATACCTGTAGCCGCCGGCGCAGATTGAGTGTCCGTCAACGCCGACCGTGGCCGGCATGCCGCCGTCGAAGCCGCCGAGCAGCGCGTCGAGAGTCATCTTTATGCGCTCGCCCCAATTGCCGTAATAGCCCTCGTATCCCGGAACGTTGGGCGCCGTGGGCGTGTTGTTAAGTCCGGGCCAGCCTTCGAGGCCGTTTGCATAGCCGAACACTTTTATGAACGGGGCTTTCGCAGCACGCGTGCTCGAGCCGGCGCCGCCGCCGACCCAGTGTTCGCCGCACACGACCGCCGTGTCGTAGATGAGCCTGCCGATCGCCTCGCATTCCTCTGCGCTCGTTATGAGCCCCCTGTTGCCGGGCATGAGATCGTAGTTGTAGTCGCCGCCTTTGAGCCAGAGGTTCGTCTCGACGCCATCGACCGCGCATTTTCTGTAGAAAGGCTCCTGGCCGTGGTTCTCGATCGGCTCGACGTGCTTCGGCCACCTCCAGTAGTGCGCCACCTGCGCGTAGGCCGTGGCGACGCAGCCGCAGGCGCGCCAGTCCGGCGTGTAGTGGTTCTCGATCGCGATGCCGTTCCAGCTGCCGGCCTGGTTCCATATCGCCCGGATCATCTGGGGGGCGCGCAGGCCGTCCGGCTCGTTCGCGAAGGGAAGCGTCGATTCACCGGCGGCCAGACGGCGACCGCCCGCCTGGGCCTTGGCGCAAAGCGCCTCGCGCGCCTTCTCGCCGTAGTCGATCGGCTTGCCGGCCACGAGGGCCGCCCATTCCTTCTCGTCCTCGGTCTGGGACGGGACTGCGGCGGCCAGGCGCTTGCCGGTGGACGCCTTCTTCGCCTCGTACTCGTCCACGGCCTCGAGACGGTCGGCCATGTCGCCCGTCAGCATCGCGTACGCCGGATTCTCGGGGTTCGGGTCGAACGTGCCCTGGTCCGTGAACATGACCACGGGCGATATCTTCGTGTTGGCGGACGCGACGACGTAGCCACCCCCTTCGAGGTCGATCACGTAGAAAAGCGTGCGCCCGTCGGCGTTCTTGTACACGGTCGGCTCCTTCTCCGCAAGCGCGCCAAGACGCGTCTCCTCCATGTGGCCGTACTTCGCCAGCCACGCCCGCGCGGCGGCCTTCGCCTGGTCCGGCGACACCTCGCCGGCCGACGCCGTGAATGAAAACACCACCGCGACGGCGGCCATCAGGAATCCCAAGGCACCCTTTTTGCAGAATGGAGCAAAACGCCACAAACATCTTGAAGCGTCCGCCACATCATAATGCCGCACACACGAATTACCCGCATACGGCTTTCCATGAAGTACCTTTACCATTGTCATGAACTTCTTCCTTTCTCAATTCGTTATTCACACTATTATATGTGAATTCACTACCATCCCGATCATATCTTGAAGTTGGCGAGGTCGATATCCACCACGCCCACGCGGATGCGCTCCATCGGCTTGCATCTGAATCCCAGCATCGGCGCGCCGGCCGGGCCTGTGGCAGTCGCTTCTGCCTTAAGTCCGTTCAGCGCAAAGCACACCGCTCCGGCGAGAACCGCGCTCTTGAGGAAATCTCTTCTGTTCTGCATTAAATTCACCATTCATTCTTCAGTCTAGGTTCTTAGACGCCATTGCCTTGCGCGCGGGAAGCCGTTGCGGCATCCCGCGCGCAATCTGCAGATGACCGACCTGTCGTCAGCTGCACTTGCCGGTGGCAAGCGAGTTGTAGCCGATGAACGGCTTGCCGTTCACAATCACCTGGCGCGTCTTCGTGCAGAACGTCGCCTTCATGCCGGTGCGGCTGGCGGCGTTCGCCATGATGAGGGCGATCGCGTGGCCATAGCCGGCATCGACGGAGGCGTTGGGGTCCTTGCGGTCGCGCACGCACTTCATCCAGTTGTACATGTGGGCGGAGGTGAGGCTGTCGCCGCCGGTGTTCGCGGCGGTCTCGGCGGCCTTGTAGTTCTCAGTGAGCTTGCCCTCGACGCGGCCCCTGCCCTCCACCCCCTCGTTGGACCAGCGGCCGCGGCAGAGGTCGATGGTGCCGTTCGGGCCGTGGTATTTCTCCACGTTCCCGCGCGCGCTGTTCGTCTGGCGCGACGAGAACACGGCCTGGAAACCCTTGTCGTTGAGCTTGGAGGGGCCGTACTCGAGGATGGTGGTGAACGTGTCGAAGCTCATGCGGCCGTCGTTCCAGGCGTAGGTGCCGCCCGAGGCCACCGCGCTGAGCGGGTGGAGAAGGCCCGTGTACCAGCCCACGGTGTCGATCTGGTGGCACATCCACTGGCCGGGGATGCCGCTCGAGAACGGCCAGAAGAGGCGGAACTCGAGGTACTTGCGCGGATCGAATGCGTAGCTCGCGGGATCGCGGTCGAGGAGCCAGAGGTTCCAGTCGATGTCCTCCTTCTTGAGGGACTTGACGAGATTCTCGGGCCTGCGCCAGCGGCGGTTCTGATTCACGTTCCAGCAGAGGTCCACGTATGTGAGCTTGCCGAACTTTCCGCTCTGGAGGTACTCCTTGGCGGCGTGGTACGCGGGGCCGCTGCGGCGCTGGGAACCGATCTGCAGCACGGCGCCAGGAGCGAAGCCCGCCTTGCGCTTGGCGTTCACGGCGTCGAGCAGCATATTGGCGGAGTACATGTCCTCGGCCATCGGCTTTTCGCAGTAGGCGTCCTTGCCGGCGTTGACGGCATGGGTGGCATGCTGGGCGTGCTGGAAATCGGCCGTGGAGATGATGACGGCGTCGATGTCCTTCGCCTTCTCATAGAGCTCAACGTCGCTGCGGTATGCGGCGATCTTGTGGCCGAACGCCTTTTAAATGCCGGGAACGGCCTTCTCCTCAAGGCGCTTCTTCCAGAGGTCGGCAACAGCCACCATGTCGAAGTTGAGCGCCTTCATCTGGCCCTTGAAGCAGGGCAGAAGAGACTGGCGGAAGCGGTCCGAGTAGCCCACGCACGCCACGCGCACGGTCTCGTTGGCGCGGTAGTACGCGCCCGCCGCCTTGGCCGGCGCCTGCTGCGCCTTCAGTATTCCGGGCAGCGCGGCCGCGGCCACGCCCAGCCGCATGAAGTCGCGGCGATTCAGCTCATTTGTCTTCATCTTCATTTCCTTTCGGGTGTTGTAAACAAGAAGCGTTGACCCTCCAACCGTCGTCGGCCTATATTTTAGCGAATCACGGAGCGGAAATCAACCCAGAACACGCGTCTCCGGACAAGCGCCTGCCTTGCGCCAAGGCGGACACACTCTCTACTTCCGTCAATGCTGAGCAAATGCGCGTATTGTGGCGATCATGTGGTCGATGCGCGCATTGTCCATGCCGGGATAAAGCCCAATCCACAGCGCGTTGTTCATGAGCGCATCGGTATTTTCAAGCCCACCCGCCACGCGATAGTCCATGCCCTCCTTCAACGTCTCGAAACAAGGATGACGCAGGATGTTGCCGGCGAAGAGGTTACGCGTCTGTATCTTGTTTCTTTCAAGATGCTCGGCAAGCTCGTTGCGCGTGAAACCAGCGTAGGGCTCGACTGTCATGAGAAATCCGAACCACGAAGGGTCGGCGCCGTGTTCGGCGCGGGCGATTCGTATACCCGCGACGTCGCCAAGACCAGCCTCTAGCCGCGCATAGTTGGCCTTGCGCCTTTCGGTGAAATCCGGCAGCTTCTCGATCTGCGCGCATCCGATCGAAGCCTGTAGGTCGGTGGCCTTCAGATTGTAGCCAAGATGAGAATACACATACTTGTGGTCATAGCCAAGGGGAAGACTACCAAACTGTTTGGTGAACCGGCAACCGCATGTGTTGTCAACTCCGGAATCACACCAGCATTCTCTGCCCCAGTCTCGCATCGAAAGTGCTATCTTGCGGAGAAGAGGGTCGTTCGTGTAGACGGCGCCGCCCTCGCCAGTCGTCATGTGGTGCGGAGGGTAGAAGCTCGACGTTCCGATGTCGCCCCACGTGCCCGTAAGCCGCCCTTCAAACCTTGATCCAAGCGCATCGCAGTTGTCCTCGATCAACCAGAGCCCGTGCCTCTCGCAAAACGACTTCACCACGGGAAGATTGAACGGATTGCCGAGAGTGTGCGCTAGGAACACAGCCTTCGTGCGCGGCGAAACGGCTGTTTCGAGCCGCGACACGTCAACGTTCGCCGTATCAAGTGTCACGTCCAGGAACACCGGCACCGCACCATACTGCACAATGGGTGCCACCGTCGTGGGGAACGCGGCCGCCACCGCGATCACCTCATCGCCGCGCTCTATTCTGCGATTGCCGAGGAGTGGCGAGGTAAGGGTCATGAAGGCGAGCAGATTGGCACTCGAGCCAGAATTGACCAGCAACGCATAGCGCAGCCCCAGAAACTCGGCAAGGCGCTCCTCGAAATCGCGAGCCCAGCGTCCGTGCGTAAGCCAGAACTCAAGCGACGCCTCCACGAGATTCACCATCTCGCGCTCGTCAAATACGCGACCTGCGTAGTTCACGCGGTCCCGACCAGGAACAAACTGCGCATGCCTTTTCGGCTCCTCCACGAGCCGATAGTAGCGCGCGACCCTGTCAAGAATCTCGCTCTTTAGCTTTTCTGCGTCTTCCTCGATCATTGTCCCCTCGCTTTGCCTAGTCTGATCTTGCAGTATTCCCCGATCTGCCTGCGCGTCACTTCTGGTGCCGCCTCCGAACACTCGTTCACCAGAAGGTACCATTCGCACACGGCACTCACCATGCGCGCGAACCCGAAACATGGACGCCATCCCAGCACATTCTTAGCCTTGTACGAATCAAGCTGCAAACGCACCGCCTCTCTCGGCGCCCCAGCCTCGCTTTGAAACCGCACTTCGCCCTGCCGGAAGCAGCCTGCGGCGAGCGCTTCTGCAAGTACGCCCACCGTTCTCACCGTCTTTGCATCTGGACCGAAGTTGAACGCGGAATCCGCTCCTTCCACGCCATCGTCAAGTGCGGCACCAAGCATAAGATAACCACAAAGCGGCTCGAGCACATGCTGCCACGGACGCGTCGAACGTCGGTTGCGCACGACGAGCGGCCTGCCATGCAAAAAAGCGCGCATCGCATCAGGCACGATGCGATCTCTCGCCCAGTCGCCCCCACCTATAACATTGCCCGCGCGTGCGGTGGCAAGACGCACGGACGAATCCCGGAAGAAGCTGCTGCGGTAGCTTGCTGCCACGATCTCACATGCCCCCTTCGACGCGCTATACGGATCGTCGCCGCCGAGAGGATCCGTTTCCAAGAACGCCCTGCCCGAGTTGTCGTTGGCATAGACTTTATCCGTCGTCACGCACACGACCGAGCATGGCGCGCTGCTACCCGCGCGGAGCCGCCATTCGCGCACGGCCTCAAGCACGTTCACAGTTCCCATCACGTTCACGTCGAAGGTTGCCGCCGGCGCACGGTACGATTCACGTACAATCGGCTGGGCGGCAAGATGGAATATAAAATGCGGCTTGACGCGCTTCACGCACGCCAGCACGGCGGCATTGTCGCGCACGTCGCCAATCTCGTGCGAGGCGATGCGCCTTGCAAGCCTGAGCTGGGAGAAGAGCGCGGGGCGTGTAGGCGGCTCAAGAGCGAAACCGTGCACCTTGGCACCAAGCGAAAGCAGCCATTCGCAGAGCCACGATCCCTTGAATCCTGTGTGGCCGGTCACAAGCACGCGCCGTCCATTATAGGCGTCTAGATTCATGCATTTATCCTTCCTTCTGCCGCCGCGTCAAAGGCCGCCGACTTCCGCACCGCGCATTCAAGCGGCGTGCGCACTTGCAGACCGAGCTCGTCTTTCGCGCGATCCACAACCGGCACATACACCGATGCCGGAACGTCGCGCGCTGGCTTCTGCTTCACAACTATCTCCACTTTCATCCCAAGTGCGCTACGCACCGCCTCGGCGAGGGCGCGAATCGAGACAGCCCTTTCGCCGCCAACGTTGTACACCCGTCTGGATTGGCCACGATCCAAGATCGCAAACAGCCATTCAACAAGGTCGTCGGCGTAGAGATAGCTGCGAAGCGGCGCACCGTCTCCATTGATGACGACAGGCCTCCCGTCAAGGCAGTTCTGGATGAAGTTGCCTATGGCATACTGCATGCCGCGGTCGAGATAAGGCCCGACGAAGGCAAAGCACCGTGCGATCTTAACGTCAAGGTCTGCGTCAGACAGCATATGCTCGGCTGCGAGCTTACCCTTGCCGTATGCGGTTGCAGGAGCACACTGCGCCGTTTCATCCACGGGAGCATGCTTCGGCCCATACACAGCGCCCGAGCTTGTGAATAGCAGGCGCGGACAATCTATCGCCTTTGCAAACTCAGCAACATGACGCGCGCCATCGACGATTACGCTTGTCGTCTCTTCGTCCGAGAGCGTTGCCGACACGCTTGTGGCAGCGTGAATGATGGCGTCGAAGCGGCATTTCGGGAAGGCGAAGTCACGCACATCGCCGACGGCAAATGAAACTCCCCGCTGATTCGCGAGGCGCGGATGCACCATCGCAAAGCACTCGGGTGATCGCGAAAGTATCACCCATTCGGCCTTCGCCCAGAGCCATTCCGGATGGCGCAGACGGTAGTCGAGCATCGACTTCCCGAAGAAGCCAGTTCCACCGGTTATGAAAAGGCGCTTCTCTCCAAACGCAGTCCCGCCATCAAATCTGTTGAAATGTCGTGTCATGGTGGCACACCCGTAGCGCTGTATCCCGTCGTTCGCATCCACGACATCAATTCGCCAACCGTCCTGACGACATCGTCCGATGCAAGCCCATAATGCCTACGAAGATATGACTGACTGCCGACAACACTTGTATAGACGTCCTGCAACCCCAACTTGACGAGTCGCGGCATGGCAGAAGGCATTGCCTCAAGCAGCAAGTCCGACACGATGCTTCCAAGCCCGCCAACTACATTGTGCTCTTCAATCGTGATTATGGCAGCATATCGATCTGCGATGGAACGGAGAGTTTCTACGTCGAACGGCTTAAGGCAGATACAGTTATATATCCCTAGCTCAATCCCGTTTTCACGCAGAGCGGAACTAGCCGACAATGCTTCGGCCAAAACTGGCCCCGTAGCCAGAACGGCCACTTGCCCACCCTCCATTATCGGAAGAAGTCTTGTCACGTCATAGTCTGAGAGCGAAGGGTGAAGCGGCGGTTCACCTCCCCTCGCCAATCGAATGTAGCATGGGCCGCTCGTTTCATGCGCCACCCGTATCGTCCACACGGCCTCATCAGGGTCTGCCGGACAGAACACCCGCATATTCGGGAGCGCTCTCGTAATGGCTAGGTCTTCCGTTGCATGGTGCGACATGCCCAGCTGTCCATACACAAAGCCACCGCCTACGGCAATTATCTTCACGTCCACATCATGGTAGCAGATGCAATTTCGGATCTGCTCAAGGCAGCGCATGACGGGAAAATTCCCAATGGAGTAAGTATATACGACATTGCCATCCATCGCAAGGCCTGCTGCGATTGACGCCATGTTCTGCTCGCAGATGCCTACATTCATGCACCTTTCCGGGAACTTGCGTGAGAAAGAATCAAGCACGCTGTATCCAAGATCCGCCGTCAACACAACTACGCGATGATCTTCTTCGGCTATCTTCTCGAGCTCCGCAATCAAATGATTTCGCATGACGGATCCCCTCCAAGTTCGCGTATGGCCTTTTCATATAACTCGCCCTGCGGGTCGCGATAGTGCCATAGGATGTTGTTCTCCATGTATGAAACACCTTTGCCCTTTATGGTATTGGCGATGATCACGGTCGGCTTCCCGTCTTCATGCGAATCAAAGGCCGAAATCAGCTGAGCATGATCATTGCCGTCCAGAACTTCAACCACATGCCATTTGAACGATTTCCATTTCCCGGCCAGATCCGAAAGACCCGCCTCCTGTTCGCAAAATCCCATGGCCTGCATTTTGTTGTGGTCAACCACCACGGTAAAATTCGACAGTTCCCTATGAGCGGCAAACAAAGCCATCTCCCACACCGCCCCCTCTTCGTTCTCTCCATCCCCTATGATGGCATAGACGTGATGGCTCTTGCCGTGCATCTTTGCAGAAAGCGCCATTCCACATGCCACGCACACTCCCTGACCAAGCGAACCCGTGGAAAACTCGACGCCGGGAATTCCTCTGTGCGAGACATGCCCGGAATAAACGCTTCCATCCATGTAGTAGCGATTCAATTCCGAACGCGGGAAGAACCCTGTCTCCGCCAATGCTGCGTAGATCGCCATTCCGGCATGTCCTTTGCTCAGCACAATCCTGTCCCGCGCGACATTTTTCGGATCATCAGGAAAGACATTGGCCACGCCGCTGTACAACACCGCCACAATGTCCGCAACAGACATCACCGCGCCTATGTGCGAGGCATGAGTCATATGCGCCATACGAATCGCGTCCTGACGAATCCTATTGGCCAGCGGAATCGATCTTTCAAGAATATCGACCATGTCAAAACCACTTTCCGCCAGGTCCTTTCTCGGAATTGATCAGCGACCCGGCGACGCTATTCTTCATCGCCATCTGCGCGCCCATGGCGCGTCTCCGCTGGACCACATGTCATTCAAAAGCTGATACTCGCGGCTCGTGTCCATGCACTGCCAGAATCCCGCATGGCGATACACGGCCATGTCGCCTGCCGCCGCCGCGTTCTTCATCGGCGGCTGCTCAAGGGGCATGTCGGCGGCATCGCTCAGATACGAATCTATGAATCGGCGCGACACTACCATGAACCCGCCGTTTATGAAGTTCTTGGAGACGAGCGGCTTCTCCTGGAAACGGGTCACGAGATCGCCTTCGACTTCGATCTCGCCGAAACGGGCGGCGGGCCTCACCGCGGAAATCGTGATGGCACGCCCCGAACGGCGGTGCGCACGAAGCGATGCGGCGATGTCAATATCTGAAACGCCATCACCGTATGTGAGGAAGAAGTCATCGTCTTCTGCGCGCAGATACTTAGCCGCGCGCCACACGCGCCCGGCCGTGAGGGTGTCAAGACCCGTGCCGGCGAGTGTGACCTCCCAGTCGCGTTCCGGCACGGCGCCGTGGAACTTGATCTTCGGCTCGTGGCCCAGCGTGATCGTGGCGTCGCTCGTGCGAAGATGATAGTTGACGAAATAGTCAACGAACACCTCTCTCTTGTAACCAAGGCAAAGGATGAAACGTCTACATCCGAACGCTGCATACGACTTCATGATATGCCACAGAATAGGCTGCTCGCCCACCGGCACCATCGGCTTGGGCAACAGCTCCGTCACGTCACGCAGACGCGTACCCTTACCCCCGCATAGAATCATCACGGGTGGCATCTGTCCAGAAGACTTCTTGCTTGCTACTTTCATCGCCGAATAGTATAGCAAAAATCGTGTTTATCTGCCGCTATTTTTATGCATATTTAATCTGGTCTTGCGTTTCTGAACAATGCCGTGATATAATGTAGCGCAGAGGAGACAAAAGGCAAGTTGACTGGAATTATCACAATCAAGAATGCTCTCGACAGCCTGCACAGACGACTGGGCGATTTTTGGTGGCATTCGCTGATGCTCTTCTGCGCGTGCCGTGTGGCCGACGTCCTAAACGCCTTCGTCGGATTGTGGCTCGTGCCTAAATACGTCGGACAGTCCGAACTCGGCGCAGTGCTTCCTCTCTCGAACTTTGCGATGTTCATCGCGATTCCCGCCTCCGCATTCGCGACAGTGTTCATGAAGGAGGTCAACACGCTCTCGACAAACGGAGAGCTGGGGAAAATGAAGACTCTCGTGCGCGGCGTGTTCATGGTGATGAGCGCGCTGCTCATCATCTCCGCCATTGCCGCGAAACTGGTTCTGCCATTCTTTCTGGAACGTCTGCGCATAGTCGAGGGGATGTTGGGCTTTCTCATCATCGCCTCCGCTTTTGCCGGATGCGCCGCACCCGTCTATTCTAACGTGCTTCAAGCGCTGAAACGGTTTAAAGAAGTCTCATTGATAAACATCCTGGCTGCGCCGATGCGCTTCGCGGTCATGCTATGCCTGATGCCATTTCGAGCGCTTTCGGGATATTTCGCCGGACAGACAGCGGCACCTATGACCAACATTCTACTTTCCGTCCTGTTTCTGAGGAAATACTTCCGCGTCCGCGCAGAGCCATACTGGAACAGTAATGCCGTGAAGAAACTCTCCCGTCTCTTTGCCGCTGTACTCGCCTATCAGATGTTCCCCGCCATATCAGGTCTCGTGGAAGCCATAATAATCAGGCAGCGACTGCCTGAAGTGGAGTCTGGGGCGTACTATATGGCAACTCGTTTCTACGACCTCGCCGGCTTCATCAATGGCACCTTGCTCGCAGTGATGTTCCCATACACCGCAGAACTCGCCGAGAAAGGCAAATCCACAAAACCGCTTGTAGTCAAAGCCTCAGCTGTGACGCTGGCGTTTGGGATTCTGCTCGCCGCATTATTTGCCGTTGTCGGCGAAAAGGTTCTCTGCCTTCTGCCGCATGGAGATGAATATTCTAAGTTCGCCTGGGTAATACCATGCATGATCATGATGGCAACAATGATAGCCTTGATTTCATACCACACTAGCACAGAAGTTTCCGCCGGACGCTTCACATTCCTGAAATGGTGGATTCCGTTCCACTTGTTCTGCCCGGTCTTTCTTCTCGTCGTCACCGGATATGGATATTTTGTGGACATTCTACCAGCGTCTTTGACTGCCTATCTTTCTAAGCACAATTTCACATCATTGAAGGCAATGGTTATATGGCTTCTATTGATATCAGCCGTCAAACTTGCAATATCCTGCACTGAGTTTTATTCGAAGGAGGATGGACAACGATGAAACGGCCTTATGTATTCTATTTCCCCTGCCATAGCCGATCAAATGGCATAAGAACAATGATGCTTCTGTCAAAAAGACTTGCGCAGGAAGGGTTTGAGGTCCTGTACTATGTGAAAGACAGAAGCGACTGGCCGAAAGACGTGCCGGTGCTTGAGAATGTTGATGCGAATCTTCGCCAAGTTGCCATTGCCGTGTATCCAGAGATTGTCGCTGGCAATCCTCTTCGTATCCGAAACGTGGCACGTCTCGTTCTGTTCTATCCGGGAAAGAACGGCGGAATGAAACGCTACCATGAAAGCGAAATGACTTTTGCCTATTTCCCGGAATTCCTTCCTGGAGCAGACGTTCTCACCATCCCTTGGATCGATGAAAATCTCTTCAACGACCCGGGGTACCCCAGAACACAAGACTGCTGCTTCGTCCATAAAGGAGGCCGATGGAAGGATCCTCCAGAACTGCGCGACATGACGACCATCACGATGCAGTGGCCTGAGACCAGGGAAGCTCTTGCCGATCTTTTAAAGAGGACTCGAACCCTTTATTCGTTCGACGACTGCTCTGCAGTACTTGCCGAAGCACTGATATGCGGCGCCAAAGTCATGATTGTCACGCCCGAAGGATACAAGGAATATAAGGACGATTGTTCTTATATCGCCAAAACTTTCCCCGCACAATTCCGCAACTTCGTAGAACGCACACAGTCAAGCGACTGGAAAGGCCGACTGCAAACCAGATGGCTTTTCTGCTACTGGGCAACCGCAGTATGGCGGTATTGGGTGAAACCATTGTTCATTCGCTAGAGACGGGTGTCGCAGAAGTCAAGGAAGAGCTTGACGTCGCGCACGCCGAGATCGTGCGGGCCCTCATGGCAATGGTAGCCCACATGACCGCCCATGCCCTTGAGGCCTAGAGCCTCCCACGCCTTGGCGGCTCCCTCCGCCGCAGCCTTCTCGCCCGCAGGACCCGCCCAGTGGTCGGTCGAGCCGCTTGCCACGTACAGGTAGCGCGTGGGCGACGCGATGAGGCCCATCCATTCGTCCTGGTCGTGCGGAATCTCCTTGTCGCGGCCACGCCACGCGTTGAAGTTCTGGCAGAACCAGTACGGGAAGCCGCGCGTGATCTGGTGGATGTGCTCGCTGCGCGGAAGGTCCATGCGGTTGAGCTTGGCGCCGCCGCATCCCGAGGCATTGGAGTACACCACCTTGAAGCGGGGATCGGTAACGCCCGCGCAGATGGCGGTCTTGCCGAGGCGGGAGTGGCCAAGCACGGCCACGCGCTTCGCGTCCAGCATCGGCTGCGCCTCGATCCAGTCGAGAACGCGGCTGTGGCACCAGGCCCATGAGCGAATGGTGCCCCAGCTCGTGGCCGTGCGGTCCTTCTCGCCGCCGTACACCTCGAATAGGCCATAGGCATACGGAGGCAGCGGCTTGCCTGCCTTCTTGAGCGCTTCAAGCTCGCGGCGGCGTGGCTGGTCGGGAGTCGCCTCGTTGAGGTTGTAGTGCACGATCGCATAGCCGCGCGAGACGACGAAAGCGTCAATGTCGTCCTGCTGCTGCTTCTGCTTCTTGGACGATGCATCGTCGCGCATCCCGTTGTTCCACGTGCGGAAATCGCCCATCACGAGAACGGGACAAGGCTTCTCCTTCGAGGCCGACGCCGGCAGCGCCACCGTGAGGTCAACCTTCATCTTCCCTCCGCCGAACACGATGCTGTTGCCGGCAAACGTCATGTCCTTCGGCCTGCCGATCGGCGCATGGCCGTACACGTTGTCGAGGAACCACTTCAGCAGCTCCTCCTTGCCCGCCGGCGCCGACGCCGGATCCGCCGCGCACGCTGCGCACGCCGCCATGGCCGCCATGGCCGCGATGAACGATCTTCTCTGGATTTTCATTTGAACTCCGTTGGATTGTGTTTGATTCAAAAGCTGTCGGTCATTTCTGAAGCAGTTTGGCGATCTCCTGGGGCGAAAGATCCCGCCACTGGCCGGGACGCATGTCGTCTGGGAGGCGCAGAGCCCCAACGGCTACGCGCACGAGGGACAGCACCACGAGATGCGCTGCGCTGCACATGTATCGTATCTGGCGCTTGCGCCCCTCGCGAAGGCGGAAGCGCAGGGTGGTGACGTTGTCGCGCCCCACGTGCACAACGTCAACTGGGCATGGACGCGTCACATAGCCGTCCGGCATCTCCACCGGGCCGCGCAGCACGCGCAGCTTCTCCTCGCTCCACTTCCCCGCCGCGCGCACTATGTACGTCTTTTCGTGCTCGTAGCGCGGATGGGTGAGCGCGAGCGTGAGCGCGCCGTCGTTGCTCATCAATAGCAGACCTTCGCTCTCCTTGTCGAGCCGGCCCACCGGAACAAGGCGCTCATTGACCTTGCCGCGCAGAAGATCCGCCACCGTCTCGCCGCCGAAGGGATCGCTGAGAGTCGAGAGAACGCCGGCTGGCTTGTACATGATGATCGTGCGCGTGCGCTCCTCGGCGGCGGCGAGCACGCGCCCGTCCACGACAATCTTGACAGCTGCCGGATCGAACCGTATGCCCGGCTCCGTCACAACGGCACCGTCAACCGTCACGCGCCCGGCTTCGATCATCTCAGCCGCGTGCCGCCTGCTCGCCACGCCGCGGTGGCTCAAAATGTTCTGAAGTCTCTCTTCGGCCATGTTCGTTTCTCGTCCCTAAAAAAAAAGGCCCCGTCGACAAGGGGCGCTCAACACTCTCCCTGCGATTGGCGGAAGGGGGGAGATTCGAACTCCCGGTAGACTTGCGCCTACACAACCTTTCCAAGGTTGCACCATCGACCACTCGGACACCCTTCCAAGCAGAAAAAGTGCCCATATTATATCGTTTTCCGCGCCACAAAGCAACTGGAAAGTTTCGATGTTTCGAGGTTTCTAAGCTACTCGGCTACGGTGACGATCCACCAGGGACCGACGGAACGGCCGAGCAGGGCACTGAAGAACCATGCCGGCACGTCAGCAAACGTGGCTCCTGACACGTCACGCGCCTGTTCGCGCACATGCAGCATCTTTCCGCCCTGCGTGGCGCGAAACGCCGACCATACGCCATCGGCGCGCGCCTCTAGCGGACGAGGCTCTATCTTCCACCCCGTCGACTCAAGGCAGTACGCCGCCCCGTGCACCCGGTGCGTTAGCCGCGTCGTCCACCGCAGAATCACAATGCGCCTACCCGCGCGGAAACGTCCGATCTTTCCCGGGAAGCTCTTTGCAAAGCCCTTCTCGAGCTCGCTCAACGGTTCCTCCGCAATCGCCTCTCCCTCAAACTGCACCGGCCATCCCGGGAAGCCCCGCGCCACCTGTTCATCGGCTTCCCTCGGCGGCATGGGGAATGCGATGCACATGAGAGCGGCAGCAGCAAAGACGAAAATGGAAATGAAACGTTGAATCAAGTTCACCCGGCATTGCGGCGCGCTCGGCGAGCGCGCCCTACCATTCGGCGCACTAGGGGAGCGCTCCCTACCATTTCGAAATAAGAAGCCAGAAACTCGAAACCAGAAACTTCGAAACCCACAACGCGGCATGTACACGACGGCAAGAAGCGCAAGCGCAAGCGCCACACATCCAACCACTTCGTGCGCGAACGAACCAAGGGGGCGTCCATACGCCGCGAACAGCGTTAGCACGGCCACTCTCGCCACGTTCGCCGCGCACACCGCAACGACCGCGATCGCCGCCGCAAGCGCGGTGCGCCAGAACCTGAAACGCCATATCTGCGCGATCACGAAAGCGGCCACAAGGCCCGCGCCGAGCATCTTCACGCCGGCGCAGGGAGCATCCACCCACACCGGCACGCCGCCCACCGCGATCTCCATTCCATTGCGCGCAACATCAAAGCCGGCAAAGCGCAGAAGTGTGGCGGCGGACACAGTGGAGACGAGGCGCAGCGGCACGCCGAGGAACATGTCGGCGACGAACAGGGACGGCATCCCGGCCACCGCCAGAGCGGCGAGCGGCGCAGGCAGCATACCCTGGTCGCGCGCGCCCGGCAGGAGAATCGGCAAGCCCCCCACAACGCCGAACGCGCCGCAGAGCGTTATCGGCAGAAGCGGACGCAGCGCCCAGAACAGCGCAAGGCCGCACGCCGCCGCGAAATACGCGCCTGCACTCGGCGTGGACGCCTTCCACCCGGCACGTCTCCATTCGTCAACGATCAGCACCACGAGCGCCGTCCACGCGGCAATACCCGCGTCGAACGGCTCTGCAAAGCGGGCGCCCAGCCACCGCCAGAGCGGCCACAGCGCACCTGCCCACGCAAGCGCCGCAAGCGCCCTCTCCACGCACACGCGCACTTTACGCCCGCCGCACATTCCGCGCGCGGCGCACCGCAACGAACGCCACCGCAAGGGCGGCAAGCAGAAGGCAGCAGACAGTGCCAGGTTCCGGCACGGAAGGCACCGACGATGATGTCGTGGTGGGTACTGACTCGGAGTCCGCAGGCTTGAGATTGTTCGCCTTGTACTGTTCGGCCGTCTCCAGCACCACCGCTCCCGTCACGGGCGTCACGATCTGCCACGGCAATGCGAACTTCTGCGCCTTCTCAAGGCTGACGGGATCACCCACCTTGTACGTGCGCAGCGTCTCCTCGGCGGCCCAGAGCCGTCCAAGATGCCGCCCCGCCTGCACGGCGTCTGCCGGCACGTCGGCGCGCGCGACGTTCGCGCGGGTGATCTGCCATCCCTGCGTGCCCCAGCCGGAGAAGAGTCCTTCAAGCGTTCCGGCGGCGCCGTTGTTGATGGCCGCAGCGGAGCAGGAGGATATCGAGAGAGACGGCGCAAGCGCGCCAGTGATCTCGCACGTTCCGGACGAAACCTGGCAGAGGAACACGCGCACGTTCGCGGCGGCGGCGATCTTCGCGGAAAGAACGTCAGCCGTCTGCGACACGACGGGCTGCGCTCCGTGGATCCACACGAGCGCGGACGACTCGCCGGAGCGGGATAGTTTCTCGAACGCCTTCACGAGCGCTACGAGGTTGCAGCGTCCACCCACACGGTCCTGGCCAACGAGCGCCTTCTCGAAGGCGGCCGCGCGGCCAGCGTCGCCCGCGGGCGAGGAGACGGCGGGCGCGGATGGAGCGACGTCGCCGACGAGCCACAGATCGACTGGAACGTCGGCGGGAAGCGCGGCGAGTGAACGTGCGGCGTCCTTCTTGAAGAAGTCGTCCATCGAGGCGGAGGCGTCAATCACCACGGCCACGCGCTTCGGCTTCCAGGCGGGGGCGAGGCTCGCGCGCTGCATGATGGCGCGTCCCACTACAGGCAGTGCGGAGAGCAGCTTGTCGTCGGAGCACACTGCAACGGGCGCAGGCGGCGCGGATAGGGCCTTCGTCTCGTCGGAAGGCATGCCAAGAAGATCGCCAGGGATGCTGAAATTGTGCGCCGTGATGGCGGGCGCGGGGAGCAATGCCGTCTTACCGTCAACGGATGGCTTGAGTGGCACGGTGATTCCGAGGCGCAGCTTCATCTCCCCCTTCGGGGGCACGGGGAAGCACTGCACCTGCACCTGGTCGGGACCGCACACGTTCACGAGCACGGGGTCGCGGTTGCGGCGGACAACGCTTTCGTATGCGCGGCGCACCTGCCCTCTCGTGCCGAACGCGGCCTCGTGCTCTTCGCCGTTTATCCAGAGCGTCAGGCGCGAGACAACGGCGCCGTGCGGCAACGCCACGCGGGCGCGCGCCTCCTGGTTCCAGTTCCGCTCGTTGGAGAAGACGAGCGTCCACTCGGCATATCCCGCGCAGCCCGGCTCGTCAACGACAGTGGTGTAGCTGGAGCCCTTGAGCGAGAGGCCGTCGAGCACGCCGCCCATCTTCTCGCCGCCAACGAAGGCGTCCCAGTTCAGAAAGCGCCGCCTTCTATTGCCTCTCCTCCACCATTCCTGAGTATCTGTATCCTGCCCGGTGACGCGGTAGAAGATGAGACGACGCTTTTTCATGGATATCTGCTCTTGAGTCCACTCGAAAAAAGCCAATGGCGCAAGCAGGTTGCCGCGCGAACCGTAGTCATGCAGAAGGTCCCAAACGGCGTCCTCATTCGCCAGCGTGCGCAGAATGCGGACGCCCTTTGCCGACTCCGCCGCATCGTCCCGCGCGGCGAGACTCACGCCGTATGCCATCACGATGTGGACTGCGAAAAGTGCCAACCAGATTATCGCCGCCGCGGATAGTCCCCAGCCAAAACCCTTCACCGCGGCGCCGCCAGCCTCCTCGCGCAGCCGGTTCAGCTTTCGCCTGAATCCGAGCGCGGCGAGGGCGGCGAAGAGCGGAGCGGACGGCAGAATGCCCAAAAGGCCAACTCCTAAGTACCAGAACGCCAAGCAGCAGAATATCGCGCCAACGACCGCCAACGGGAAGAACGCCAAGGCATACACCACCGCAATGCCGAAGGAGAGGCCGCACAGCGCGCGCAGGCATCGGCTGTCCACGCCCAATCCCTTCAGGGAGAACAGCCACACGATGAAGTTGCACACCGGCACGAGCGACATCGCAACCTGCATTGCGACGTTGCCGGTGAGCGGGTTGCTGAACGCCTCGTCGCACATTCCCGTGCAGATTTCAATTGACACCGCCGCGAACGGCAGCGCCACGCCGAATATGAACGTCGTCGCCGGATGCGCCAGACCCTTGCACAGGCGGGCGAAGAATCCCAGCTTCTTCTCAGTAGTTTCCATAAGATGCAACTCCTTTCGATGAAGTTACCGTCATTATACCACAACTTGTACCGACACGGGAAGTGGGCCACCTAGCCAAAAATCGCAAGAGGATCCCTGAATCTATCCATGAACCTGCCCTGACGGCGGGCCACAAGCACTTTTGCGCCAAGGTCGCGGCAGGCGCATGATATCTCGCGCGGGTCGAGGGAAAGCGCCGCCGTTGAAAGAGCGTCGGCCACCACCGCCGAGTCCGCGCGGCTCCAGCTCTGCGCCCAGCGCACGGCCGCACCGCCCTTTCGCACGTCGCGCACATGCTCGCCCCGCAGCTCGAAACCGCTTCCCGAGAGCGCGCCGCCAGAAAGCCACACCACCGTAGGGCGCTTCGTGCGGTCCTTCCACACGCCGCCTACGCCGATTGGCCATCCCTCCTCGCCAGGCGCGCGCGAACCAGAGGCAAGCAGCGTCGAGGTGCCGCCGTCCAGCAACCAGTCGGAGAGCTCGTACTGCTCGGAACGGAGAATCTTCGCGCACTCGTCGAGCGCGTATCCCTTCGCGATTCCGCCGAAGTCGAGCTCTACCGGGGCGTTCTTCACGCCAACGCGGAAGTTCTCCACGTCAAGGATCAGTTCGCCGAAACTGCGCGCCTCCACGGTGGGATCGAATGCGCCCCCCGTTGCGGCGCACACCTTCACGCTTGCCACAAGAACATCCATCATCTCGTGCGACACCACCGCCACTCCGCCGGACGGAATGCCGCGCACGACGGCCACGTCGCTCGTGTCGCTGAACTTCGTGAGAAGGCGTTCTATCTCGTCGATGCGCGCAAAACACGCGACAGCGGCCGAGGCGCACAGCGCCTCGGCCTCGTTGGGGCCGAAGGACACCGTGAACGCGGTGTCCATGGCCGTGTGGGAGTAGCTTCTCACATCACTTTCCGCGGCGCAGCAGCCAGCACACCGCGCAGCTCGCCGCAGCGAACGAAAGCGCCACGCAGCGGTGGCTCCACAGCAGCACATGCTGCCCGT